>NZ_PPCY01000004.1:0-320188 GCF_002959795.1 Veillonella sp. S13054-11
TAGTACGAGAGGACCGGAGTGGACGAACCGCTGGTGTACCAATTATCCTGCCAAGGGTACAGTTGGGTAGCTACGTTCGGGACGGATAAACGCTGAAAGCATCTAAGCGTGAAACCAGCCTTGAGATGAGGTTTCTCATAGCATAAGCTAGTAAGATCCCATGTAGACGACATGGTAGATAGGCCAGGTGTGGAAGAGCCGTGAGGTTTGGAGCTGACTGGTACTAATCGATCGAGGGCTTTACTTAAGCAACGTAAAACATTAAGCAGAATGTGCAACAAATATATATACTTCTATGTGGTTTTCAGAGTACAAACTCTGACAGATTCAGTGGCGATGGCTATGAGGATCCACCTGTTCCCATCTCGAACACAGTAGTTAAGCTCATAAACGCCGAAAGTACTTGGCTGGAGACGGCCTGGGAGGATAGGAAGCCGCTGATTAATTAAAGGCACACCGAAGGGTGTGTCTTTTTTTGTATGGATTTTTATTCTTTTAAGGGAACTAATGAGCAAAGCAGTAGACGTTGAAGGAGTTACTTATATAATTAGTATTAATTATCGTGCTTTGAAGCACATATTTTTCTCATGGATATGGTATACTTAGGCTTATATCATATTTATAGGAGGTCATATGGCTAAGAAAATTGCGGTCCTCGTTAATGAGGAGACAATGCAGCGCTGTTCTTGTGGCGGTTGTTTGAAAGCATTTATGAATAAAGCGGATTCCTTTGAGCGGTATGCTGATGAGGATATTGAGTTGGTGGGCTTCACACATAGTGGTGGGGATCTTGCTAAGAAAATCGAGTCTTTTAAGAAAAAGGGTGTTACTACGGTACATCTTTCTACATGTACGCGTGGTAAGAATGAAAATTATGAAAGCATTGCAGAGCAGTGTGCTGAGGCGGGCTTTGATGTAGTAGGCTATACACATGGCAGTGCGGTGTCTAAAGATGGTAAAGAAGCGGTAGTACTTTCAGCTAAATCAGTAATGACAGATCAATAGTTAGCAATGCTTGAATTAACCATAACAATTTGCAATATCTTATGATAGATGAATGATTGTTCCATTATTCATTCTATATTTACACTAAACCTATATTATATAGATAGTATGTAAATTATAAGTGGTATATTTATCATTATGAGAGGTTGAGAGAATGAATAAGAAACTTACAGCGGCTACCTTATCTGTTGCTATGGCAGTGACAATGGCACCTACTATGATGCAAACGGTTTCTGTTAGTGCTGCGTCTGCTGCGGTACAATCTTTAGCTGGTGGTGCTATTGCTATGGCTTATGTATCTACTGCATTAAATAAAATGGATAATTCTGCAGAGGGGCAACAGGAGAGTTTGGCACGCACAAAAGAGAAAACTGGTTACTTAAACGATAGTGCAGCTCAAGAGCGTGTAAATCGAATTATGAAGACATTAGAGGCTACACCTAGTGTAAAGCGTTCCTACGTTGTATATGCGAATCCTGATGAGGAGTTTAATGCGTTTGCCACACTTGGTCGCGTTATGTCCATTAACAAGGGTGCTTTAGATACGCTAGATGATGATCAATTGGCCTATGTAATGGCTCATGAAATCTCTCATGGTGAGCATAAAGATATTATTAATGGCGCTAAGAAGCAAATCGGTCTTTCTACAGCGGTCGGCATTGCCGCTGGTGGTAGTGAAGGTGCAGCTATTTTATCTAATGTGGCAGGCAACTACTTATCCAATCAAGTGTTTACGATGAGTCAAGAAAAAGCCGCTGATGAGTTAGGCTTTAAGATTTTAAGTGAATCTCCATATAATGTGGGTGGTGCAGCTGGTTCTATGGCAGTACTACGCAACAAAGTGGGGGAACACTACCGTGAAGGGCTTTCACAAGTGGTAGCGCCTAACAATCATCCAAAGTTGTCCGATCGAGTGAACAATAATATTTCTCGTATGTACACATATTCTGGGAATCATGTAAACGTATCGAATGGTACTGTGTACGTAAACGGTGATAATATCTATACTCCAGCAGGTAGTGGCCGCTACACAGGCGAAGAGCGTGCTTATTACATGGCTGGTAAATTGGCACGATTGTATCATAACAATCAAATTACGTCAGGTTCTGCATCCTATAGTGGTGACACTGTAACGGTAGCTGGTCAATCCATTGTTTCTACGCCAAATGCGGACGTAGCATTGCAAGTGGCAACAAATCTTAACAATGCATTTGTAAAGCCTGCAGGTTCTGCTGTTAATGCGAAAAAACCAGTAAAGGTTAAACAAGAAAAACCTAAAAAGGTAAAAGAAAATAAAAATGTAAAAGCTGATAAAGCTAAAAAATAAATGAGAGTTATAAATGGCATATAATTTGCTTTAAGGATTTATGTTATTATAATCAGAATAATCAGAGGACTGAGCCCATGAAGGCTTAGTCCTCTTTTTATATGGATTGTAATTTTTATAGTTTGAGTATAAGTTTATATGTTAACAAGTTTATAAGATGTATTGAGGAATATACGAGTAAGAAATAGACCGTAAAGATATTGATAACCTTAGAGCATGAATATTGTTCATGTGTAAATAAATTATATTCATAAAGCAATAATAGATTTATAAAAATACAGAGAATCTTTTGGGAATGGAAAGTGAATTGTAATGGGTTTATACCATAAAATATAAGAAATTATCTTGTTAAATATAGTTGTTATAGAAGGTTTTATTATATTTCTTGTGATATTTATGAATTATTTATGCGATAACTTAGTGTTGTCTATTTATGGTGGATAGATGTATATTTAAGGTGGATGAAATATGTAGTTAGAATGAAATCCTATAGAAATACCATAACGGTAGGGGGTATAGGGTTATTGTACTTATACATGCTTTATAGGATAATGTCAATGTTGGTGGTTAATCTAATAATATAGATGACCATTTTTTTGTTAAATAATACGTAATTTTATACATTATATGGAGGCTATGATGGAGTATACAATTCACCTATTTAATGCAGGTGGTTTCGTTATGTATCCACTTGTACTATTCATGTTAGCAGCATGTACTATTTTATTTGAACGTATTCGTACGTACAGAAATATTAATCATGAGTTACAACAGTTGTCCGATAGCATTGATGCAGGTCGTAATAGTAATAATTGGTCTACTCTAGAAAATTCTATAAAAAATAGTGATGACGCATTGAGTAGATTCGTGTCTCCTATCGTGGAGTCTGTATATAGTGCGGAAGGTTTAGAGAACCGTTTACATGATGTGGTAGGTTACATGGATGAACGTTTAAAACGTGGTCTTAACTGGCTTAGCATGATGGTAACAATGGCTCCATTACTTGGACTTTTGGGGACTGTTGTTGGTATGATTCGATCCTTCGCAGCCGTTGGAGGCGATATTGGTGCGCCTACTGTTATTACAGGCGGCGTATCTGAAGCGTTGGTTGCCACTGCAACGGGGCTTTCAGTAGCTATCGTAGCATTAGCCATCCATAGTTGGTGTACAGATAAAGTAAATTCTGATATTGCAAAGTTAGAGCAAAAATTAGGTTCTATTATAGATTTATATATTAGGAGTCAACGATGAAACGTAGTTCAGTAGGCATACAAAAAGAACCTACCATCATGATTATACCTATGATTGATATCGTTTTCTTCTTGCTCGTATTTTTCATGATGAGTACGTTGTACATGAATACAGAGGAACAAATTCCTCTTAACTTACCGAAGGCTTCATCTTCTTCTGCTAAGACGATTGAGCCTATCACAATTTCATTAACAGCTACACATAAGATGTATCTTAATGAACGTGAGATTGTCCCTGATCAACTGGGCAATGAAATTCAAGATATTGTTGCAAAAGAACCTCAACAGGCATTTATTGTACGTGCCTCTGAGGATATTGCGTATAAGGATGTTATCAATATTTTAGATAATCTTAAAATTAGTGGTGCTCGGTTTGTTAGCGTAGCTACAGAACGGAAGTGATTCTATGGTAGACAAACGATATGGAATTCCTTTCGTAGCTGCATTGGTTATCAATATTGCGTACTGGGGGGTTGTAGGGAATTGGTTCGGCCATTTAAAACCGCCAGAAACACCGCATAAGGATCTGGTTATCAACCTCGATATGGGGCAGCAAGAACTTTCTCAAGAGAAGAAAGAGCCTGAGAAACTAAAGATTCATCCTGACGACAAACCCGTCGCAGGGGGCGGTAAAGCAGGAAGTGTGTTGCCTGATTTATCGGGAAAGCCTACAGAAGGCTTAAAAAATCTGAATCCTTACTTAGGTGGCAATGAGACGGCATCAGTCAATTTGAATGGTAATACTGATAATCCTGTTGGTAATCCAGGAAGTGGCAATGTACCAGGCCCTGGTGGTGGTAATGCTGGTAATGGTGGGCTTGGTGATGAAGGTACTGGATCTAAAGGTGGTGATCCAGGTCCTGGCGATGTAGAACGTCGTGGGGGCTCTTACGATAGTTCAGGTTATATCGCTCGCGTTGAGAGTAATAAAGTGATGCCGCAACAGGCGGTGCGCCGTGGACTCAGTGGACGAGTTTCCTTTGAAATCACTTTTGATGCCGATGGCAACTTTGCTGGTGCGAATATGATCGGTAGTAGTGGCTCTAGCATTCTCGATAATGCTGCTGCTAGCCTCGTAGAGAGCTCTGGAGGTATAGAGAATACAACAGGTGAGCCAGTTACGATTGTGGTTAATGTAGATTATGGTTATAATTAATCTTCTATAGCTGATAGTGTATGAATTATGTTTGTGTGTAGTCTTAACTCAAGAAAATACATTGGACGCATTTGTTAGAGGATTAGTTTTAATATTATTTTTTATTGTGTTTTTATCGTGTTTTTATTGTGTGTGGAGGGTTTATGACGAGTCGTCGTATTTTATCTGCTGCTATCGTAGCAACGTTAGCGTTAGGTACGTATCAAGCATATGCGTATGATGAGAACTTCAAAGGCTATGAGGTTCATAATGTTTCGGTGAAAGCCGATGCGGCTAAGGATGAGTATGGTAATACTATTACTGAGCAATCTTATTACCGTACTGGTGGTGATGTAAAGGTTATCACTCGTGAAGAGATTGAAAAACGTCATTATCGCGATGTAACTGAAGCGATTAAACGCGTTCCAGGTGTTACATTCCAAAATCCTGGTTACCGTGGTGGTGAGTATGGCTACCAATTCTACAATAATGGTGTATCCATCAATGGTGACTCCCGCGTTGTAGTTTTGGTGGATGGTCGTCGTGTAGATAATATTACATCTGGTCGTTTAGGTGATAGCTCTGAAAGAGGATCTAAATCTACGGGTGTTAATATCGATGAAGTAACCAATATGGATGCTATTGATAAAATCGAAGTTATCAAAGGCCCTGGTGCTTCTCAATATGGTTCTGACGCTACAGGTGGTGTAATCAATATCATTACACGCCGTGGTAAAGGCAATTTCAGTGGTTCCGTTGATTTGGCCACAGGCAGCTGGAATAAGCATAGCTATAACTTGACTGTACAAGGTGCGGCAGGTAAGAATGCGTCTACTGGTTACTTTGTAACAGCTACTCGCACTATGTCTCAAGACTCAAAATACAAAGATGGTGATACTGGTGAAGTAGCTACACTTACTGGTTCTAAGTGGAAAGAAGAAGGCTTTAATGCGCGTATTGACCATGAGTTCAATAAGAAACAAAGCTTACAGTTTTCTATGAACTTCAAAAAAGGTCGCGATGGATATCCAATTTCTACGCCTAGTCGTAAATACTGGAACCAAGACGATTGGCGTCGTATCATTTCCAATGCTACTATTGGTCAATTTGATGCGAACAATAAATTGATTACAGATCCTAAATATATAACACCAAATAACCCTAAAGGGTATGCGCCAACTTTGTACGGCGATTCTAGAAATCCTGGCTACCATAATTTATTTGCTTTAGACGGTAATTATGGTTCTTATAGTAAGTTCAAAAACTTGGATACAGACTTAAAATTTACTTTTGATCGCCAAGGTCGCATGGAAAGCTTTGTAAGATTGTATCGTTTAGATCATCGTTATGAAGGTCGCGATAAATTCTCCTGGTATCGTGGTACAAAAGCGGAAGCTCGTGAAGCTTATGCGAAGGCATTCCCTAATGGCGCTACTGTAGAGCAATTTAATGCTTGGGTTGATGCTAACTTAGCTCCATTCCCAGACCGTCGTGATGCATTGCGCCAATGGATTGCAGAGACTGGCGGTATGGCTGGTAGTCCAACTAGTTGGTATAAGGAAAGTAAAACTGGTGCTGAACTTCAATGGACTCGTCAACTTGATAAGCATGATATCATCGCTAATATTGACTACAGCCGATCCAAGTTGAACTCCCGTTCTGTTAAAAGTGCTGGTAATGTAGTATCTTCTGATATTCGTCGTGATACGTTATATGCGTACTTACAAGATAAAATCTACATTGGTAACAATGTGGAATTAACACCAGCATTACGTTATGTACATTACAGCAGCATTCAAGGTAATGGCAGCGGTGACTCCCAAGGTAAGGGTAGCGTAAGCGCCTTGACACCTAGCTTGCATGGTCAAGTTAAGTTTAACAAAAAGACTAGCATGTACGCTGGTTGGACTCGCATCTTGAGACCGCTTAAAACAGGCGACTACAGTGCGGTTGATGGGGTATTTAATACACCGTTAGATGATGAAAAAGGCGATGCTTTCACATGGGGCCTATTACATACGTTTGGTAAAGGTAATAATACTACTGTAGCAGTTCATTATGATTACACGCGTATGAAAAATGCCATCGCTACATTGCCAATTTTGAATAATAGAACCGGCGACTTTGAAAAAACAGCAGTTAATGCAAAAGAAAACAAACAATCTTTCAATATTACAGTAGACCACAGATTAAATGAACATGTAACAATGAGTGCGTCTTACTCTCATATGAAAGATAAATGGTTATCTAAAGGTGGTTGGGTTCTTGATCCAAACTGGGGCTATAGCAATAGCGATGATATCAACGTGGCTATTAACAGCTTGCGTCCGCAAAACCACTATGCATTGAACATTTCCTATGATAACAAGCGTCTATATTCTGGCTTGTTGATCAACTGGTACACTGGCAATAGCGACTATGCATTCACTCATAGACGCTTCCTCATCGTGGACTGGAACCTTAACTATGATGTAACAAAAGATTTAACTGCGTACATCGTGGTCAATAACGTTCTTAACCGCGCTTATGAAACAAGCTATAGCGCTTATAATGGTCGTGGTAGTGCGGCTATGCCAGCACGTTCCTTCATGATTGGGGCGAAATATAAATTCTAATGATTAGATTCAGCGTATTAATACTATGTCTATTAATATGTGTAGGTTGTGGTCCTCAGCAGGTAACTGTTGAGGACCATCAGTCTACACCAGCACATATCAAATTGCAGCCACCAGTGACAATTGAATCCTTTGTACGTCGAGGTGAACCTTTTGAAAGTACCTATACGGCAGTGCCCGAGCGTGTGGTGGCGATGTGGCAAAACTCCATAGAAACCATCATTGCTCTTGGTGAAGGGGATCGTATCGTAGCGGGCATGGGGATTCCAGATCGCAAATACGTGCGACCAGAATACCGTGAGGCGTACGATAAAATTCCATACAAGGATCTGAAATACGCCAATTTAGAAAGCGTATTGATGATGAAGCCTGATTTGTTGGTAGGCTGGAAGTCTACTTTCACAAATAAAATGTTACAAACACCTACATTTTGGCAGGCGAGACAAGCGAATGTATATATTGCAGAGTCCTCCTTGGGGGCTCAATCGGCGCTCACCATGGATATGGAGTATAAATATATTCGAGATTTGGGGCGTATTTTTAATCGTAACATGGAAGCAGAGCGTCTCATTCAAGAGATGCAACAATCTGTGGCATACACGGTAGCTCAAACGGCTAACGAAAAGTCACCAAAGGCATTGTTTATCGAGGTGGAAGGCAAGCATTTTCGATTGTATGGACATAAGACATTAGCAGGTAATATAGGGGATTCCTTGCACGCCGATGTAATTGACACAGAAACGCCGTCCATTAGTATGGAGGACGTGGTGGAGCAGAATCCAGATGTAATTTTCTTGATCGTATCTGACGGCGAATATAGCCAAGCAGATGTGATTATGAACTATGTATTAATGCAGCCAGGTTTACAAGGTGTTAATGCATTGCGCAATAAGCGTGTTCATTTCTTGCCTCTGCTTGCTGTATATAGTCCTGGTATTCGTTTATCCGATGGTATCGACATCGTATCGCATGGGTTGTACCCTAATTTATATCCAGAAGGGGTACCTGATTTAATTCATTAATAAAGGAGCAGTATGCTACAACGTATTGGATATACTGCTGGCGGATTTGTCCTCATAGGGGTGCTAGCAGTAGCCATTCTATGGGGACTTTCTGTTGGTACAGTACAGTTTTCACTTTCTCAAATTTTCAATATTGTAATAGATCAATTTTCTAGCCCTTTGGCTATCGATGATCCTATGAATGGTCCAGAGCAGACCATTATATGGTTATTGCGTATGCCACGGTTGTTGATGGCTGCCATTATTGGGGCAGGCCTTGCCGTATCTGGCGTTATCATGCAGGCCATCGTTAAGAATCCACTGGCAGATCCTTATATCTTGGGGATTTCCTCTGGCGCATCTCTCGGTGCTACGGTAGCTATTTTATTTGGTGTAGGCGTTATGTTCGGTGAGAACTTCGTCGGCGTTATGGCCTTTATCGGGGCCATGGCGATTTCCTTCGGTGTGTTGTTTATCTCAAATTTAGGGGGCCGACCAAACTCGGTGAAATTGATTTTAGGGGGCTTGGCGTTAAGCGCCGTATGTAGCTCCTTCTCTAGTTTTGTGGTCTATTTAGCGGACGATAAGGAAGGCATCCAAACCATTACATACTGGTTGATGGGTAGCTTTGCGGGTGCTAAATGGGATATGTTACCCTTTATTGCCGTCGTTGTCCTCGTGAGCATTATTTTCTTCTGGTCTCAAAGCAGAATTTTAAACATGATGCTCCTCGGTGATGAGGTGGCTATTACCTTAGGTCGCGATTTGCATAGATATCGCCAAGTGTATTTGATTATTAGCTCTCTTATCATCGGCTTCGTGGTGTACGCGGCGGGCATGATTGGCTTTGTAGGCCTCTTGATTCCTCACCTTGTGCGCATGACAATTGGGACAAATCACTGGACATTGATTCCGTTCAGCGCATTAGGGGGCAGTATTTTCCTCGTCATTGCTGATGGCTTGTGCCGATGTATTATTCCTCACGCAGAATTGCCAATCGGCATTCTCATTTCTCTCATTGGGGCGCCAACCTTTGTGTATATGTTGGTGCGTAAGAACTACGGATTTGGAGGGGAATAATGAATATTCAAACAGATAATATCCAAGTCTCATTTGGCCCGAAAACGATCCTCCATGATATTTCCCTAGATATACGAAATAAGGAATTTGTTGGAATTATAGGTCCTAATGGGAGTGGTAAAAGTACGTTCTTGAAATGTTTATATCGAGTGCTTAAACCTAATAACGGCAAGATTTTCTTTGATGGCACTGAAATGAGTTCCTTAAGTCATCGCGATACAGCCTTAAAAATGGCTGTAGTGGCACAGCATAGTACGGTTAACTTTGATTTTTCCGTCCTTGAAATGGTTCTCATGGGCCGTTCCCCTTATAAAGGGCTACTCGATAGAGATCAAATTGATGACTATGAAATCGCCCGACATGCATTAGCTCAAGTAGGGCTTAGTGATTTTGAAAGTCGCAATTTTAATACCTTATCTGGTGGTGAGCAGCAGCGCGTTATCTTAGCGCGTGCCTTGGTACAACGCACAGAATGCCTAGTGTTAGACGAGCCGACAAACCATCTAGATATTAAGTATCAGCTGGAACTGATGACGATTGTAAAACGCCTTGATGCAACCGTAGTGGCTGCTATTCACGATTTGAATCTAGCAGCCATCTATTGTGATCGTCTCATTGCGTTAAAAGACGGTTCAGTAGTGTGTACAGGTACCCCTCATGAAGTATTGACAGAGGATACCATTCGCCACATTTACGGCGTGTCCGCCACGGTACAAACATTACCAAATGGACGATTAAATATTATATATAATATGGAATAATTGAAAAAAGAGGCGTGGATGATGAAACGAATGAATAAACAAGTCTATGTAGCAGTGCTTATGGCATTAACTACTATGTCAATTAATAGTTATGCTGCAGATGTAACAATGAACAATAATGAGGAAGAAGTTACCATAAATGTTACCGCTAATCGTACATCGTTATTAGATTTAGATACACCAGTATCGACTTCTGTTATTACTCAAGAGGATATACAAAATAGCGGTGCTAAGACGGCTTTTGATGCGGTCGCTAATGTACCGGGTGTAACCATTAACTCCTTTAGTGCGTCTGGCGCAGATTTTGGTGGCATGGATAGCCGTACGAATATTCGTGGTCTCGATCGCGGTGCACTTGTTCTTGTAAACGGTGTACCTATGAACTTAAATGGTAAGAGCGGAATTGGCTCTATACCTACCAGTGCCATTGAGCGCATCGAAGTTGTAAAGGGGGCGGCCTCTACCTTATATGGCGCAGAAGCTTTAGGTGGCGTTATAAATATTATTACAAAAACGCCGTCAAAAGAGGGCGGTTCTGCTACGGTAGCTGTAGGTAATCGAGGCTCCAAGAGATTTGATATTTCTTATGGTACTGATCGATTCCTCGTTGGTATCGATAGAAAATACTGGGGGACTCAAGATCCATCTACACCGGTGCGGTATGACTATACAGGCCGAAAGGGTTATGATTACTACACTACGCGCAATAAAGGTAATTCCTTAGGTGTGTTCATGAGCGGTAAGCTTTCAGATAAGATAACCTTAAATTATACTCGCGCTGAAAGCCGTTCCTCCTTTGGTTTGATTAGTACAGAAAGAAATCCTGTGAGACAGGCTCGTCATTCTACGACATATCATTACAAGGATGACCGTAATAATGCATCTTTGATTTATAAAGATGATAATACGACGGGAACATTGTTTTATAATGACCGTACTATGCGTGGTGAAAGCCGTGTTCATAGTGCTAAACAGTTCAAGCCGACCGAAACCAGTTATGTAGCTCGTCAATATGGTATAGATGTACAACATGAATGGGACTTTAGAGGCGGTAAGGATTATTTGATTGCCGGTGTTACAGGTAAGCAAGAAACCTATCGTGCCACACAGGCCCTTGTGTATACACGGCCTCATCGTAATACCTATGCGGTGTACAGTAGCTATTCTCGTGAAATCAATCCCAAATGGACTGCCATTTTGGGCTTGCGTTATACAGCCATTAGTGATCCTATTAAGGACCAACATGTGTTAACGCCTCAGTTCCAATTGTTGCACACCATCAATAAAGCTTCCTCCATGTACTTAAATATAGGGAAAGCTTACACGATGCCTAGCTTGAGTGATTCATTCCGTAGCGTGAACCGCCAATACACAGCAGTAAGTGGTAAAAATCTTAAGCCTGAAGAGGGTTGGAACTATGAATTAGGTTATAAACGTCTTAATAAGAAGGATAGCTGGAAGGTGGACGTGTTCTATATGGACTTCAAGAACTTCTTCCAATGGCAACCTGATGTAAATGGTCGCCCAACCGTTCGCGTAAACGGTGGTAAATTCCACAATGTTGGGATTGAAGCTGAGTATAGTAGACATTTGTCAGATCGACTCAAAATGAGTGTAAGTGGTTCTTATTCTAATCCAAAACAAAAGGAAATGAATGAAACCTATTGGAAACAAGCGGCTCCTAAGTTACAGTTTACAACCGGCATTCATTATAAAAGCCCAACCTGGGAAGCTGGTACATCCTTTAGCTTTGTTACCAAACGTTTGCGCAATCGTGATGGCGGCTTGAATCCTAACATTGCTCTTTGGAATGCTTACGTTGGGTATCACTTTAACAAAGATGCTACATTACGCCTCGATGCACGCAATCTTTTGAATCGTCATAATGTGGTATCCAATGGAGATTATGAATACTGGGATGCACCATTCAATTATGAATTAAGTTATACACAAAAATTTTAATATGTATTAACGATACAATCCCCCGAGAATGCAGTAGCGGTAGGGGTATGGGTTTTGTGCGGACCAAATAAATGTGTAATAATACAAATATGTAGTTTATATAATTGTGTGAATGTATATATGTGTTAAGTGAGGCATTTGGTATGAGACAACAAATTAAGCATCGTATATCTATACTTGTGGGTTTAGCATTGATAGGATTGTCTGTGAATGGATATGCAGCAGAGGTAAGTGCTGATAAGACTCCCACTATAGCTGCATCGAGTGAAACTAATGGAGTATCTGAAATCCATACTATTAATGTAACAGCAAATCGCATGGCTCTTTTAGATTTAGATACGCCGGCTGCGATGGATGTTATTACTCAAAAGGACTTAGCTAATAGCGGTGCTAAAAATGCATTTGATGCAGTTAATATGGTACCAGGCATTACGTCTTTTTCCTATGGTGCATCCGGTCTTGAATATGGGGCTATGGATAGCCGTGTGAATATCCGTGGCCTTGAACGGGGATCCTTGATTCTCATGAATGGGGTACCGATGAACCTCAATGGCAAGGGCGGCCTTAGTTCTATTCCGACTAGCTCTATTGAACGCATTGAAGTATTAAAAGGTGCAGCCTCTGCTTTATATGGCGCTGATGCTATGAGTGGTGTTATCAATGTAATTACTAAGACTCCAAGTAAAGAAGGGGGCTCTGCTACGGTAGGTTTTGGTAATATGGGTCGCCAAACTTATAAAATTAACTATGGCACGCCTCGCTTCTTAATTGGTGTGGAACGTAACTTCTTTGGTGCTCAAGATCCAGAAACCCCTATCCGCTCCGATATCGGTGCTTATGCTAGAGGCTATGAATATTATACAGCTCGTAACAAAGGGAATTCCTTAGGTGTATTTATGAGCGGTAAATTAAATGATAAGTTGACTTTGAACTTTAGCCGTTTTGAAGGTAATTCTTCCTTTGGACAGTTGAGTACGGAAACGAATCCTATTAAGCAGAAGCTTCACTCTACAACATATGCTTATAAAGATACTAAAAATAATGCGTCTTTAGTTTATAAAGATGGCAATACTACAGGTACAATCTTCTACAATGATAGAGATTTGTATGGTAAAAGTCGCATACATAGTAAAAAGACATATACGTTGAGTGATAACAACTATATTGCTCGACAATATGGTTTCGATGTGCAACATGAATGGGACTTCCGCGGTGGTAAGGATTATTTCATTGCAGGTGTACTTGGTAAACGAGAAACATATCGCACTAAATCTGGTCCATACTATGGAAATCCACATCGCAATAGTTATGCCATTTATGGTACATACTCCTATCAAATCAATCCTAAATGGACTAGTATTTTAGGCTTGCGTTATTCGGATATTAAAGATCCTGTAAAAAATCAGCGCGTATTAATTCCACAGTTCCAATTACAACATCGTATCAACAAGGAATCATCCATGTACATAAATGTTGGTAAAGCCTTTAGAATGCCGAACTTAAGCGATACTTTCAAGAAAATTAATAAAGGCTATGCCTCTGTTAGTGGACGTAATTTGAAACCTGAAGAAGGTTGGAATTACGAATTAGGCTATAAACACATTACTAATAAAGATAGCTGGAAAGTAGCGCTCTTCTATATGGACTTTAAAAACTTCTTCTCTTGGAAACCGGATAGCAATGGTAAAAACACGATTCGCGTAAATGGTGGTCGCTATAGAAATGTCGGTATCGAAGCCCAATATGGTCGTAAATTAACAGATCACTTAAAAATGACTGTGGGTGCATCGTATTCTAATCCAAAACAACGAGAAATCGATAAGACCTATTGGAA
The DNA here is from genome assembly GCF_002959795.1 of Veillonella sp. S13054-11. NCBI lineage: Bacteria > Bacillati > Bacillota > Negativicutes > Veillonellales > Veillonellaceae > Veillonella > Veillonella sp. S13054-11. The sequence continues at coordinate 13,971 of NZ_PPCY01000004.1, forward strand.
ACAAGCTAACCCTAAATTGCAATTTACAGGGGGTATCCATTACAATAGCTCAACCTGGACTGCAGGTACTAGCATCAACTTTGTCACAAAACGGATGAAGAACCGCGATGGCGGTACAAACCCAAATCTTATAGCTTGGAATGCATACGTAGGCTATCAGTTCAATGAAAACTCATCCTTGCGGCTAGATGCACGTAACTTGTTAAACCGTCATAATGTTATTTCCAACGGCGACTGGGAATACTGGGATGAACCATTTAATTACCAACTTAGCTATACTCAAAAATTCTAGTCTTTATGTAATCACTAATTAGAACTATACAAGGAGTATCATCATGAACAAGAAAATTGGATTTTTCATATGTTTGATGATACTCCTTTGTGTATGTATAGCGGGTTGTGGACCTCAATCGGAGGCAAATGTAACGCCATATACTCGTTATGTTGACAGTCATGATGGCGTTCAAGTTGCTGTTCCAGAGCATCCAAAACGGATTTTATCACTGTCTTCTGCGGTCGACACAATTTTATTAGGACTTATAGAACCAGAACGTTTAGCAGGCATTAATAAATTGTCTACCTATGAGGAATATTCGCTAGAGGCGAAGCGCGCAAAGCTGGTAAAACCAGTGTTGAGTTCGTATCCTTTGGAGAAAATCATAGCCTTGAAACCGGATCTCGTTATAGCTCCAGATTATATATCGGCTGATGTTATCTATGGCTTACGGCACATGGGTATAGCCACTGTTGTGGTACCTACCCCTTCTACGGTGGACGGAGTGATTCAGAATGTGATGGATATTGCTCATATTATTGGGGAAGATGAAAAGGGTAGCTTTTACAATCGGAAGATTCACCGTGAAATAGATGAAATAAAGCATCTAGCAGAATCTATTCCAATTGAGCAGCGCAAGACGGTTCTCTTTGTATCATCTATGGACGGATATACGGGAACAGGAAGCCTTTTTGATGATATGTGTCACTATATGAGTATCTATAATGCACCGAATCGGATTGGCTTACCGCCGCACATACCCTTTGGGGAGGAGCGGGTATTAGCCATGAATCCAGACTACATTTTTATTCCATCCTATAAGGGAATGGACAAGAATTTGGCGGATCGATATTTAAAAAATCCGGCCTTTCAAAATCTGCCGGCTATCAAGGAAAATCGTGTTAAGCCTTTACCGGCAGCGTACTTATATACTATGAATCAGCATATTGGGGAAGCGATGCTAGCCATTATGTATACTGTGTATCCTCAATTAGAAAGGAATTCTCATGACTAAACAGACACAACGCATCATGGCCATAACTCTGATTGGGGTATTGCTATGTATCGTGAGCTTATTGGCGCTCCATGTAGGGACCATTATGATTCCTATCGGCGGGGGCATCCAAAGTATTTTGAATGGTATGGGTATACCAGTGAGTTTTACTGAACCTATTTCTGCTGAACAAGAGGCGGTACTGTGGTTTATCCGCATGCCGCGCCTCATCATTGGACTACTCGTAGGCGGTGCCTTGGCAATCGCTGGCGCCGTTATGCAAGGGGTATTCTCGAATCCGTTGGCTGATCCAGGTATTATGGGCGTATCCGCAGGGGCATCTCTCGGTGCGGTTATCGCCATCGCCCTTGGTGTAACATCTCTTGGCATGTTTTACATGCCTGCCTTTGCCTTCGTAGGGGCCTTTGTATCCGTTGGGATTACTATATTGTTAACATGGCGTAATAACAAGCTCGACACGACCACCTTATTGCTTGCTGGTGTAGCTGTTAGTATGCTGCTCGGTGCTTTCACATCGGGCATTTTGACTATGATTAATGAATACCGCTTGCGTGAATTCCTATTTTGGATGGTGGGTGGCCTCGATTTTCGTCGCTGGGACCACGTTCTACTAGCGGTGGGGCCTATCATGACGGGCAGCGTTATATTAATGATGCTCGGTCGTCACCTGAATGTACTCGTTCTCGGCGATACAGAGGCGCGTGCCTTGGGTTTGCCTGTTATGGTGTATCGCATGCTATTCCTGTTTTTGGCATCTGTCGTTACTGCTACTGCGGTGTGCGTCAGTGGTTCCATTGGTTTTGTAGGTCTTGTGGTACCACATATTGTGCGTATCTTAGTAGGGCCAGATCATCGAATACTATTGCCTATGGCGGCCGTTGGAGGCGCATTATTCCTCGTATTCTGTGATACATTAGGTCGCGTTATTGCTCAGCCAGTTGAGATTCGCGTAGGTATCATGACGGCTCTATTAGGGGCACCATATTTTCTATATTTACTTCATCGCTTGCGTCGTAAAGGAGGGGCCTAATGAAACTAGATGTTCAATCTCTATCTGTCACATTAGGGGAGACCACCATTGTGAAAGACGCATCCTTTGCCATTGACCGCGGTGAGTTTGTCGGTATTATCGGCCCTAATGGTTCTGGTAAAACAACGTTGTTAAAAGCATTGCGTGGCCTTTATCCTACATCTGGTGGAAATATTTTCTGGGATGGTAAAAGCATCTCTTCTTTAAGCGATAAAGAAATCGCTCATCATGTGGCGTATATGCAACAGTCTGTAAATGTTTCCTTCGATTATGAAGCCATCGATATTGTGATGACCGCTCGTTATCCTTATTTGAAATGGTGGGAACAAGAAGGCCCTGAAGATAAAGTTATCGTTGAACAGGCTATGAAAGAGGTAGGCGTTTATCATCTGCGGAATCGTTCTGTACAATCTTTGAGTGGCGGTGAGCGTCAACGGGTATTCTTAGCAAAGGCTTTGGCACAACAAACAGAGGTCCTATTACTAGATGAGCCGACGGCTGCCCTCGATCTAGTATATGCTGACGATATCTTTCATGAGGGTCGCAGATTATGTGACGAAGGTAAAACGATTTTAATTGTCGTTCATGACTTAGAATTAGCCGCAAAATATTGCACTAAACTCGTCTTAGTTAGTGATGGTCACATCGTTGATGTAGGTGCACCTCGAGATGTGCTCACTGCAGATAATTTAAAAGCTGCCTTCCACTTGTCTGCAGCAGTTTACGACGATCCATATTTCAAACAACAACGTATCTTTGTGTTCCCAAAAGGAACTACAAAGATTGATGACTTCAAACAAACCGAAGTTACATCAGAAATGTCTATTGATCCAAATCTGAAATAGTTAGAATGGATTACGATACTTAGCGTTTTCCTAGGGGTTATTGATTTATTATGTATGGTGACTATTTTGTATTGCGAATCTGAGTGAGGTTAGGTGTATGCTATATCCATTTACTGCTATTGTTGGTCAAGATGAAATGAAATTGGCCTTGTTGCTCAATGCCATAAACCCATCAATCGGCGGTGTCTTAATTGAAGGCGAAAAAGGCACTGCTAAGTCTACGGCTGTACGTGCGTTAGCGAATCTGTTACCTCCTATGGAAACAGGCGCATCAGCGATGTCTGTTGTTGAGCTACCTATCAATGCTACAGAAGATCGCGTTGTAGGATCCATAAATTTGGAAAAGGCATTGCAAGAGGGTGTAAAAGCCTTTGAACCGGGTATTTTACACGCAGCCCATCAAAATATTCTTTACGTAGATGAGGTTAATCTATTAGATGACCACATTGTAGATATTTTGCTAGACGTGGCGGCTATGGGGGTGAATACGGTAGAGCGGGAAGGGGTGAGCCATTCTCATCCATCTCGTTTTATCCTCGTAGGAACGATGAATCCTGAAGAAGGCGACCTCAGACCTCAACTGCTAGACCGTTTCGGACTATCTGTTATGGTCTATGGAGAACAGGACCCGGTACAACGTATGGAGGTAATCAAGCGTCGCCTCGCCTTTGGTGACAATGCTGAAAGCTTTGTAGCGTCTTACAAGGAATCAGAACGTAGCCTGCACGAACGTTTATTACAAGCTCGTGAAGTATTGCCAGGCATCATCCCATCTGATGATGTGTTGTTGCAAATAGCGAGTATCAGCATAGGTGTCGGCGTTGATGGACATCGCCCAGACATTACGATGATGCATACGGCTCGTGCTCATGCAGCCTTTCACAGTCGCAACCAAATTACAGCGGAAGACCTCAAGGTGGCGGCACGATTAGCGTTAAAACATCGCTTACGTCGCTTGCCATTTGAAGAACAAGGTTACGATGAGGGGCGCATTGATACAGTGGTATCGGCAGTGCTTGAGGGCTAGTTATGGAAACATCTGTACAAGAGGCCCTCAAAATAGGCCTTGTAAACGACCAGATTCATACCATTGTTATTTCTGGAGGTACCGGTGTTGGTAAAAGCTATGTACTTCGTCAGTGCCTCGAGAAATGGCAAATTCCATATCGTTTGATACCTGTTTATATAGATACTTCACAACTACAAGAGTCCATCGATTTTGAAGCATCCCTTGCACAGGGCAAGATGGTTATGGCATCTGGCTTGTTAGGTGATATGAGTATTCGATGCTGGGTCGTCGATGATGCTCACGTTTTATCGCCTGAAGTCCGTCATGTACTATTGGTAGAAGCGAAACGTCGTCAAATACTACTGATACTGACCATAAATCATGAGGATAGAACTTTAGATGATGCGGAGTGGGAACTCGTAGATGTGCATGTATCTATGGATGCACCTACACTACAATCTAAGGTGAAGGTGTTACGACGAAGGCGAGATGAAATTGAGCCTTCATCTGAGGATTTATTGAGCCTAATAGATCCTAAACGAGTTCAATCTATAGTTGTTCCTGATGCTATGCTTTCACTGGCTATATCCTATGCATTGCAAGCTCGAACCGTAGGTCATGGAGCAGAGTATGTATTATTACAAGTTATGAAATCCCTAGCAGTTATTGATGGCAGCTCTTACTGTAAGCCGTCGCATGCGGAACAAGCCGCTCTCTATGTACTACCTCATCGCATGAAACGCAATGATACACCTGAGTCTCAGACTTCACAAGGAGAGGCATCTAATAGTGCGAGTGACCAAAACCAGTTGCAGGAGAATACCGAATCAGCAACGGATGATTCGGATGTAGACGACTCTAATAACTTTGATTCCGGAGATTCCAAGCGTGATGAATCCCATTCTGACGAGTTAAATACTAATGGGCGGGATAATTTAAATAGCGATGGTCATGACGGCTCAAGTGATATAGATTTTGATGATGGTAAATCATGGACATCCAATCATCCAGAAACATTAGATTCTACAGCGAATGAGTGGGGAACTTCTGATTCAATGAATACTCATAGTGACGCATCTAATGGAATATCTTCTTTATGTTTGCCCGATACTGTTGCCCGTATAGCTAACCAGTTCTTTCAATGGAAATTGCAATCTTCTAAAACAGTAGATCGTCAGTATCGTAAGGGTTCTGGTCGTCGTCTCATGACTAAAACAAAGGATACTAGGGGGCGCATGATTCGAGTCTATCAAGATGAACATGCTTTAGAGGATTTGGCCTTAATTGACACATTGCGTGCAGCCGCACCGTATCAACGATTGCGAGCCGTTGAAAGGGTAACGCCATTACAGGCAGATACCCCATTAAATGTGGTAGAGCGATCTGTTACATCGGAATGCTTATGTCAAAAGGCCCCACAAACAGAGCATCATGATTTAAAAGGGCTATCTATTGTAGTAAAACCCCAAGATTACCGCCGAAAAGCTCGTGAAAAGCGGATCGGTGCGTACCAGCTTTTTGTAGTGGATGCTAGTGGCTCTATGGCAGCCCGACATCGCATGGAGGCAACTAAGGGCGCTATTTTGAGCCTCTTGCGTGACTCTTATGTTCACCGTGATTCGGTGGGACTCATTGTATTTCGCAAGGACTCCGCAGAGGTATTATTGCCTTTCACCCGTAGCGTAGAGCGAGCAGAGCGATTGTTAGCAAAATTGCCAACGGGGGGCAAGACGCCATTAGCCAAAGGTTTACGAGTAGCCTATACTATGTGTGATAGATTGCTTCGCAGACATTCGGCGGAGCGGATTCAAATGATTTGTATTACCGATGGTCGTGCTACTTCAGGTGATTCAGAGAATCCAGTAGCAGAGGCAAAACAATGGGCTCGTATTCTAGGAACGCTACCTGTAGATTGTATAGTTATCGATACGGAAACGGGCTTTATCAAGCTCGGCTTAGCTAAGGAATTGTGTAAATTAATGAATGGCAGTTATTATGCGATGGACTCTATTACGTCAGATAGTATTTTGCGCGTATCGCGGAGGTAGATCATGAGTCGTCTCCTGTATATTTCTAATTTAGGAAAACAAATCCAATATATAGAAAAAGCTGTTGCTACTTACCCGGAACTCTTACAGGGCGAGGTGGACCTTTGCAATATGAAAAAGCCTCCTCAATGGGATGCTGACTTTGAAAGTCGCTTACGCGCTGCCGATGTAGTTCTGGTAACGAATATGGGGGTTGGTTTAGACTCGCCCTTCTTAGAACGTCTGGAACGCTGGTTATATGCACATCATCCTAAATACTGGATCGATGTAGTAGAACCTAAGAAAACAGATATTTTATATCGCAATTTGGATGAGGATAAACGGGTCCTTCTTGAAAGCTACCGCCGAACCAGTGGGGTCATGAATTATGTACGCTTAATCAACGGTGCTTTCAGTACAAAACCTACCTCTGAATGGGAAGAGCCAGATCCTATTCCTTGGCAAGCCATTATGGGTCGAGAAGGCAATATCTACGAAACCTATGATGAGTTTATGGATGCCGAAGGGCATCGAGATTGGCCATCTATAGCGGTCTACTTTTACCGTGACGAATGGATCATGGGGGATATTGAGTATCAACAGGCCTTATTTGAAGAGATTTACAAACATCAATACAATCCGATTATCTTTTATGGACAATATGGCTCGAATCCTCGCGTAGGCATTCCTAATATGAAGTTGTCCATGAATCATCTTTTTGGAAAGGATATATTCCCCTTTGATGTGCTCATAAATACTTGTAAATTTTCCTTCCAGTCCTTAGGGGCGCAAACCTTGGAGGAGTTAAAGCTACAGGATATTCCTATCGTTCAGGGTTACACCATATACATGGATGAGAAATCTTGGGCCGAGAATCCACAGGGTGTAACGCCGTTAGATGTGAATTTATCTATATCTCAGCCTGAGCTGGATGGGGTTATTCAAGGCGGTATTGTAGCCTGTCAAACCTATGATGAGCGCGGACACTATGTATACTTGCCTGTGAAAGAGCGCATCAGCGCTATTGTTCAGCGAGCTATTAAATGGTCTAAACTGCGCCATATCCCTGTATCAGAGCGGAAGGTAGCCATTATATTACATAACTATCCGCCTAAGAATTCCAATATTGGCTCCGCAGCAGGCCTTGATACACCTGAGTCGGTGCTACGGTTATTGCGAGATATGAAAGCGGAAGGCTATACCATCGATAGGGTGCCAGAAACGAGTGCAGATTTGATGGATGTGGTAATATCTCATATGACGAATGACCGATCTATGCTCACCGATGAGCTACTAGCCTCTGCAGAAGGTCGCTTAAGTAGTGATGATTACAAAGCATACTTTGCTAAACTGCCGGAAGATACGCAGACAGCGATGGTTAAATCTTGGGGCGAAGCCCCAGGGGATGTATTCGTCTACGATGATGACGTGATTATCCCTGGTTTCTCCAATGGCAATCTGTGGATTACGGTGCAGCCACCCCGCGGGTTTGGGGAGAATGTATCGGCTATTTATCACGATCCTTGCTTGCCACCACCGCATCAATACTTAGCGTTTTATCACTGGGTGCGCAACGTCTTCCAAGCTGATGCGGCTATCCATGTTGGTACCCATGGCTCTCTAGAATGGCTGCCAGGTAAGGGGGCTGGGCTCAGCGCTAGTTGTTATCCGGAAATCGGCATTTCTAGTTTGCCAAATATTTACCCATATTGGACAACCATTATAGGGGAAGGCATACAAGCCAAGCGACGTAGCTCGGCTTGCTTAGTGGGGCACTTGTCGCCGCCGATGACGACAGCGGGCCTCTATGATGAGTTCGAAGAATTAGAGGCCTTGCTCGATGAGCATAGTCATTTTGAGCAAGAACATCCTGAAAGCGTCTCTACTATAGGTGAAGTGATTCGGGAAAAGGCCATGGGGTGTCATCTCATTGATGAAGAACGAGGCTCTACCATGACAGTGGACGATATGATTACAGAGGTCCATGAAAAGTTGAGCGACTTGAAACATATGCAGATGCGCAATGGCTTGCACATCTTGGGGCAAGGACCTGAAGGGGAAGCGTTAGAAGAATTTATTACTGCTATTATAAGCACTCCTCAAGGTGAAATCGCATCAGGCCTAGCTATCATCGCAGAAGAATTAGGGTATGATTGGTCTTATATGGTGGAACATGCTGGCAAAATTCATTCAAATGGTATACGATATAGTGTTACCATAGATCAAATTTGGAATGAATTGCGTAGCTTTGTAAGGCATGTGATCAATATACCAGATTATACAGTGCCCGAACGGTTAGAACCTTTGGCGAATGCGATCGTTCGAGAGTATATTCCAAAATTAGGTGACACCAAGAACGAGCTAACCTCTATTTCAAATGCCTTACAGGGCAGATATGTAGAGCCCGGTCCAGGTGGAGCCCCCTCGAGCGGTCAAGTCGACGTACTGCCTACGGGGCGTAACTTCTATGGTTTAGATGAAAGAGCTTTACCGACGAAGATAGCCTATCAATTAGGCATAGAGTTAGCAGATCAAGTTATCGCTGATTATATTTTGAATGAACAACGGTATCCTGAGACGATTGGCATCATCCTATGGGCTACGAGCAATTCTAGAAGTCATGGTCAGTGCTTGGGTGAGTTCCTTTACTTGTTAGGAGTTCGACCTAAATGGCAATCGGGCGGTCGCGTGTCAGGTTTAGAAGTGATTCCTTTAGAGGAATTGCAGCGCCCTCGCATCGATGTGATGGGCCGCATCAGTGGCCTCATTCGAGATATGATGCCTACTGCTATCGACTGGCTCGACAAAGCCGTTGAAATGGTGGCAGAATTAGATGAGTCGTTGGAAGACAACTACGTGAAAAAGCATATTCACGATGATGTAGACTGGCTCGTTGAGCAAGGTGAGGACCCTCTATTGGCTACTAAAAAGGCTAGACTCCGCATCTTTGGCGATCCGCCCCAAGCTTATGGCACGGGTGTAGGTGCCTTGATTGAAGGCAAAAACTGGGAGTCTTTACAAGATATTGCTCAAGTTTATAGCAAGTGGAGTAGCTTTCACCTGCACAAGGACATTCCTCAGGACATGAGGCTATTCCAACGTCGATTAACCACGATGGATGTGACCATTAAGAACGAAGATAATCGAGAAACCCATATTATGAGTGCCGACGATTATTATAGTTATCACGGTGGTCTCATTGCGGCGGTGCGCACCGCAAAGGGCAGTGCGCCGCGCGCCTATGTGGGGGATAGCTCAGACCGCAGTCGTGTTGTGATGAGGCCCTTAGGTGACGAAATTCGCCGCGTCGTGCAAGGGGAAACGCAGAACCCTAAATTTATTCAAGCCATGATGAAACATGGCTACAAAGGGGCATCGGATATGTCGAATGTCGTATCCCATACCTTTGGTTGGGATGCTACGAGTGATGTCGTACCAGACTGGGTCTATGAAGGGTATGCTAATAAGTATGCTTTAGACAAGACAGTACAAGACTGGATGCGCAATGTAAATCCTTGGGCCTTACAGCGCATTACAGAAACCTTGCTAGAGGCTTCTCAACGTGGCTATTGGAATGCATCGCCTGAAATATTACAGGATTTGCAATCATTATTTATTTCCATGGAAGGGGTTATAGAAGGTCGTTAGTATGAAGCACAGAATATCTATTATATGTACCATAGTAATGATGGTACTTCTAGTGGTCGGTTGTGGTCCTACGCAGACGGGGACTACGGGCACGACACATCAAGTTACGGATGGCACTGGTGTAACTGTTACGGTGCCTAGTGAGCCGAAGCGAATCGTCCCTATTGCTGCCAGTACAGAGGATATAGTGTTATCTTTGGTTAATCCGAGCCGAGTAGCAGCCGTTGGTACCGTGCCTAACAATGTGCCTGACGAGTCTGCCAAGGTGGGAACGCATGTGAAAGCAACTGCTGAATCCATGCTTTCAGTACAACCTGATTTAGTATTAGTTCCAAACTGGATATCTCCAGATGCAATTGGGGAAATGCGGAATATGCAGATTCCCGTTTACGTCTATAAGACTCCGACTACGGTAGAAGAAGCAAAAGCAGTTATCCATGAAATTGCAGGACTCTTACACGCTTCGGATGAAAAGATGATTGCTAGCATGGATGCAGATTTGAAAACTGTCGAAGAGTTAGCAAATAAACATACCGGTGAACGCCCTGTAGTAGCATTTTATACGCAATTTGGTTTAACCGGTGGCAAAGGGTCAACCTTTGATGATATGACTAAATATCTGAAGGTTACCAATGCGGCCGCCCAATTAGGCTTGGGGCCTTTTGATAATGGGACGCGAGAGGATTTAATTAAAGCGAATCCAGACATTATCATCATCCCATCGGTAGCTTATACCTCGGATGGCACTACGCCAGCAACGGCAGAACAACTCTATTCTGACCCTGCTTTGCAGGGGGTTAAGGCCATCGCCAATCGTCGTGTGTTCCTCGTAGATTCCTCGCAGGTCATGAGTTATTCTCAATTTATGACTCGTGCAATGGTTTCTATGGCACAAAATATATATGACAAGTGATTTAGTGTGTGTGGAGGTTTTTATGAAAGTATCAAGAATGCAACGATTATCCATGTACGTAGGGTTAGCTCTCGTATTTGGTAGCACATTGAGTGCACCTAGTGTATTAGCTGTTGATGCTGGTGATGCGAAAGAAGCGCATACCATTGTTGTTACGGCGACTCGTAGTGAACAACAGCTTTCAGAAGTGCCAGCTAGTGTAGGCGTAGTAACAGGTGACGATATTCGTGAGCGCCATGCTACGAATATGAACGAAGCCTTGAACATCGTACCGGGCGTAGATATTAATACGTATGGTGGTGGCGTAGGTTACACGAACTCCAATGCATTCCGCATCAATGGGTCTGACCAAGTATTGTATTTGGTAGACGGCATCAATATGGGCGCAGCAGGTGTGAATCCGCCGATGACTATTTTGAAAGATATGTCCAGTATTGATCGCATTGAAGTCCAACGTGGTGCAGGTTCTACATTGTATGGTTCCGGCGCCATCGGTGGTGTAGTAAACGTAATTACTGCAAAACCTGAGCAAGGTGTACAAACTAAGCTTCGCGTGATGGGTGGCAGCAATGATTTAGAGCAATACGCAATTACCAATGAAGGTAGCCAAAACAATTGGTACTGGCGTGTAGGCGTACAAAAAGATATCATTGGCTCCTACAAAGATGGTCATGGCGTGCGTGTTCCTCAACATGGCAACAGCCATAGTGCATCTTTCATGGTGGGCAATACAATTAATGATAAGAACGATGTAAAAATAGCTTACGACACATATCGTGGCGATGTAATGTACTCCGACCATTTGGGTGCCCTCAACCATATTCGTTATGGTAATGAAGCGAATGACTCCTTACGCGCGATTTGGAACAACAAAATCAGCAATCGCTGGAGCCATCAATTATACTTGATGAACAATCATTATAAAACAACATATGATGGGTACTTAACGGATGTGAAGACTCGTGGTATTGGTGATCAAGTTACGTATAAAGCAAAAGACCATACTGTAGTAGGCGGCTTTGACTGGAGACAAGATAAGGTGCTTAATATGGGCGGGGTGAAGCTTACGAACACATCATACTTCATTCAAGATGAATGGAAATTTGCTCCTAAGTGGACTGTAACGCCTGGTATCCGCGTTGACCATCATTCCTCCTTCGGCACCCATACATCTCCATCCATCAGCCTTGGCTATGATATAAATGAGAAGACAAATGTGTATGCTGCGTATAAAGAGTACTTCTTAGCCCCTACACCATACCAATTATTTGATGGCTTCAATGGCAACCGCAATTTGAAACCAGAAACAGGTCATGAATTTGATTTAGGTGTACACCACAAATTCGGTAAAACATGGAATAGTAATCTTAGTTTCTTCAGCCGTAGTACAAAGGATAAAATCGGTTGGGTTATGACAGATCCAGCAAACTTCACAGGCCAATATCGCAATTTTGACACTGAAAAAGCTCGTGGCATCAATGCGGATGTGCGTAAGCAATTGACTAATCACTTGTCCGCACGCCTTGGCTATACTTATACTCATATCGATGCGACACCAACTCGTAAAGCAAATCGCGATGGGTATGTACCAAAACATGCTGTTAACGCAGGTCTTGATTACAACGATGCTAAATGGGATGCTCATTTAGATATCCGCGGTATCATTAATCGTCCTGGCCCTGCAGATAATGTATTCCCACGTAAAACATACTGGTTGGCGGATATTAGCGCTAACTATCGTGTACGCGAAAATGTTACTATATTTGGTCGTATCAACAATATCTTTGATACATACTATGCAGAACAATCTAACGTTCGTTGGGGCAACCCTGGTGACTGGTGGCCAGGTCAAGGTCGCAACTTCCGTCTCGGTGTAGAAGTGACTATCTAATGGGTATAACTACTGCAATGGCTAATAGATATAACTACTGTAATCGTTCGATTATAAAGCTATACTAATAATTGACAATTACATCATAGTTATTTGTATAGCTTCAAAATGTAATCTATATCATGGTGAAAGAGCCTCTTATGGGGCTCTTTCATTTTTATTATAATTTTTGATGATATATTGAGACCGCACTAAGCACCATGAGAGTTATTTTCAATAACCGATAAATTAGGTATAGGTAAATAAGTATATGTTATAAAACTATAGATTTTCTATAGTAAAAGCTCTATAATATTATGTATCTATCTATAGGTATTCATAGTTTATGTTTTGTGATGTACACATATATTTGCTTGTATAGTAAATGTTTTGTTACTTTCACAGTTATCAAAACCTTCCCATGGAGAAGGTTGATTTTTAGAGGAGTTGGATCGAAATGAAACAACCAGAATTATCGCCGTATATGATGGCTCGCAAGCCGTCTGGCATTCGCCTAGGACAAATTAAATTCTTGGAACGTAAGAACCCACCTATCTTGGTGAATGGTTCTATTGGCAATGTAATGCGTCCTATGCATCCCGCCATGCAGCGTAGGTTGTTTGATTTGGGTGGTGTTAATAGTCCGTTCCACAATGGCATTGTGCCATACGTACCAACTACGGGCACTGATGAATGCCGTGAAGCATTTCTACATATTTTGCGCAGTCAAGGTTTTGATACAACAGGCCTCGATGTACTCGTAACAGACGGTGCATCCATGGCGATGGAAATCATCATGCTCGGCGTATGTGGTGGTGCAGGCGAAGAGGAACGCCCTCTCTTGATGTTCAACCCTTCTTATACAAACTATGATGCAGTAGGTCTTCGCATAGGCCGTAAAACGGTTACTGTAGAGCGGGAGCTTAATGAAAATGGTGAGTTTGAATTGCCGTCCGTAGAGACTGTAGAGAAGCGCATTATCGACACAAAACCTGGTGCGTTGCTCATCATTCCTTATGACAATCCGACTGGTCAATTGTTTAGCAAAGAAACGCTCATTGAATATACAAAATTGTGCGTTAAACATAATTTGTGGATTATCTCTGACGAAGCGTACCGCGAATTGGCTTATGAAAAGGGGAAAGAAACATCTAGTATTTGGGCTTTAACCGATAAAGATGTGCCTGGCATCGAAGGCCGCCGTATTAGCCTTGAAACAGCTAGTAAGGTTTGGAATGCGTGTGGCCTTCGCATTGGAGCTATCATTACGGATAATAAATTATGCTATGAAAAATCTGTTGCGGAATATACGGCAAACCTTAGCGCTAACACCTTGGGCCAATATATCTTTGGCGCTTTGAAGCATGAGTCCTATGCGCAGTTGCACAACTGGTATGAGCAACAACGCGACTACTATCGTCAAATGATCTTTGAGCTCCATAAAGGGTTTAAAGAGGTAGAACCGGATTTTATCGTGTCTCGCCCTGAAGCATCTATTTACTTTGTAATCGACGTGAGAAAGGTGGCAAAACCTGGCTTTGACGGTGTAGAGTTCGCGTCCTGGTGCGCCGAACACGGTGCAGTGAGCCTTGATGATGGTAAGGAATATACACTCCTCATGGCGCCGCTCAATGGTTTCTATAGCGGTAAAAATGGTGATAATAACCCTGGTAAAACACAATTGCGCGTGTCGTTCTGTGAAAATCCAGAACTATTGCGCTTGGCTCCTGAGTTATTATCTAAACTATTCAGAGCTTATGAAGCACAACGAAATGTATAAACGTAAAGAGTGCCATTCCCAAAGGGAGGCACTCTTTTTGCATTGTAAGTTATCATTATGAGTTATAAAGATACTATGTATGGTATAGTATTACATAAAAAAGAGCTATAATATTCAAAATTATAGCTCTTTTCGTTTTTCCCTAGATATGGTAAGTAGGGAAGGGCTTTTATTTACTTTCTTCATCATGATGCGGTCCCTTAGTACGTATTTCGACTGCCAGTTGCTCGCTAGGTATGGAGCTTTCTTCAGTTGCTGGATATGAAGTGTCTTCTAAGATAACCGTTTCTAATAATTTGTCAATTTCATCAGACTGGATGGATACTTCTTTGTTGTACCATTCGCCAAATTCGCGAATAACCTCTTCGTTGCGACGGAAATAGGTATATTGGTCGATTTTACGCGATTCTACAAGTTCAGCATTTTCTAAAATGCTCATAAATGTAGAAATAGAAGATTGAGATACACCGCAGCGCTTTTGTATACTCTTAACGCTTACACTATATGGAAAGTCGATAAGCGTATTAGCATGTACTTGTACACCGAATTCTTTCTCTGGGTGTTTTAGCCACAATATAATATCTAACCGATGCGGATTGGATAATGCTTTCAAGATTTTTAACGGGTCCATAGGGCCTCCTCTTAATTAAAAAATAACGAGTTCCCAACCTTGACCGTGGACTTGCATTATGCGGTCGTATTATACGCGTCTTGCTCCGTATAGGGTTTTTGCTACCTTTATCATACGCTACTTTTCCTGTGAAAGCTAGACTTACTTATAAATTTCACGAATTGATGAATTTTATTGCACTCATCTAGAAGGGAAAGTATACATTAGTATTAATATATAATGAGTATATATACAACCTGTAGAGACTTTTATAATATATTTCTGAAAAATATAGAATATATTCATCTTTCTGTGATAATTTTTAAAGGTATTTTGGTTCTAAATAGAGAAATATATATATTATATGAACTTATGTAAGTCTAAGCTTTCATTTAAAGGAGCTGAGTATATGGCAATTGATCGCAATGAAACATTTGATGTTATCGTTGTTGGCGCAGGGCCAGCGGGTTCTGCGGCAGCATTACGCCTTGCGGAGCAGAGGGTAAAAGTTTTACTTATCGAACGTGGAACCGCACCAGGTGCTAAAAATATGATGGGTGGACGCATCTATACACATTCTTTGGAGCGTCTTGTTCCGGACTTTAGAGACCGTGCGCCGTTGGAACGAAAGGTAACAAAAGAGCGCATTTCTATTGGTACAGGTAATGAAATGACCACCATCGAGTATAGTTACGAAGATGGTGAACCTAATGAAGAATCCTACGTAGTATTGCGTGCTAAATTTGATAAATGGCTAGCAGAAGAGGCAGAGAAAAAAGGGGCTCTCCTCGTATCTAATGTACAGGTAACAGAGCTTATTACCGAAGGTGAAGGTAAACATCGCCGCGTAATAGGGGTTCGCTGTCACGATGACGAAGTATATGCAAAACTAGTTGTCATCGCAGAAGGTTCTAATACATTATTATTGGAACAGGCTGGTCTTACAGGCCCTACAGATCCAAAAACAATGGCTGTAGGGGTAAAAGAGGTATATAAACTCAAAAAAGAGGATCTTGAAAATCGCCTTATGCTATCTGGCGATGAGGGGATGGCGTGGCTTACATTGGGGGACATGACCGATGGCCTATTAGGTGGTGGCTTTATTTATACGAATAAAGACAGCCTTTCCGTAGGTATGGTTGTAGGCCTTGAAGATATCGGTAAAGCTACTAAATCGGTAGATGATATGCTGTTAGCTTTCACAAACCATCCAAGAATCGCACCACTATTAAAAAATGGTCAATTGAAGGAGCATAGTGCGCATCTCGTGCCAGAAGGCGGATTTAAAGCGCTGCCTAAGTTGGGCGGTAATGGGTATGTTATCGTCGGTGATGCGGCGCGCATGTGTATGAACCTGGGGTATACCATTCGTGGGATGGATCTTGCCATCGAATCTGGTATGTGTGCAGCGGATGCGGTTAACGTAGCCTTGCGCGATGAGAACATGGAGCGCGTTGCTAAATTGTATGAACGTCAAATCAAGAATTCTTGGCTATATAAGGACATGAAACTTTATAAAAATATGCCTGCCTTCCTCGCATCCAACCCTCGTATATTCAAAGAGTATCCAGCTCTTGTGAATAATGTGATGCGCGATGTATTCACTGTAAACGGTGATGGGGCAGTACCAATGATGAAAAAATTGATGAGTAGTGTAAGTGATGTAGGTTTAGTTACCTTGATTCGTGATGCTTGGAAAGGGGTGCGTTCCCTATGAAATTAGAAGAGCGCTTGGGCGCCAATAAATACTATGTAGATGAAACGTCTCCTCATATCATTGTGGATGGCGCTGGCTTTGGTCTGGAAGAGAAAATGAAACTCGTAAATGGCTGTCCTGCTGGTTTATATACATTACAAGAGAATGGCGATTTAGCCTTTGATTTCGCTGGTTGCCTTGAATGCGGTACCTGCCGTGTTCTCTGTGGCGAAACCATCGTAAAAACTTGGAAATATCCGCGTAACGCTAAGGGCGTAGAATTTAGACAGGGGTGAGTGTATGGAGTTATTAGTATGTATCAAACAGGTTCCAGATACATCTGAGATTAAGCTGGATCCGGAAACGAATAATCTCATCCGCACAGGTCTGCCTAGTATTGTAAACCCTTATGATATGCATGCGTTAGAGGCAGCTCTTGCGGTAAAAGACCAATATGAAGGTAGTCGTGTAACCGTTGTCACTATGGGTCCTCCACAAGCCGAGGCGGCACTGCGCGAGTGTTTATCCCTCGGTGCGGATGATGCGGTGCTCATTACAGACCGTGCTTTTGGCGGTGCAGATACATTGGCGACAAGCTATACAATTGCCTCTGCTATTCGTCATATCCAACGCACCATGAATCGTGAATTCCAAATCATTTTCTGCGGCAAGCAGGCTATCGATGGTGATACGGCTCAGGTAGGGCCTCAAATTGCGGAGGAACTAGGCATGGCGCAAGCTACCTATGCTTGTGAATTATCCGTAGATCAAGCAGCCCAAAAGGCAATTGTAAAACGAGAACATGAAAATGGCTATGAAATTGTGGAAGTTCCATTACCTCTATTGGTAACGGCTACGGCTGAACTCAATGAGCCTCGCCAACCCGGTCTTTGGAGCTCGATTTATGCTAAACGATACACGATTACGCATATTACATTGAGAGATATGCCGCATATTGATGAAAGCCGTATTGGGCTAAATGGCTCTCCTACACGTGTGCGCAAGGTATACCAACCACCGCTTAGGGGCAAGGTAGAAATGTTTTCATCCGTGGACGAAGGGGCTAAGAAAATTCTTGAATTGGCCTATAATATCAAGCCAGAAAAGTTTTCTCATCTATTAGTGCCCAGCGAAGAACTGGTTGAAGAGCCTGTAGATACCAATGATGAGGGCGTAGATGTAAAAGATCCTGTGCAGCGGGCTGCCTCTGTTGAAAGTGTATCCTCCAGTGAGTTTAAGGTTTTAGCAGCTGTTAAAGGTGAAGAAGGTTCCAAAGGAGGTGATCGATAATGGGAGTGACAAATTTTGATGAATATAGAGACGTCTTTGTCGTAGCGGATACCATCGATGACGTAGTGCATCCGGTTACGTACGAACTTATCGGTCAAGCTCGCCGTATTGCTAAGGAATTGGGTCAACTCGTTCAAGTTATGCTGCTTGGTGAGAATGTTCAATCCGAGGCGGAGGAACTTGTGGCACATGGTGCCGATATTGTTCATGTTTTTGAAAGCCCTCTTTTGAAATACTATACAACGGACGGCTATACAAAGGTTTTGACGGACTTCTTTGAAGATCATAAGCCTAATATTCTTTTGATTGGTGCAACAAATAATGGTCGTGACCTAGCACCTCGTATGTCTGGTCGCATGAAAAACGGCGTCGTAGCTGACTGTACCATTTTGACAGTAGATACTGAGGAAGGTCTTGTAGAATGGACACGCCCTGCCTTGGGGGGAAATATTTTAGCTGAAATTATTTCCCCAAATCATCGCCCACAAATGGGTTCTGTCCGTCCTAATGTATTTAAAAAGCCTGAACGCATTGCAGATAGTTGGGGCCGCATTCAAATTGAACCATTCGACCTTAACCCTGAAGACATTCGCATGAAGCGTCTTGACTTCATTCCGTTCAGCAAAGCTGGGTACAACATTCAAGAAGCGGATATCATCGTAGCGGGCGGTCGCGGCATGGGGTCCAAAGAAAACTTTGATAAGCTTTACGAACTTGCCGATGCCATCGGCGGTGTTGTAGGAGCTACACGTCCACTCGTTGAAAAAGGTTGGATTGAATTGCCATATCAAGTAGGCCAAACAGGTAAAACTGTAAGTCCTAAACTATACTTGGCATTTGGTATCTCCGGTGCTATTCAACACGTGAGCGGTATCTCTGGGGCTGACACAATCGTGGCTATCAACAATGATCCAAATGCAGAAATCTTCCAACACGCTAACTATGGGATAGTGGGGGATTGCATGGAAGTGTTAAATGATATGTTGGCGCATTTGAAATAAAAGACGTAGTATTTGAGCTCTACTTATCAGACTAAATAAGACATAGGGATACCTATCCTCAGCCTTCATGGGTACGCGTAGCGCCCAAGGCGGCTTCGAATAGGCATCCCTATTTGTCTTACTGCTGTTGTAGAGCTCAAATATTAGTGTATTATAAACAAATGCTCCGACATATTATTTATACAAAGGGAAAGTCGCTTCCAGAACGGTAATCCTTTTTCATTTCTATGCGTTTTACCTTAAAATGCGTCAATATGTCATTTTGGGGAGTAGGAGAGCGTGGTACGCGTAGTAGCCTAGAGTCCATTACATATTAAAGTGGTATAATTAGGGTATAGATTTAGTTCGGATTGATAAGGAGGTTCTTATGGCTCGTAATGTTTTTGTTACTGGTGCAACGTCTGGTATTGGTCTTTGTATTGCTGAGGCGTATGCAAAGTATGGCGATAATGTTTTGATTTCTGGCCGTCGTGCTGAGGTGTTGGCTGAGGTGCAGGCTCGTTTGTCTAAGGAGTATGGCGTGCGCGTTGAGACTTTGGTTCTTGATGTGCGTAGTCGTGAGGATGTTGAAAGCAAGGTTCCAGCAGCAATTGAGGCTTTTGGTGGCGTTGATGTCCTCGTAAATAACGCAGGTCTTGCACAAGGCTTAGATCCTTTCCAAGATAGTACTGTCGATGATGCGGTGACTATGATCGATACGAATGTGAAAGGTCTTTTATATGTAACAAAAGCCGTACTACCTTATATGATCGATAAAAATGCAGGTCATATTGTGAATATGGGATCTACTGCTGGTATTTATGCATATCCAGGAGGCGCTGTTTACTGCGCTACAAAGGCCGCCGTTAAGATGTTGAGCGACGGTATTCGGATGGATACGATTGCAACGGATATTAAGGTCACAACCATTCAACCGGGCATTGTAGAGACTCCATTTAGTGAAGTCCGCTTTCACGGTGATGCGGAAAGAGCTAAAGCCGTCTATGCAGGCATCGATGCCATCCAACCTGAGGATGTGGCGGACGTTGTGCTATACGTAACAAACCAACCTAAACGCTTGCAAATTTCTGATGTCACAATTATGGCTAACCAACAAGCAGCTGGGTTTATGGTGCATAAGAAATAAGACATCCTATGATTTAATGTGAAAGCTGAGTAAAGGACTCGTATGTTAACTAAGGAGGCATAGCAAGTGCAATAAAGCCAGATACTCTTATTTATAAAGGAAAGGCAAAAAAATGAAAAAATATATCGTTATTACAGGAGCAAGTTCAGGCATAGGAGCAGCTACGGCAAAAGCTTTTGCACGCCGTGGAGAAAATTTGATCGTTATTGCACGTAGAGCAGAATTATTAGAAAATTTGAAAGGCGAGATTGCTAACATTTCGCCTGATTCAGACGTTATTGTAAAACCTTGTGATCTCTCGCGTAGCGAAAACGTTTTAGCGCTTTGGGATGACCTTAAAAGCTATGAGTTAAAGGCACTTATTAATAATGCAGGCTTTGGTGATTTTGGATTCATGGGCAATCATGATATTCAAAAAATGGTAAAAATGATAGATTTAAATGTAACTGCACTTGCGATACTTTCTAGTTTATTCGTGCGAGATTATAAATGTAAACAAACACAGTTGATAAATGTTTCCTCCGTGGGTGGATATTTTTTAGCGCCCGGAGTAGTACCATATTGTGGCACAAAATTTTTTGTAAGTGCCTTCACAGAGGGCTTATATCATGAGCTTGCACAGGATGTAGATGCTAAAATGCAGGCTAAAATCTTAGCGCCTGCTGCTACTAAAAGCGAGTTCTGCGATGTAGCTTCAGGTAAAAGCGGATTTGATTACGATGCTTCATTTGAAAAGTATCATAGCAGTGAACAGACCGCAGATTTTTTGCTCACCCTTTATGATAGCGATGCATGTGTTGGCGAGGTGGATTTAACTAGCTTTGAGTTTAAGCTCAGCGGGCCAAAATTTAATTACCTAGCTGCTGCCAAATAGTAGATAGGGATGGATTATATATAAACATAGATACTCCTGATGAGCGTCTTAGCATCTATTTTGAATATATGTTTGTATAGTAGCTAATATAGAACTCAGGATTTTATATCAAAAATAACTACTTGAAATTCCCTATCATTTAGGGTATAATTATAAAATAAGTTTTGATAAAGAATATTTTGTAAAATATATTTATAAATTATAATATTCTTAATACATGTGTTGTGTTTGTACAGATGTATATGTAAAAGAGCGGAGATTATAATCATGTTGAAGAAATTTGTATTGATGGCTGTTGCTTGTGCTTGTATAGGTTCTTATACTGTTGCGGGTGCTCAAGGTACTATTGATGTAAAACCAAATCAACCTAAATCTGTGGTAGCTCAACAAGAAGCGCCAATGGTTGGCATGCCAAACCCGTTTCATGAGTTTTCTACTGTAGATGAAGCGGCTAAATATATGAACATTACACCTCAAATGCCTAAGGTATTGCCTGTAGGTTATAACATTGAATCTGTAAGTACTATTGATAAGGATGTATTGCAAGTGGTTTATGTTTACCAAGCTGGTGAAGATGCTACTCGTAATCAAGCTGCAGGCAAACGCATCGTGTATCGCGTATCTAATGAAATAAAAGAAGATATTAGCGGCGATTATAGCGATTTTCGTGTAACAGCTAATGAAAAAGTAAACGGCACAAAGGTTATTTTCAAAGGTGGCAATAAAATGGTATATCTCATAGGTTGGACCAAAGACGGCCAAACTCATGGGATGTACTTTGAACGCCCTGTAACTCGCGACATGGCTAAGGCGATTGTTGCTAATACAGTAGCTCCAAAACAACATACAAAATAATATACAAGTCCAGGCCTAATGGGATAGGCATGCGAGCTGTGGTGAAGCACTCGCATGGACACTGTAAGGGTTTTATATAGAACGGCTCCTCATATGAGGGGCCGTTTTTGTTGGTATGCAAAACTTTCATAATGAGAATCACTCTAATATACCTCTGCGGGTATACTTATATATAAAGACTATTGATAGAATAGAAATATAGCTAATTTATAATAAAAGAAGGCAGGTGATGTATTGTATCGATTAATATTACAGCGATTGGCGAGTATTGTTGGCATTTTACTAGTTGTAACCATCGGTACATTTGTATTGATTAAACTATCCCCCATTGACCCAGTGGCGATGAAGTTTAATTTAGTAGGGGCTACACCTGATCCTGTATTAGTAGAGCAGATGCGAGAACAGCTAGGCCTCAATGACCCGTGGTGGCAGCAATATGTACGCTGGCTTGTCCAACTGGTGCGAGGCGACTTCGGTGAATCTATATTATATTCCTTGCCTGTTGCGACGATTCTTGGTGGAGCGCTGCCGAATACATTGGGACTCGTATCACTGGCACTTATTATGGGCATAGTCGTAACGATACCGCTTGGCATGATATCGGCACGGTATCAGGACTCCTGGGCCGATCATGTGATTCGATTATTTACGTTCTTCGCTTTGGCGATTCCGGGGTTCTGGGTAGGTCTCTTGCTATTGTATCTGTTCGGCGTGAAGCTGCAGCTTGTATCGGTAACGAATACAAAGGGCTTCACCGTGTATATACTGCCGGCCTTGACGATTGCTCTGTGGATTTGTGGCTTATATATTCGCCGTCTGCGTAATGCTATTCTGGAGGTTGAGAAACAGCCCTTTGTACAGGGGGCCAGAGCTCTCGGTCTGCCGGAGTGGATGGTATATTGTCGCTATATCTTCCCTCATGTAGGTCTTATGTTATTACCTATGATGGGCGTTACGATGGGGGCCATGTTAGGCGGCTCCGCGGTTATTGAAACGGTGTTCTCCATCAAAGGCATCGGTTATATGATGGTACAGGGCATAACTGCTCGTGACTATGTATTGATGCAGGGCTATATCATCTGGATTACATTGGTGTTCATCGTAATCAACATCATCATCGATGTATTGAGTATCTGGCTTAATCCGAAACGAAGAGCCGCTATACAAGGAGGCTCTTATGAATAGACGAAAGCCTTATGGCCTATATATCATGCTTGTACTGGCAGCATTGTGGATTGTATTTTTTCTCTGCGCTCCGTACATCGCGCCTTATAATCCGGAGGCAACGAATGTAGCCGATAGGTTGCAGGATATCAGCAGCACTCATTGGCTTGGAACTGATCAGTTGGGCCGCGATGTGTGGTCACGCATCCTTTATGGCGGAAAGGCATCGCTGTGGATTGCTTTCACCATCATCGGCATCAGCGGAGCGATAGGCATTGTTATCGGCGGACTGGCAGGCTTCTCTACGCCACGCGTTGACCGTTGGCTGTCGCGATTGATCGATTTGGTACTGGGATTTCCGAATATGGTGATCGCCATTGCCTTCATCGGCATCATGGGACCAAGCATAACGAATGTGATCATTTCGCTGTGCATTACTAAATGGGCGGAATATGCGCGCATCACGAGGGGCCTCGTGCATATCGAACGCCATGCCGAGTATATTACCTTTGCTCGCATGTCCGGCGCTTCGAGTATTCACATTTTATGGCGTTACATTCTGCCGAATGTTCTGCCGCCGCTATTAATTGTCATTATTCAACATTTAGGGGACGCCATCATTTTGGTGGCCAGTTTCTCGCTCATCGGCATCGGCGTGCAACCGCCTGATCCCGAGTGGGGCGCGATCCTATTGAGCTCCCGTGATTTTCTGCAAACCGCGCCTTGGCTGTTGATCTATCCGGGGCTTGCGATTTTTATTACCGTTGTTCTGTTTAACTATATTGGCGATGCGTTGCGTGATGTCCTCGATGTATCACGATGACCGCATACAATATGAATGTTTTTAGTGAAAGCCTCATCACAATGAGGTGTGAAAAGGAGTATTTATGAAACGTTGGTTATTAGCATGTGTATCCATGCTGTGTATGGTGGCTCTCTTGGTGGGCTGCGGCAATGATACGGCTAAACAAGGCAAGCATCTGAATGTCGGCTTATATTGGTTCGGTGAAACATTAGATCCGACGCATGAATGGGATGCGTGGACCTTGACACGTATCGGAGCAGGTGAAACCTTGGCTACAGTGACACCAGATATGAAATTCACCGGACAATTAGCTGATTCCTGGGAAAATATTGATCCCACTACATGGAAATTCCATATTAGAGAAAATGTAAAATTCCATAATGGCACTGCGATGACACCTCAGAAGGTAAAAGAGTCCATCGAGTATACGATGAAACAAAGCCCTCGCTCTGCTAAGGCCGTTAAAATCGAATCCATTACCGTTGATGGTCAAAATTTGATCATTAAAACTACGGAACCTAATGGCTCCTTATTGTCCAGCTTGACTGAACCTGCATTCGTTATCATGGATACGGCAGATCTCAAAGATGTGGCGTCTAAACCGGTTCTTACAGGTCCGTACAAGATCACTTCTTTCACAAAGGGTGAAAGCATCGAGTTAACGGCGTTCGCCGACTATTGGGGCGGCAAACCAGGCCTTGATTCTGTGACTGTAAAGGATATCGAAGACAATAATAAGCGCGCCATGGCGTTGCAATCTAAAGATGTGGATGTCATTCAAAAGGTGGACTCCGCTAATCGCAGCTTGTTTAAAGACGGGTTCAACATTCAAGAGGTGGCAGGTGTTCGCGTAATGATGTTAAAGATTAATCATACGGAAGCCTCTCCGTTACATGATAAAAATGTACGTTCCGCGGTGGCTCATATCATCAATTACGATACAATGGCAAAAGTTATCGGCGGCGGTGCATTGGCCGGTGGTGCTCCATTCCCTCCTTCCGCAAACTTGGGCTATGATGGGCTTTCAAATAAGGAAGTCACTGACCTTGCAAAAGCAAATGAATTATTGACCCAAGCGGGCTATGTGAAGAATGGCAACGGTATCTATGCAAAAGACGGCAAGGAATTGAAATTGACCCTCGCTATTTGGGGTAAAGATACCAGCATGTATGAAGAAATTCAACAAGAATTGAAACAGGCGGGCATCGCGGTAGAACTCAGAAAATTGCAAAGTCCTAATGAAGTGGATACCCTCGGCGTAGACGCATTTGATTTGGTGGAACGCAATGTGGTGACCATGTCCACAAACGATCCGTACTGGTTCCTCAGCCTATTCTATAAATCCGGTTCTAAAGCCAATGTGGGCGGCTATAACAATCCTCAAGTGGATACATTAATAGACAAGTTGGCGGTTACATTCGATCAAAATGAACGGACGAACGTGGCTAAACAAGTGCAGTCCATTTTGCTTGATGATGTGGCTGATATCTATTTGTTGTACCCTGCTGCGAATGTGGTTTCCACATCCAAGGTTAAAAATGTGCCGGTACATCCGATCGATTACTACTTATTAACAAAGGATTCTACTATTGAATAAATCTGATTGCATAGTATTTGACAATGTATCAATTTCATATGGTGCGGAACAGGCTGTGCGTGATGTATCCTTTTCCGTGCGCACTGGTGAGGTGTTTGCCATCGTTGGTGAAAGCGGCTCCGGGAAATCGACGTTGATTCGCGCCGCCTTCGGTATACTGAAGAAAGCTACCATAAGTGGTCAAATTTTGCTGAACGGCGCGGATGTTACGACGTTGAGCGATAAGGATTGGCGACAAATGCGCGGCATGAGTACGTCGATGATTTTTCAGAATCCCAGTGCCTATTTGAACCCGGCTCGTACTGTGGAAAACCATTTCAAAGACTTGCTGCGTGCCCATGATGAACTGTATGATGTGAATCGTGTACTGCATATGTTACAGCTCGTCCACTTGAAGGAAGGGGAACGTATTCTACAATCCTATCCGTTCCAACTGAGCGGCGGTATGCAACAACGCTTGGCGATTGCATTGAGTCTGATTCTGAAACCGGATATCGTATTTGCCGATGAGCCGACCAGTGCTTTAGATACGCTGGTACAATCGTCGGTGCTAGATTTGCTGAAAGAAGTAACACAGGCTCTCGGGGCAACCGTGATTCTGGTAACCCATAACATCAAGGCGGCTGCGCGCATTGCGGACCGCATCGGTGTGATGAATAAAGGGCACCTTGTTGAAATGGGCGCTACCGGAGAGGTAATGGCGCATCCTAAAGATGACTATACACGTATACTGTTGGATTCCGTGATGAAAGTGGTGTAATATGATACAAGCTGAGCATATATGTAAATATTATACGAACCACAATCATATGGTGCGTGCCGTTGATGATGTGTCTTTTGCTATTGCTGAACATGAACGAGTAGGCATCGCCGGCGGTAGCGGTTCTGGTAAAAGTACGCTACTTAGACTCATGGCGATGCTGGAAAAACCTACATCGGGTACATTGCGACTCTTCGGAGAAGATATATCACAGATTCAAAACCATACGGAAATATATCGCTCGCTGCAGATGATGTTTCAAAATCCGTTGGCGGTTATTCCTCCACGGATGAACTTGGAAGACTTTCTACTTGAGCCATACATTAACTATGGACTCAAGGACATGGCCGAAGCGAAGGAAGATATTCGCAAATGGATTCGACATGTGGACTTACCGGAAACGATTATCCAGAAATACCCTCACGAAGTCAGCGGAGGTCAGCTGCAACGTGTTGTACTGGCACGAATCATGCTGATGAAGCCGAAACTGGTACTCTTTGATGAACCTACATCGGCCCTTGATGCGGTGAACCAGAAACTCGTACTTGACCTATTACAAAAACTACATAAAGAACAACCCTTCGGCTATGTGTTTGTGAGTCATGACATCGGACTGCTACAAGCGGTCACAGATCGAATCCTAGTGATGAAAGACGGACAAATCGTGGAAAACATCGAATCAATTCGACTGAAAGAAGCGGTACACCCGTATACACGAGCACTAGTGGAAGCGAGTGTGTAGAAAGTAAAGAGCCCCTGTTTGGAACAGGGGCTCTCTTTATGTCAAAATTAGTTTTAGTAATTAAGTAAGTAATGGTGAGATAAGTGAAAATAAATAAATTTATCTTAAGTATAAAAATAATAAAATAAATTAATATTACTAATATATGCAGGAGAATTTGTTAATTTGTAGAAATATATAAATATAAGATGAAGTGTGTGTTAATGTTTAGGAGGTATTATTATGGAGTTTGAAGGCCTTATTAAATCTCATGTTCAGCGTATTAAAACATTAAAAAATGACATTTTGACAGAAGAAGCAACGAAAACTTCGTTAATTATGCCTTTTTTTAGAATCCTTGGATATGATGTATTTAATCCAAACGAATTTATGCCTGAGTTTGTTGCTGATGTGGGTCTTAAAAAGGGGGAAAAGGTAGACTATGCAATAAAATTTGATAATGAACCAGTTATTTTGGTTGAGTGTAAATCAATTAATGAAAAACTAGAAAAACATGATTCTCAACTATATCGTTATTTTGGTACAACAACGGCTAAATTTGCGATTCTTACGAATGGAATTGTGTATAGATTTTATACAGATATTGATGAACTTAATAAAATGGATGATGCCCCGTTTTTAGAAATCAATTTATTAGAATTACGAGATGAGCAAATAGTAAAATTACAGTACTTTACAAAAGAAAATTTTGATAAAGATGCTATTTATGATTCTGCAGAAGGTTTGAAAAATGAGGCTCAAATTCGTCAGATTATAAAAGAAGAAATTGAAAATCCTAGTGAAGAATTAGTAAAACTTATATTGGGAAAAGGCGTATACAGTCGAGCGAAAACACAGTCTGTTATCGAAAAGTATACTCCAATTGTAAAAAATGCATTTGATTACATTATCAAGGAATTGTTGAACAAAAAAATTGAGACTGCTTTTGCAAATACTGAAACTACATCGAGTTCACTTCCGGTTGATAATGAAGAGTCACATGTTGAAGAAGAAAGTGAATCAAAGATTGTAACAACAGAAGAAGAACTTGATTCTTATTACACTGTTAAAGCAATTCTAAGTAAGTATATAAATGTAGAGCGAATTACTTATAAAGATAAAGAAACCTATTTTGCAATCATTTTGGATAATCATATTACTAAGTGGTTGTGCCGAATCTATATCAAGAAGAGTAAGAAATATATAGAAATAGTAGAGAATGGAGAACGTACTAAATATTTAATTGAAAGTATCAATAATATCTATGAGTATGAAGATAAGCTGGTGCAACGATTACATGAGTTAGAAGTAAAATAATTTTCAATATTATTGAAGTTTAGTGAATTAATATAAGAGGTTGATTTCTATGAATAAGAATGTAAAAATAGTTGAGTTTGCAAACTTTAATATTACATTTGGCGATACAAATGAGCCATTATTATCACAATTAGATTATATTGTAATCCCAGCCTTACGTTCAGAACTTAAAAGAGGGAAAAGCTATCCAAGCTTTTACTTTATTAATGTTCGTTTAATAGACTATAAGGATGAATTAATTTTACAGGCTGATTATATTAAAGATACTAAATATGAAGCTAAGACTAGAATGGATAATGGTGTATTGAAAGTTGTAGATGATACAATGCTTGCAGCACCATATTCAAAAATTATTGTTTTTTTAAGAAATCATAGAATGATATTGATTAAAAATGAGCCATCTAGTCCAGATATAAGAGGTTTATCTAGTACCTTAGAGTATATTTTGAGTGAATATATAAATACAGTTAATGAAATAAAACGAAAATCAGGAGAGGAAGAGTTTCTTCCATATGCTAACGTAAATATTGTGGGAATACCTTTACAAGCTAAAGGTATTCATGATATGTTGCATGGAATGAAAAAAATTACTTTAGCTAAATTCAAACTTTTCCCATTAAATAATGATATTGATCCAAGTGCATTTACAAAATATACAAGAGAAATGATGTTGAAAGCTGAGTCAAATACGGGAAATATTAACTTTAACTCTCCTCAAAATAAATTAGAATTAGCTAAGATAATTGAAAGTACAAAAGGTCTTGCCGAAGTTCGAGTAGAGGGTGCAGATGAAATCGGTAATAAATTAAAAATTTCAGAACATGAGCTTACAAAGAAAGAACAGTTTCCGTTTGAGGGAGATCTAAATCAATGTCCATCAGATACTATATTAGAATATGCTTTTGCAAGTGGAATTCTTGAAGATGTAAGTGAAGATAATAATAAATGTTATCTAGATTATCGAAGGAATAGAAATGAATAATATAAGTAGTTATAAACAAATTGTGAAACGGTTATCAGAGATTCCTAAATCTTATAGAATGATTATTGATTCATTTTCTATTTTGAATATAAATGGATCTATGAAGTCTTGGTTAGGTGCATTGGTTGTAACTATACTCATTATACTTGGAATAGATTTAAATGATATCAAAGTACAGTTAAATATAGTTTCAAAAATTCTAGATTTAGAATTGGCCATTTTTTCAGTATTATTTACGATTTACTCAATTGTATTAATTTTTTTGAGTGATGATTTTATTGATGTTATGGTTAATATTACTAAAACTAATACAGATAAAGAAGAATCTTTTTTTGAAGGATATTTGTATTATTTAGGTCATGTTCTATTTATATATTTTATGGGGCTTATATTTACAATACTATTATTTTTTTCTCTCACAGTTCTTGATAGAATGAAGCCAGAAATTTCTTTAACATGTTTGATGTATTTTGCTTATTTTGTCTATTTTGTTTATTTTATATTTTCCTCAAGAATAATATGGGAATTACAGTCAGTAATTTATAATGTTATTTCAATATTTAGAATGAGCCTTTCTGTTAGATTAAATTTATTGCACGAGTGTAAACGTAATAAACAACAAAATACTGATAGTTAAGATTATTTTGGTCTAAAGGTATTTTCAAGATGATTTAGTAGAAGATATTTATATATTCATAAATTGTTTAACATAGTAGAGTTTTATTGAATAAGTGAAATTGGATGTTCTATTTAATATTATAAGGTAGCTGTTTTAACCAACTTTCATATTCCTCCCTTACCATAAAAGAAATCATATATTTTCTTTCAGAAAGAGAGGTCTGATTATGACAGCAGTAAAGCATGAATGGCGTAAGCACGAAAAGGAATTGTATTGTCCGAAGCCGCAGGCGGTGCAGGTTACGGTGCCGAGTATGAAGTTCCTCGTGCTGGACGGCGTGGGAAATCCTAATCATGCGGCCTTTGCCGATGATATTGAGGCGTTATATTCGTTATCATACGGGATAAAGATGTTGCCGAAAAAGGGTGTGACGCCAGATGGGTACTTTGATTACACCGTGTATCCGCTAGAGGCGCTTTGGAAGCAGATTGAGCATACGGAGCAGTTTGATAAGAATAATCTGCAATATCGGGTGATGATCAGACAACCTGATTTTGTGACTCCTGATGTGTTGGAGACGGCTATTATTAATGTGTCCAAGAAAAAATCGTTGCCTCGATTTAAGGACGTGCGGCTTGAATCGATAGAGGACGGAGATTGCGTGCAGATATTGCATATCGGACCTTATGACAATGAACCGGAATCGTTTATGAAAGTAGATGAATTCTGTACTGCGCATAACTTGCAACGTGTTAACGACGACTGGCATCGGGAAATCTACTTGTCCGATGCACGAAAGGTGGAGCCCGCAAAATTGAAGACGGTACTGCGTGTGCAGGTGAAAAAGGGATAGTATAAAGCTGTCATAATAAACTTAATCGGATTTATGAAGGAGGCGCCTTATGGATCTGAATAGTTTTTTCTTATTATTCCCAAGCATTTTTATGTTGCACGAATTTGAGGAGATTCTTTTATTTCCGAGATTTATGCGAAGAAATCCAAAACTACAACAGCAATTCTTAGGGGCCGCGTTTACACCTTTTAGATTCAATGCTATCGTTTGTCAGGAGTTCATACTCTTGTTGAATATACTAGGTTTGAGTATATATTTTGAAAGCTTCAACATTTACATCACTGTCATCATAGCGTATATATACCACGTGATTGGGCATATATTCCAAAGTATTTTTCTACGACAGTATATACCGGGTGTTCTTAGCGGTATCATCACTAGCGGATATTGTACCTATCAGATATATGATGTAGTATCAGCGAACTACTGGCTCTTGGCGTATTCGTTCATAACACTGCTGATCATAATTGTTAATATTGTTTTGTGCTTTAAAGTTCTTCAGATGTTACAAATATTGTCTGATTAGGTTGTGAAAGTAAACTTTTATAGAAATATTATGAGATGTAGCTCCTCAAAAGAGGAGCTACATCTATTTTGTATGCTTTTTAGTATATATATGATTTAAATAGATAAATCTTTCAACCTATGAGGAGAAAATTACTCGTAATGTATAGTATGATTTTTAATAAAGATAGATTTGGAGGTACATATGATAAATAATATTGAACACTTCGTAGAATTAGTAGTAAAGCGAACTGATTTGATTACAAAACTTATAGTGATTTTATTTATAGGCTCTATTTTTGCTAATTATTTATATGATAACTATTATGTGAATATCTTGGAAATTCAATTTTTATTTCCACAAATAGTGCAAACTTTATTACAAAGAATAGAGTTTCTGCTTTATTGGATAATTCCTTTTGTATATTTTATTCCTATAGGCTTATTTTTGCTTGTAGTTATAGGCTTTATTATGGAGGATATATTAAAGTATATAGAAAGAAAATATGCTATTAGTTTTGTAAGCAAGAAAGACTGGTGCTATTTTTTTAGTCATCAAAGTCTAGGTTTAATTTTTAGTATAACATTAGTCAGTTTCTATATAGGCGGAATGTATTATATTTTAGCTACATTTAATCATATAGGTAGTTTGATATCTATTGAGAATTATACTTCATCATTTAATAATCTTAATCCTATAAAAGACTTGATTCCCTTTAGCAGTTATTTAATTAATGTGACACATAAAGAATGGATTGAATTATCTTTTGACATAAATAGTACTATAGTATTAGGGTTATGTATATATTGGTGCTACATAAATCCTTATCTAACTGTACAAGAAGAGTGGATTTCTTTGAAAGCAAGAATTAAACAAGGAGTTAACGAAGATTAATTTAATATTAATATAAAAAGCAACCTCTTCAATGGAGGTTGCTTTATCTGTTTAGTATCAAATATATTTAAATCTAATTATTTGGTTAATATTATTATTTAATTTCCGCTTTCAAATCGATAACGTGTTTACATGCCGTGCATCCAGGGCAGTCGCAGAATTCAGCGCCTTTTGCCTTAATGTCTTTAGCGTGTTGTAATAGATTAGCTGCGCCTTCTGCACCAAGAATTTGTGTACCAAGTTCAGAGCCTGCAAAGCCGATTGTTTCGTCGATGAGTGCAATGTTTTGCTCCGCAACGGATACGAGTTGTTTTGTAAGTGCTTCTTGTTCAGGTTTGCCTTCTGCATTGATCCAAGATTGAGCGAATTCTTTTAATGTTGGATTGCTTGTAGGTGCATCTAATAAAGCTTGTACGAGTTCTTTTACTTGTGTATGTGTCATGATGGTCTCCTTTTATAAACTACTAACTATAAGAACAGTGCGCTAACTAGTATTATATGAGCACATGTTCCTTTTCTTGAGTTCATTATAGCACCTACAATAATTTTGAATAGTAGAATGATTTGCGATAGATACTATCAAATAGGATAGATTTGTGATGATTACAGAATAAATTTTTTGATATAATTTAATAATAAAAGCCGAATACCAATAATTGGCGCAATGTAGCTGTATTGAAAACATAGTTTTATTGATTTTGTAAAAGCTAGAATCAGATAGTTATAAACAAATTGGAATTTGTAAGTGAGGTGAGTTTCTTTGAAAGCGTATATTAGGCGTTTAGAAACAGAGTTTTCCTTGATAGAAAATGGCTTCAAAGAGGAAGAAAGACGAGCCTTGGTCGATTATAAATCTAATGATACTGAATATATCAAGGAGTTAGCATTTTTAGCCTATAAATCTGATATCTATCAAGTAAGAATGTACGGTGTATTTCTTTTTGGATACTTATCAGATCAAAAAGATATTTTGGTATTTATGAGAGATGAAGTGTCTGAAGATGATAATTGGAGAGTTCAGGAAGTATTAGCAAAGGCATTTGATGAATTTTGCAGAAAGACAGGGTATGAAAAAGCTCTTCCAATTATTGATGAATGGTTAGATAATCATAATCCAAATACGAGGAGAGCCGTTACAGAGGGATTAAGAATATGGACAAGTAGGCCATATTTCAAAGACAACCCTAATGAAGCTATTAGACGAATTGCTGCACTAAAAGAAGATACCAGTGAATATGTCAGAAAATCGGTAGGCAATGCTTTAAGGGATATTAGCAAAAAATTTCCTGAATTAATTAGAGCTGAACTCAATAATTGGAAATTAGACAGCAAAGAAATAAATCAAGTGTACAAATTGGCGAGTAAATTTATTAGCTGACAAATTTAAGTTTATCTGATTAATGTAATTGTAAACTATGGAGGTAGTAATGAATAAGATCACTTGCATATGCTTAGGCGTTAGAGACATGGAACGATCAATAAAGTTTTATAGAGATGGTTTGGGATATAAGACTGACTGTAAAGAAAATAATCCGCCAGTAATATTTTTCAATACAGCAGGGACAAAATTTGAACTATTTCCTTTGGAACAATTAGCAAAAGATATTGATGAAAGCAATCCTCCAACGGGAAATGGATTTGCTGGAATTACATTAGCTTATAATGTTGAACATAAAGAAGATGTTGATAGTGTCATTGAATTAGTACGAAATGCTGGGGGAAGAATTGTAAAAGAGCCACAAGATATTTTTTGGGGTGGTTATCATGCATATTTTGCTGATCCAGATGGATATTACTGGGAAGTTGCATGGGGTCCAAACTTTAAGTTTGATGAAAAGGGATTATTGAAATTTTAGTAGTTAATCTTGCTCAGGCGTGTCTTCGGCATCAGCTTATTATAGACTTAGAATCATGCTGTAACTAGTATTATATAGGCATTTGTTTTTTTATTGATATAATTTACTTAATACATGTTGTTTGTTTATAGGGGAATGTATCATGAAAAAGATTATATGTGCACTGGCCACGTTAGCTTTCATAGGTTCTATTAATATTGTCTCCGCAGAGGACTTGATGCGGCTTCGTCTCAATGGTAATTCGATTTATGATCAGCCTTATGGTGACCGAAATGAGTTTCCTTGTCCAGATGGACTTGGTAGTTGCAGTATGACTGATAGCGATTATAGAAGCACTCGTAAAGGTCAATCGCTAGAGGTGTTTGATACTGTATACGAGGCTAAGCAACATTTGAACTTTAAACCGCAGTTGCCAAGTGGAGTAGAGGGATTACATGCTATACATGTGGCTGTTGTAGATCATGATGTACTACAAGTCGTGTATGCCTATCATGAGCTTTTAAAAGAAAAATACTTTGACCGTGTAGATGATATGCCAAAGTATATTAAATATCGCGTATCTACTTTATCTGGTAATATCGCAGGTGACTATAAGGATTATGTGCCTCAGAAAACAGAGGTTGTAAATGGCATGACGGTAACTTATCGAATGGTAGATGACTCCGTTTATTTAGCATCATGGGAACATGAGGGTCAGAACCATGTGTTCTTATTTAATGAGCCAGTTTCTGTTAAACGGGCTAGAGAAATAATTAATAGTGTAGGTGCAAATTAAGTTTATCGTTGCACTACCTAAATACTCTTTACACAAATAGCGATATACAGTCCTCTTTGTTGTGATTGATATTAAAAATAATGGAGTTTATATGAACGCAGAAAATTATAAGATTTCAAAGCTACCATATATAGAAAATGGTAGTAATGAAATTATGGAAAAGTACCAAATACGCACACAATATGAAACAGAACCACCTCATGGGGATGCTATATACTCTATTGCTATAAAAAATAAGGTATTGCCATTTTGGATTTATGGTAGAGATGTTACTTTCATAGGTAGTAGCATGGTTATGGTCGAGTCAGTAAGATGCAAAACTTGGGATCCTATTGAAACTATGATTATTGATTTAGAGAATGAAGTATATGCTAGTTTAAAGGAATGGTATACAGATATTTCATTTGTTAATAATCGAATAGAGTTAACTAATCAAGTTGTTAAAATGGATAAACGAATTCTAAATGATTTTGAGAGTTTAAAGTGGATTAGTTACTAACGAGAATGTCTTATTAAACATATTCATTTTATTTTAATTGACATAAGTCTATAGAATACAGTACAATACCCTTATATCTTAAATCAAGCGATGAACGGGTATAAAGGTTTACAAATCCTGCTTTCAGAGAGTTGCCGGTTGGTGCGAGGCAATAGAGGTTGTATGCTGACACTCTCCCGCGAGCTTTGGTGGCGAACGTCAGTAGTCATCGACGGTGGTTCCGTTATACCCGAAACGAGTCCCAATTAGGGTGGTACCGTGTTATGAATATAACGCCCCTTTGAGCAACGACGGTTGTTCTGAGGGGCTTTTTTATTTGTGAAAGTCTAGTAAATCACTGATTATATATGATGTCGACATTGGTGATGCTACAAACTTTCACTATGGATAGATATAATAAAGTGTTATGTTTTATGAGGATAGAAAAGGTGGCTATTATGGAACAGAATCGCGTATATTTCTTCGATACAACCCTTCGTGATGGGGAACAAACACCAGGTGTGTCTTTACAAACTCCTGAAAAAATTGAAATTGCGAAAGGCCTAGTACGCCTCGGCATCGACGTAATCGAGGCTGGCTTCCCAGCTGCATCCCCTGGAGATTTTGACGCGGTACAAACGATTGCCCGCGAGGTTAAAGGCACAACGATTTGTGGCTTGGCTCGTGCTAACGAAAAGGACGTGCAAAAGGTGGCTGATGCGTTGAAAGATGCGGAGCGCAGCCGCTTGCATGTGTTTATCGCTACATCCGAAATTCACATGAAATATAAATTGAAAATGACTCGTCAAGAGGTATTGGATCGCGTTAAATCTATCTTGGAATTTGCAAAAGGCAAATTTGATGAAATCGAGTTCTCTGGTGAAGATGCGGCTCGTACAGACTTAGATTTCTTGTGTGAAGTATTCGGCGTGGCTATCGCTGGTGGCGCTACAATTATTAATGTACCAGATACCGTGGGGTACATGAACCCTAACGAATTTGGTGACAAAATCCGTTATATTAAAGAACATACACCAGGCATTGAAAATGCCATCATCTCCGTTCACTGTCATGATGATTTAGGCCTTGCTAATGCGAATACATTAGCTGCTATTAAAGCAGGTGCACGTCAAGTAGAAGGCACAATTAATGGCCTAGGTGAACGTGCAGGTAATGTAGCAATTGAAGAGGTTGTTATGGCTCTTAAAACACGCCATGATTATTTCGGCGATCTTCAAGTGAACATTGATACAAAACAATTTACGAAAGTTTCTAAACTAGTAAGTCGTTTGACAGGTGTCGTAGTTCCTCCAAATAAACCAATCGTAGGTTCCAACGCCTTTGCTCATGAGTCTGGTATTCACCAACATGGTATGATGAGCAACCCTGAAACTTACGAAATCATGACTCCTGAGTCCGTAGGTGCTGAAAAAACAGACCTCGTATTAGGTAAACACTCTGGTCGCCATGCCTTTGCCGATCATTTGGCAAAACTTGGATTCCAATCTTTCACAGAAGAGAAAATCAATGATCTCTTTGGTAAATTCAAAGAATTGGCAGACCGCAAAAAACAAGTATACGATGATGATATCGTAGCCCTCGTAGTAGATAATCTTCACCACAAAAAAGCATTCGAACTCGTGGCTCAATACTATAAATTGGGTGAAAAAGGCTATGCCTATGCTGATGTTCGTCTCATGACTCCAGAAGGTGAAAAAGCAGATGCAGCCGTTGGTGATGGTCCAGTAGACGCATCCCTTAAAGCGGTTGAACGTGTGATTGGTTTGCCAATTAGCTTGAAAGATTACCAAATCCGCGCTATAACAGCTGGTAAAGATGCCCTTGGGGAAGCAACTCTCAAGGTAGAATATAACGGTCGCTTGTACCATGGTCGTGGTATCAGCACCGATATTGTTAAATCAAGTGTAAATGCATATATTAATGCAGTAAACTCAGTATTCCTAGCTATGGAGCTAGAACAACAGGAGGAAGAATAATATGGGTATGACCATTACTGAAAAGAATATGGCTCGTCATGCGGGTCTTGATGTTGTAAAGCCAGGCCAAATCATCGAGTGTCATTTGGATGCGGTATTGATGAACGACATCACATTCCCACCGGCTCGCAAAGAGTTCTTAAAAATCGGCAAACCTGTATTTGATCGTCATAAAATCTACTTGGTGCCTGACCACTTTACACCAAATAAAGATATTCAATCCGCTACACAAGCGAAAGTAATGCGCGACTTCGTACGCGAACATGGCATTACGAACTACTTTGAAGTTGGGCGTATGGGGATCGAGCACGTTATTTTGCCAGAAAAAGGTCTTATCGGTCCTGGGGAAATGATGATTGGCGCTGACTCCCATACTTGTACATATGGTGCGGTGAATGCATTCTCCACCGGCGTAGGTTCCACTGATGCGGGCGTTGCTATGGCAGAAGGCAAAACTTGGTTCAAAGTTCCTGAAACTATCAAGGTTGAGCTTATCGGCAAACCTAATAAATGGGTAACGGGGAAAGATGTAATTCTTGACTTGATTGGTCAAATCGGTGTAGACGGCGCTCGTTATATGGCTCTTGAATTCGCCGGCGACGGCGTACAGCATATGACTATGGCTGACCGTCTTACAATCTGTAACATGGCTATCGAAGCAGGCGGTAAATGCGGCGTATTCCCTTACGATGCAATTACTGAAGAATACATCAAAGGTCGCGTAAATCGCCCTGTTGAGCCAATCACTCCAGATGCTGATGCGGTATATGCCCAAACTATTACAATCGATTTGTCCAAATTGCAGCCAGTTGTAGCATTCCCTCATTTGCCATCCAATACGCATTACATCAACGAAATCGACAAGGATATTAAAATCGATCAAGTTATCATCGGTTCTTGTACAAATGGCCGTTATGAAGACTTGGTAGCAGCTGCGGAAATCTTCAAAGGTCGTAAGGTGGCTCCATTCGTTCGTTGTATCGTAATCCCTGGGTCCCAAGATGTATACGACCAAGCTATGAAAGATGGGTTGTTAGACATCTTCATTCAAGCTGATTGCGCTGTGTCCACGCCAACATGTGGTCCTTGTCTAGGCGGTTACATGGGTATCATGGCTGCAGGGGAACGCACCGTCTCCACAACAAACCGTAACTTCCGTGGTCGTATGGGTCACGTTGATTCTGAAGTATATTTGGCAAGCCCTTATGTGGCGGCAGCAAGTGCTGTATTAGGCCGCATTGCAGGCCCTGAGGAGGTTTAATATGGATTTTGAAAGCAAGAAAATCTGGCGCTACGGCGACGATGTAGATACAGACGTAATCATTCCGGCTCGTTACTTGGCGATTGCTGATTGGAACGAATTGGCTGAACATGCGATGGAAGATATTGATACAACATTTGCTCCTAATGTGAAAGCCGGCGAAATCATGGTAGCTGGTAAAAACTTTGGTTGTGGTTCTTCTCGTGAACATGCACCGGGCGTTATTAAAGCCAAAGGCGTGCCTGTTATCATAGCACACTCCTTTGCACGTATCTTCTTCCGTAATGCTATCAACATCGGTTTACCAGTTGTGGAAATCGGTGAACAAGTTGATCGTATCGATGCGGGCGATGCTATTGGTGTAGACTTGTCTAAAGGTATCGTGTACAACTTGACGAAAAACGAACAATACCAAGGGACGGAGTTGCCACAATTTATTCAAGACATTGCGGCAGCAGGAGGGCTTGTGAACTTTGCGAAAAACCGCAAATAGGGGCGAGCCGAACACTCATCTCAAGCCTCCACTGGCCGGGTCTGACTTCGGCCTGCGGCCTCCGCAGGGCCAAAGTCGTTTTCGACGAGCATTCGCCTCTCGAGAGTGTGAAGGTTCGACCCCGGCATATAGAATTAAATAGTGGAATAAAAGCTGATGGGGTTGTGGTTCATCTATGAGTATTTACTATATATTGGAGAGGTAAGATGAGCGAAAAGAATATCGTATTGATCCCCGGTGATGGTATCGGTACTGAGATTATTGCTGCAGCGAAGGCTGTGTGTGATGTGGCTTTTGAGAAAGCCGGTATAAAGGTTAATTGGATTGATAAGAAAGCGGGCGGTGCGTCTATTGATGCATACGGCGTGCCTTTGACTGAGGATACTATCGAGGCTTGTAAAAATGCTGATGCTGTGTTGCTTGGTGCTGTAGGCGGTCCTAAATGGGATAATGTAGATCCGTCTATCCGTCCTGAAAAAGCAATCCTAGGCCTTCGCAAGGAACTTGGTTTGTTCTGTAACTTGCGTCCTGTGAAAATCTATCCATCTTTGCAAGAGTATTCTCCGCTTAAAAAGGAACTCGTACAAGATGTAGATTTCGTCATCGTTCGTGAGTTGACTGGTGGTATTTACTTTGGTGAACGGGAAGAGGCACAAGGTGAAGGTGCTAACGAATTCGCTTGGGATAAAGAAACATACAGCCGTTATGAAGTAGAACGCATCATGGATATCGCTATGGAAACAGCTCGTAAACGTAACAAAAAGGTCGTATCCGTAGATAAAGCAAATGTATTGGCTTCTTCTCGCTTGTGGCGTAAAATCGCGCAAGAGAAAGCGGCTGCTAATCCAGACATCGCAACAGATTACTTCTATGTGGATAACACAGCGATGCAACTCGTTGTAAATCCTGCACAGTTTGATGTTATCGTTACCACAAACTTATTCGGCGATATCTTGTCCGACGAAGGCGCTGTTATCTCTGGTTCTATCGGGCTTTTACCATCTGCATCCATGGGTACTGGTACTGCATTGTACGAGCCAATTCACGGCTCTGCACCAGACATCATGGGTCAAAACTTGGCGAACCCATTGGGCACAATCTTGTCCGCCGCTATGATGTGCCGTCACTCCCTTGATTTACCTCAAGTGGCTGATGCTATTGAGCGCGCTGTGGAACAAGTGCTCGTTGATGGTTACCGTACAGGAGATATCTATCGCGAAGGTTTAAAACGAGTTGGTACCACAGAAATGGCGCAAGCTGTAATCGAACGTTTATAAAAGCAATGAATTAAGATTCCTCAAAGTTATTAACGTGAGTTACGACATTTTCAAAATCGTACCATAAGTGTTAAAATACAGATATTATAATATATTTGTCTAATTAAATAAGAGAGGGTTGTAAGGCCCTCTCTTTTTTGTGGGACGTCTAGCGGTATGTGTAGTTGCTCTTCATATATTAGAGTGCTATATTGGTAGATGTATGGCAAGATATTCTTTAAGGAGGCCTTTATGAATTCTTCGATGTATCGAAATTTAACCATTACTGCTTTATTGATGGCATTAGCCATTATGATTCCTATTGTGATGCCTTTGAAAGTTGTGATTCCACCGGCATCGTATACATTGGCGAGTCATGTTCCTATATTCCTAGCCATGTTCTTATCTCGTAAGATGGCAGCTTGTGTTGTCATAGGTTCTACGCTCGGCTTCTTTGTAGCAGGCTTCCCACTTGTTATCGTTATGCGTGCTGCATCTCATATCATCTTTGCCTTGATGGGGGCTTACTATATTAAACATCATCCAGGCGTATTAACAGGGGCTCTATCCTTTGTGGCGTTTAACCTTGCTTGTGCTATCATTCACGCTATTGGTGAGGTACTAGCATGCCTATTGTTCTATACTACAACTACGATGCCAAACATTGATCTCATCTACGTTGTATTTGTTCTTGTAGGCGGCGGCACCATCGTTCATAGCTTGGTTGATGGATATATTGCATTATATATCTATAAAGCTATCCCTGGACTATCTAAATCAGGTAATAAATAAATCATCCCTTATAATTACATATACTCGTAACCACTCATGGGGAATCGATGTGTACTAATGTACGGCATGTGATTACCTATGAGTGGTTTTTATAATAATTCTCAAATCTGTACCTACAGGTACAGACTTCATTATGTGATGTCCGTATAATAGAACCATAGTTAATGACCGATTTGTGTTGTATCTATTGATACAACATGGGGCCATATATTGGGTAATACCGGTGAAAGTTGCTTCTCTCATCTGTGGGCCTTGATAGACTCATTAAAAGATATGAGGTGAGTATATTTACTTTCACAGAACATGGAGGTTATTATGAGAAAGCACATTAAAAACAACGTATCATGGGTTGGTAAAATCGACTGGGAATTGCAAGAGTTTCACGGTTCTGATTACACCATTAATAATGGGTCTAGCCAAAATGCCTATTTGATTGAAGAGGAGAAGACGGTCCTCATCGATACTGTATGGAAACCTCATTCCTCTGAGTTCATTGATAATTTGGAATCTGAAATTGATTTGAATGCGATTGATTTCATCGTATGTAACCACGGCGAAGTGGATCACAGCGGTTCCTTGCCTGCATTGATGGAAAAAATCCCTAATACGCCTATTTATTGTACGGAAAATGCTGTTAAGTCCTTGGTTGGACAATATCATCACCCTGAATGGAACTTTAAAACCGTTAAAACAGGGGACTCCGTAGATATTGGAAACGGAAAATCCTTGGTGTTCGTAGAAATGCGCATGCTCCACTGGCCTGATTCCATGGCGACTTATATGACAGGGGATAATATCTTGTTCTCTAACGATGCATTTGGTCAACATTTCGCTGTAGAGGAATTATGGGCGGATAAGGCTGATCAATGCCGTCTATGGGAAGAGGCGATGAAGTATTACGCTAATATCTTGAATCCGTTCTCTCCATTGGTAAAAGCTAAAGTTGAAGAAATTCAAAAGCTTAATTTGCCAATCGATATCATCGCTACGAGTCATGGCGCGATTTGGCGTGAAAATCCAATGCAAATCGTAGAAAAATACTATGAATGGTCGCAAGCGTACCAAGAGGATCAAATCACAATTGTATACGACACTATGTGGGATGGCACTAAGAAGTTGGCACATAAGATTGCAGAAGAAATTGCGAAACAATCCCCTGATACACGTGTTAAGATTTTCAATATTAGTAAAACCAATAAAAATGACATCATGACAGAAGTCTTTAAGTCTAAAGCTATTGCTGTAGGGTCCCCAACAGTAGGTAATAGCGTATTATCTTCCGTAGCTGGTTGGCTCGATTTCTTACGTGAGTTGAAATTCAAAAATAAAAAGGCTGCTGTATTTGGTACCTATGGCTGGTCTGGTGAATCTACAAAGGTACTCCGTGAAGAGTTGACTAAGTATGGATTCTCTGTAGTAGAACCGGAAATCAAATGCAACTGGAACCCAGAAGAATCCGATTTTAATAAAGCAGAAGCACTTGTAAGCGCCTTATTAGCATAATTACATATAATAAAGAAAGATTCTTGTTATAAAACCCCTATTTTTGATATGTACCCCCTTTACTGGATAATCAGTAAAAGGGGTATTTTCATGAAGAATAGGGGCCTTCTTTTTTAAACATATACATAAAATATTAGTCAATATAAATTGTATTTGTCATGTTTATTCTCATAACATTCTCGTTAGCGTTTTTTGGGGCACCGATTTGCATTGATAGATACTGGCGCTATAGAAATATAAAATTATAATAAAATGTTAAGTTGTTGATTAAATATACAAAACAGTTTAATTCACATATAATTCATGAATTAAGTGTGAATGGGATATAATAAGGGTAAAAGGTATATTTTGCGTACTTATAAGGTGGTTATTTATTTATAAGTTATACAGTTTGTTACATGAGAAAAGTTTACAAAGTTGCGAAAAATTTAACTCATAAGGGAAAATAATGAGTAAAATTTATTTCCCTATAAAGCTAGGAATAAAGCGGATTTTGATAGGTATAGAAACTTGTTAATTTGATTTGTGTTAGAAAAAAGGGTTGTGTATATCGTAAAACTTTGATATTCTATGCGAGTAATCGACAATATAAATTTTTCTTAAACTGATATAGGGGTATTTCTTTATGCTAATTTAGAATATCACCTGTTCAGACCGAGGTGAGAGACGGAACATAGAGAGAATGAAAAATTGTATTGTAATTTAGATGATTTTTTTATTTAGTGAGGGTGTAAGATGAGAGAAATGAAACATTCCAAAAAATTAGCGTTTGTTGTATTGGCTGCTGTCACTGCTGTTGGTGCGAATGTTAATCCGGTAGACGCTGCTTCTGTTGTAATGGACAACACTAATGTTGTTACAGGTGCTAATAATGCAGTTGCGTATGGTAGCGGTAATACTGTAAAAGAATCTGATGCAAACTTCCGTGATCGTGATTATGAAAATGAGCCAGATGATGCTACAAAGAGAACTGGTGACTGGAAAAGTAATTCTGTCGCTATTGGTGTTAATAATACTGCAGCAGGTACCTCTGCATTAGCAATGGGTAATTCTTCCAAAGCGTTGATGAATGAATCTATTGCTATTGGTCATTCTGCTGAAGCACAACGTACATGGTCTACTGCTATTGGTACACGTGCAAAGGCTTCCGAAGTTCGCTCACAAGCTATTGGCTATGAAGCGTTAGCGTCTGGCTATAAATCTAATGCGATTGGTTCTAGCGCACAAGCAACCAATAATCATTCTGTTGCTATGGGGTCCTCTGCCCTTGCATCTGGTGATCATGCTCAAGCATTTGGCGCTGGTGCACAGGCAACTAACGTGCGTTCTAATGCGTTTGGTTCTGATGCAAGTGCTACAGCTGACTACGCTATGGCGATTGGTGATCATGCAAATGCAACACATTTAAACTCTATCGCATTAGGCACAGGTTCTACTACAAGTGAAGCTACAGCTCAAAGTAGTGCAACCATCGCTGGTCATACCTTTGGTGGTTTTGCTGGCGTAGGTTCTGCAGCTAATGGTTCCGTGTCTGTAGGTAAAGCTGGTGCTGAACGTCAAATTAAAAATGTTGCGGCTGGGGAAATCTCCGCTACTTCTACAGATGCTGTAAACGGTAGCCAATTATATTCCGTAGCTAATGACTTACAAACACAAATCAACAATTCCACACCTGGTCAAATTAATAACAATATTAAGAACTTGACTAGTCGTGTTGGTACTGTTGAAAGACGCGTTAACAAAGTAGGCGCAGGTTCTGCTGCATTGGCTGCATTGCATCCATTGGACTTCAACCCAGATGACAAATGGACAATTGCTGCTGGTTATGGTCACTACCATAATGCTAACTCCGCTGCGTTGGGTGCGTTCTACCGTCCTAACGAAGATACAATGTTCTCCGTTGGTGGCACTGTAGGTACTGGCGAAACTCAATTGAACGCAGGTGTATCTATTCGTCTTGGTAAACGTTCCCCAGAATCCCGTTCCCGCGTAGCTATGGGTCGTGAAATTGCTGAATTGAACGCACGTCTTCAAGATATGGAAAACAAATATAATAACTTGTTACAAATCTTGACTCCACA
Organism: Veillonella sp. S13054-11; assembly: GCF_002959795.1. Classification (NCBI taxonomy): domain Bacteria; kingdom Bacillati; phylum Bacillota; class Negativicutes; order Veillonellales; family Veillonellaceae; genus Veillonella; species Veillonella sp. S13054-11. The sequence continues at coordinate 58,543 of NZ_PPCY01000004.1, forward strand.
TGCAATTGATCCTAGCAAAACTGCTGAATTCCCAGACGTTCCTCGTAACCACTGGGCTTACCAATATATTAGCCAATTGGCTGGTAATGGTATCCTTGTTGGTTACCCTGATGGCACATTCAAAGGCGATGTTAAGATGACTCGTTACGAATTCGCTACTATGTTGTACCGTGCACTTCAAAACGGTGCTCCTATTGACGAAAACATGAAACGTGCATTGAATGAATTCGGTCCTGAATTACAAAATATTCGTCTTAACCATTTCCGTGTTGATCGTATTTCTGGTGATGATAACGACCGTCATAAAACTGAACGTGTTCGCGTTAACAACGAACCTAAAAACGAACGTGACGTATACGGTTCCCGTATATACAATAATCAATAGAATTAACTTTTCTAGAGTTTGTAAAAGTTCAAAACAGGATGTATCTTTGATACATCCTGTTTTTTTGTCTAATATGCTTTTGTATTATCTTATATGTTTTTTGAATACGTATTCTACTTTTAATGAAAAAAGATTTGTGAGATAAATGTCCCAATATTTGACGAAGCCTCTTTTATGCTCCTTTTCAGATGTTTTTCTTTATGTTATAATGAAATTTAAAAAAGACTGCCTTGATTTATATGGTTTTTCTACAAAACTTTTACAAATCAAAGTAGCCTTATTTTGTTTTCTAGCACTATAAATAGAATTGCATAATAATTAAGATTTTGGGGTTCTTGAATTATTATTATAATAATAATGTAATAATGATTTTAAAATATATACTTACCTGTTTTTGAAGAGGTGTTTTTGGCAGAGAGTATATATCTTTTATCTTAATATATAGTGTATTTTTAGTGTAATTAGTTAGTGTAACAGAAAAAATTTAGGAGGAGTGTTATGAACCGGATTTATAAAGTCATTTGGAGTCGGGTGAAAAAATGTTATGTGGTTGTTTCGGAATTTGCCAATAATCGTGGAAAAATCAGCGGAAGTGGTGGAACGAGTGCGTGTACTGTTTTATGTGCACTTGCATTGGTGGGAAGTATAGCACTGCCATTGAACACTGTTCATGCAGTAATTCCTGAAGGAACAGGATCAGGTATATCATTGGGAAATGGAACTGAGACAGGATCTGATCCTAATAATGTGGCAATAGGTGGTTATGCTAAGTCTTTAGGTGCAGTTGCTTTGGCGATAGGTGCTCATAGTAATTCTTCGGCTCAATATTCGACTGCTCTTGGTGGAGGCTCAAATGCTACGGCTCAAAATGCTACTGCTATTGGTGGCGTAGCATATGCATCAGCTAAAAATGCAGTTGCTGTAGGTGCAAATGCTAAAGCTTCTGGAGAATATGCTGCTGCTATTGGTGGAGACGCAAAAGCGGATAAGACTCATGCTATTGCTATTGGTAGCGTTGCTCATGCTCAAGAAGAATCTTCTTTGGCGATGGGAAGTTTAGCGAAAGCTACAAATACCTATGCTTATGCAATTGGTGGTAATGCGCAGGCAAAGGGAAGATGGTCTATTGCTATGGGAACAAATGCGGTGGCTGAAGATGATGCTAGTGTGGCGATTGGAACATGGTCAAATGCTACGAGTGGGCAGTCTGCAGCTGTTGGCTATCAAGCCAAAGCAAAAGCTTTAGGAGCAACGGCACTTGGTAGACTCACGAATGTTACTGCAGTAGATGGCACTGCCATAGGGTCTTCGACTTCTGTTACTGGATTAAATGGTACCTCAATAGGTAATAAGGCTAACGTAACAGTAAAGAATGGTGTAGCTATCGGTAATGAAGCAAATGCAAAGAATGAAAATGCTGTAGCTATCGGTTCTGGATCTGAAACTGCAACAGCAGTTGGTACTACGTCTGAAACGGTCAATGGAGAAATACATAATTTTGCAGGCATTAATCCTACTTCTACAGTAAGTGTTGGCAAGACAGGTGTAGAGCGTACCATTACTAACGTAGCAGCTGGACGTCTTTCTGCTACATCTACCGATGCTATAAATGGTAGCCAATTATATGCGGTGAATACTGAAGTGAATAAAGGCGTAGTGTATGCAGGTGATGTAAAGGCTGCAGGAGCTACGGATAATAAATTTATTCAAAGACTAGGTGCACAAACTAATGTTGTTGGCGGGGTAACAGATGTATCTAAATTGAGCGACAACAATATTGGTGTGGTATCCGATGGAATAAATACGCTGAATGTTAAATTGGCTAAAGAACTTAACAATCTGACTAGTGTAACAACTGGTAATACGGTTATGAATACTGACGGTGTGACTATTACCGGAGGTCCAAAAATCGTAAAAGATGGTATTAATGCGGGGAACAAACAGATTACAGGCGTTGCTAGCGGTGGAGATGTAATTACAAATGGTGCTAATATCGGAGATATTAACCGTATCGTTGATGCAAAGGATAAATACGTGACCGGCGGTACCGCAACTTATCAAGCTAATGGTGATGGCATTGCAAATCTAACTGGTACAAATGGTTTGATTGCTAATGTGACAGGCCTTAAAAATAACTTTGTTACAAGTGGTAGTGTATCCAATGATGGTAAAATGTTGACATTGGAACGTAACGATACAGGTAAAGTCAATGTCGATTTGAGTAATGTATTTACCGAAGTGGGAAAAGGGGACTATCGTTTGGTAGCAAACCCTGATCCAAATAGCCAAGGTAAATATAAAGTTGACAGTGATGGCAACATGGTATTGACTGTAGCTAATGATAAAGGCGATAAAAAACAAGTTACATTGACAGATATCGCATCCAAAGTACAACAAGATACGAATACAACGAATATCACAAATATCAATACTACTATTGCAAAAGGATTGAACTTCGCTGGTGATACTGGTACAGATATTAATAAGCAATTGGGTGATAAGTTATCTATTAAGGGTGGTGCTTCTGCGGACTTGACAGATAATAATATTGGTGTAGAATCTGATGGCACTCAACTAAATGTTAAACTTAAAAAAGATATTAACTTAGGGCCTGATGGTAGCTTGGCTATTAATGGGAAGACTTATGTCAATAAAGATGGTTTGAATGCGGGTGGTCAAAAAATTACTAATGTAGCAGCAGGTACTGCTGGAACTGATGCTGTCAATGTGGATCAATTAAATGCCGCCATTGGTGGTACAGCCAAAGCAACAACTGTAAAAGCTAAAGATGCTAACGTAACCGTTACAGAAGGAGTTAACGCTGCTGGCGGTAAAGAATATACAGTTGGATTAGGCGATAAGGTTACTCTCGGTTCAGATGCTGATAAACAAGTCGTTGTAGATGGTACTACTGGTACGATTACAGCTGGAAATAAGGTTACAATTCATGGTACAACAGGTGATATTAAGGCGGGAATAGTTAAAATAACTGGCGCCGGTACGGTAAATGAATTGACTAACCGTATATGGGATATCGATAATCCTACAGTTGTACATGGTCAAGCAGCAACAGAAGACCAATTAAAATATGTTAGTGACGGTGTAAAAAATAATAAAAATGATATTACAAATATCAATAAAACCATTGTAAAAGGCTTAAACTTCAAAGGCGATGATACAACTGTTATCAATAAACAATTAGGTGAACAGTTAGATATCAAAGGTGGTGCTGATACTAATAAATTGTCTGATGACAATATTGGTGTAGTATCTGCAAATGGTGTGCTTAATGTTAAATTAGCAAAAGAATTGAAAAATCTGACTAGTGTAACTACCGGCGATACCGTTATGAATACGGATGGCTTGACTATAAATGGTGGTCCTAAGATTCTTAAGAACGGCATCGATGCAGGCAATAAGAAGATTACTAATGTAGCGGCTGGTACTGATAATACGGATGCAGTAAATGTTGGTCAACTGAAAGACGCTATTGCAGCAGGTAAGACTATTCTTAAAGATGGTAAAAATACAACTGTTGAAGGTGATGGCTCAGCTGCTAATCCTTACAAAGTTAATGTAAATGATGATCTAGTCCTTGGTAAGAAAGGTATTGATGGCAAAGACGGTTCCATCGGAGTTAACGGTAAAGATGGTTCAACTGTTGTTATCAATGGTAAAGATGGATCTATTGGTTTGAATGGCAAGGATGGTAATAACGCTATTTCTATCAAGGGGGGCGAGGGAAAATCTGGTATTGATGGCAAAAATATTACTCGCTTAGTAATCGAAGAAAAGAATGGCGACAAGCATGATGTTGCAACTTTAGATGACGGTATGAAGTATGGCGGTGATACAGGCGCTGTTATCAAGAAGAAACTTAACGAACAAGTGAATGTAGTCGGTGGTATTACCGATGTAAGTAAATTGACTACTGATGACAATATCGGTGTTATATCCGATGGTGATAGCAACTTAAAAGTTCGTCTAGCTAAGGACTTGAAAGGTTTGAACAGCGTAACTACCGGTGATACTGTTATGAATACTGATGGATTGACTATTAATGGTGGTCCCAAGATTGTTAAGACTGGTATCGATGCGGGTGGAAAGAAGATTACTAATGTCGCTGACGGTACTGATGTTACAGATGCAGTAAATGTGAGTCAATTGAGTAAAGCGGTAGCTGGTGCTACAACAAAACTAGAGAATGGTAAAAATACAACAGTAACTTCCATAACTAATAATGATGGATCTAAGACTTATAAAGTAAACCTCAATGATGATATTACTCTTGGAACAGATCCTAATAAGCAAATTTCTATTAAGGGTTCTGAAGGAACAATACAAGCAGGTAAAGTAACTGTTAATGGCACAGCTGGTACAGTGAATAATTTGACTAATAAGACCTGGGACCCTGCTAACATAACTAGTGGTCAAGCGGCAACAGAAGACCAATTGAAGGCTGTAGCTAATGGGGCAGGTAAATACTCTTCCGTATCGGAAGGTAACAATATTAGCGTAATTAAAGGGACAAATGCAATTGGTGGTGTAGACTATAAAGTATCTGTAATCGATACACCGACATTTAAATCTGTAACAACTGGTAATACCATAATGAACAATAATGGCTTGACAATTAAGAATGGTCCTAGCATCACAGAAACTGGTATCAATGCAGGTAATAAGAAAATCACCAATGTTGCAGCAGGTACGTCTGATTCGGATGCCGTTAATGTAAGTCAATTAAAAGAAATCGGTGGAAATATCAAGAATATTGATAGTCGTATGAATAGGGTTGGTGCAGGGGCAGCCGCATTGGCAGCACTTCACCCTCTAGATTTCGATCCTGATGATAAATGGGATATCGCTGCAGGCTATGGTAACTACAAAGATGCTCATGCAGCTTCAATCGGTGCATTCTATCGTCCAAATGAGGATACTCTATTTAGTGTAGGTGGTTCCTTCGGCGGCGGTGAAAATATGTTGAACGCTGGTGTTAGCATGAAAATCGGTCAAGGCAATCATGTGTCTACTTCTAGAGTAGCAATGGCGAAAGAAATCAAAGATCTTCGTGCTGAGCTTGAAAATGTGAAGGGCATACTCATGAAGGTTTCTGAGGGGAAACAGCTCAACTCCTTGGATTTGGATAAGATGCAACTTTTCCCAGATATACCTGAAAACCATTGGGCATACGACTATGTGGCGACATTAGCAGGTAATGGTATTATTGTGGGTTATCCAGACGGTAAATTTGGTGGAGATCGTATGATGACTCGTTATGAAATGGCTGCATTAATTTACAGGGCTATTCAAAACGGTGCTGTCGCCGATGATCAAATGGTTAGAGCACTTAAAGAATTCCAACCAGAACTTGAACGTATCAGAGTAGATACTATTTCTAAACATAAAGATGGTACGCCTGATATTCAACGTGTTCGCGTTATTAAAGGTCGCGGTTAATAGAATCGAAAGATTTTCATATGAGAAAAAATCTGTTTTATTGTGATTGGATGTCCAATGATAGGGCGTAAATATATCATTTATAACGTATATTTTTAAAAGTGTTTTAAAAAGATTTTGAGTTATGTCTCCTTATATGTATAATACTATTATTAAGGAGACATAATTTATTTTTGCTATCCGTCAAATATTACAATTTTATCTTATGAGTATTCTTTGGCATCAATCATTTTATGGTTGGTGTCATTCTTTTTGATTAAAAATAGAATACGTAATATAAATCTATCAATATGGCGTAGTTGATAACTTATTTGTCTCAATAGTTTTATCTTGTTATTAGTTTCTTCTGTGTATATATTATGGCACTCCATATGAGATCCTCTTTATAGATATTATAATTTCATATAATATTTATGTAATTATATTGCAAATAAATACATATAGGTGTATAATTACTTTCACAAAGTGAATTAATATTCGTAGTTTGTGAATAAAAATATAGATATGAGGGAAAGACCATGAAAGAATTTAGACAATTAACAGTTGCAGACACAGCAGAATATCATAAGGTATTAATCGATGGTTACGCAGCTATAAAAGACTATCCCATTAGCTTCGATGCCATTGATTTTACGGAAGAGGAATCTAAGGAATGGATTGAAAATTATCCTGTATACGGCTTGTATATTGATGGGCAATTAGTTAGTTCTATTACGTTTTGTATGCCTTGGGTGAAATACTCAACGCCGGATAAATATCCGCATATTGCTCATTTTGTAACGGCACCAGCTTTCAAAGGCAAAGGATATGCACGGGAAGTCTTGGGCTATGCAGAGGAGCTTTTAAAAGAACAGTTTAAAACACATATTGTTACATTAGGAACGGCTAAGGAGCATCCGTGGTTGCCTAAAATGTATGAATCCTTTGGGTTTACGGCGTATGATAAGGTTCATTTTAGAGGAAAACAGCATACAACTATATTATTTAAGAAAGAATTAAATTAATTACGTAAATTACCTTGTACTCTATTTGAGTGTTTTATGCTCTGATCGCAGATCAGGGACATTCACTAAATTTAGATACAAGGTATTTTTTTGTGTAAGATTATGACTATTCAGTATATAATATATACATATAACGTATCTTTATGGTTATATGTGTTATGGATGATTTGTAGAAAGGATGTGTCCATATGTTGATTTTGTCAGGTATTTTAGTGATGGTCATCGGTCTAATGCTACGCTTTAATGCCTTGTTAGTTGTCGTAGCCGCAGGTTTTGTAACGGGCCTTGCAGGTGGTCTCAGTATCAATGATATTGTTGGTGCTATTGGGGAGGCCTTTGTTAAAAATCGTTATATGTCATTATTTATTTTGATTTTACCTGTTATTGGTCTTATGGAACGTCACGGCTTACGTGAACGGGCAGAAATTTTGATTGGCAAGATCAACGCTGCTACTGCAGGGCGTATCTTTATGATTTATTTATTTGTGCGCCAAGTAACAGTAGCTTTTGGTATTAACATGTCTGGTATGGTTGCCATGGTTCGTCCATTAATCGCTCCTATGAGTGAAGCTGCGGTAGCTCAAGGTCGTCCAGTATCTCAACGTACGCTTGATAAGGTGCGTGGTGTAGCTGCTTCTGCGGATAATATAGGTAACTTCTTCGGTCAAAACTTATTCCTTGCTGCTGGTGGGTTATTACTCATCAAAGGCGTTATGGAACAATTAGGTTATTCTGTAGAGTTAACAGATATGGTATTGTACGGATTGCCAACTGCTATTTGTGCATATATTGTTAACTTCATTCGTTTTATTATCTTTGATAAAACAATTCAAGCCTCTGTAGCTCGTGACGAAGCGGATATGAAAGCTGGTAAATTAGTACCTAATGAGTTAAATATTCTTGTTACACCAGAAGAATTGAAGAAGGAGGCTGAATAATATGTTAGAAATACTCTATAAAATGCAGCCCTTAGATTATGTATATCTTCTCGTAGGGATTATTCTATTTATCTTTGCTATTCAATCATTTTTAGATAAAGAACATAAATATCGCATTGGTACAGGCTTATTTTGGCTCTTATATAGCATATCCTTTATCTTTGGTTCTTATCTCTCCAAGGAAATTAATGGCTGGCTTGTAATTGCTATGGCAGCTATCGTATTAGTAAAACAACTCGGCAAAGGCCATTACTTTGAATCTTCTATCGAATTCAAAAAAGGCGAAGCTGTTCGTATTGGTAATGTTATCTTCGTACCAGCGTTACTTGTTGGTATTATTACATTCTTCATTGGTTTCTTTACTAAGTTAGGCGCTCTTGTTGGTCTAGGTATTGCCGCAATCATCGCTATGTGTGCTGCTCTTTATATTACAAAGGGCGAACTTAACCAAGGTTTCCATGAAGGCCGTCGACTTATCGATGCTATCAGTTGGACTGCTATTTTGTCCCAGTTATTAGCGGCTCTTGGGTATCTATTTAATTTGGCTGGCGTTGGTAAACTTATCTCCAGTGCAGTCGCAAGTGTAGTACCAGCAGATAATGTATTCCTCGTTGTTGTGGCTTACTGCATCGGTATGGTTATCTTTACAATGATTATGGGTAACGCGTTTGCCGCATTTGCAATGATTACAAGTGCCATCGGTATCCCAATGCTCGTTGTAGCTCATGGTGCTAACCCAGCAGCTGTCGGTGCTATTGCAATGCTTGCGGGCTATTGCGGTACATTGATGACACCTATGGCGGCCAACTTTAATATTGTACCGATAGCACTCCTTGAAATGCGCGATCAATACGGCGTTATTAAAGCACAACTTCCAATTGCATTAATTATGCTTGTATTAAATATTCTATTAATGTATTACTTTATTTAACCCTTTTGTGAAAGTACGATATGCTTATGAAACTATATGATATATCCTTCTAAGATTATGTATCATGTTTGATTATTCTAATGAACCATAAGATATTGTTATGAGGTAGTGTGATGAAAACAATTTTAATTACCGGCTTTGATCCATTCGGCGGTGAACCTATTAATCCCGCTTGGGAAGCGGTAAAAACAATGGATGGTTATACTGATGGTGACTACAAGGTAGTGACTCAAATGGTTCCTACTATTCGTTATAAATCTGTTGATACTGTAAAAGCGGCGGCTGAAGAGTGCCAACCAGATTTCATTCTCTGTGTAGGTCAAGCAGGGGGTCGCCCAGATATTACAGTGGAACGTGTTGCTATTAACTGCGATGACTTCCGCATTCCGGACAATGGAGGCAACCAACCTGAAGATGAACCTGTTGTAGCCGATGGTCCTAGTGCCTATTTTGCAACGTTGCCAATTAAAAACATTGTTAACGCATTGCATCAAAATGGCATTCCTGCAAAGGTTTCTAATACAGCTGGTACCTTTGTATGCAATCACTTGATGTATGGCGTGTGTCATTATGCAGCACAAAAAAGCAATATTAAGGCGGGCTTCATGCACATTCCATACTTGCCATCCCAAGTGGTGGATAAACCAAATCAACCCAGTATGGCTGTTGAAACTGTACGTGCCACATTGGAAACCATCGTTCACGTATTAGCTTATGGTGAAAGCTACAAGGCACAAGATATTAACTATACAACACCTCACGAATAAAAATCTTACCAGTGTAAGTGTTTATTTAATACACATAATCTAAATAAAGCTCGAGTTATATCTAGAAACGATATAACTCGAGCTTTTTATTTTTAATAATCATTATAAAATATAAATACCTACTATTGACATAGGTATTTATATAATGTAATATGGGCTTATAATCATATTGAGTTAGTAGGAATAATTGAGGGATATCACAGAAGCTTTCACCATGAAAAGTGGAATAAAGCTAATGGGGATGATCTCTATAAGGAGTATAGAATGAGTGAACACGTAGATGTAAGTAAAATCAAGGATCCTACCATTGCGGCAGCTCGAAAAGAAGTTGAGTTCCAACGCGCCATGAATCCTTGCCCCATCGATTTTTCTGAGTTTCAATCTAGTAACCCTCGTTCTCAAGGGGAGCAAAAGGAGTATGAAGGTAAAGATGCATCGAATTTTAACCGTCGTCAAAAATATTCTGATAGTGAAGAGCCTCAATTCACAACACCTTTTGGCAGTGAACCAGGGTTTTTACCTGTAGAAAAAGATCGTTACCGCCTTGTATGGTCTAAGCATTGTCCTTGGGCCCATCGCATTGCTATCGCCATCGATTTGCTCGGTCTAGATAAGGTAATCTCTAAAGGTACAGTTGATCCATTGCGTCCAGCAGGTGTTATTGCAGATTGGTTCTTCACCCTTGATAAGGATGAGAAAGACCCTGTATTAGGCATTCACTCCTTAGGTGAAGCCTATCGCAAAGGTGATCCTAACTATGACGCACGTTCCACGGTACCAGCCATTGTAGATGTTACGACTGGTGCCGTAGTAAACAACGACTACCATGCGTTAACAACGGAATTAGCATTGAGCTTTAAAGATTTCATCTCTCCTGAGGCACCAGATATTTATCCAGAGGAATTACGTGCCGATATCGATGCGTTGAACGTTATTATCTACGCTGATTTTAACTTAGCGGTAAACTTGGCAGCTCTCGTAACAAACCAAAAAGATTACGAGTACTACTATGACCGTATCTTTGCTCGCTTGGACTGGCTTGAAGAACGCCTCAGCAAGCAACGTTACTTGATGGGCGATACGATTACCGATTCAGATGTTCGTATTTTCCCAACATTGGCGCGCTTTGACCTCGTATTCTACCAAAAATACTTGGTGAATAAAAAACGTCTCGTAGACTATCCAAACCTATGGAACTATGCGAAGGACTTGTATTCTAATCCAGCATTCGGCGGTACAACAGACTTCGATTCTATGCGTAAACGTTTCTACTATGTAGACCATACACCATTTGAAGATCTACCGCGCCTTGTTCCAAAAGGTCCAGACGACTCCATTTGGTTAGAACCGAATGATCGGGCTGAAAAATTTGGTAAATAAAAACGGCAGTAAATTTATATGTTGTCTGAACTGTATTTAGTAAATCTTTTACTATGAAATCTGATACATTACTGACGAATCAATCGATATATATTTAATTATAGATAACTGAAAGGGAGACTTTATGGATTCTGTAACACAGACGATTGTGAACTACATAGAACAAACGAATGTGACGAACCGTGAAGACCTCCTGTCAGTGGCTCGTATTGCCTTCCTAGATTATCTGGCATCCTTAGCACCAGCAGAGAACGAACAAGCCGTTCAAGACTTAGCTCGCTTTATAGGGGCTAAGTCATCTATAAGCTCGGATGTTAGCCGGGACATGAACTCCAGTGTTTTGAGTGGTAAGGTTATATCAGAGGGCAATACTGGCTTAGCAATAGAGAATGTATCTAAAGCTGATAAGGCTTTGTATTATGGCTTTGCTTCGCATTATCTAGATTTTGATGATGCCCAGGCGAACTTGGCGGGTCATTTCAGTACTGTTTTATATTCTGCTTTATTGGCAGTGCTCGAGCCGACAGATACATGGCACGATTTCCTTCGTGCTTATATCATCGGTGCCGAGCTAGAGGGGATTATTGGTTTCCTTATCAATCCTGAACATCGGACCCAAGGATGGCATTCTACGGGGACCGTTGGTGTCATTGGGGCGGCGGCCGCTATAGGCGCTTTGCGAGGCCTTCATGGTGAAAGCTTGGCTCAGCTCCTGTCTTTGGCTGCTACTCAATCGGCGGGCATGTTCTTTCAAAGTGGTACAGATGGTAAGCCGCTCCATGCGGGACTGGCAGCACGCAATGGTGTGTGGGCTTACGAACTGTTGCAATATACATCACTTCAAACAAGTACAAAACCGTTTGACCCTGAACGGGGTTGGTTTAAAACAATCGGTAATATTACCGTTACATCAAATGACATCGCTAGCCGTTGGTTAGCACCAGGGCAACTTATTGATCCTGGTTTGTGGATGAAAGTCCACCCTTATTGCTCGGCAGCCATTTGTGGCGCTGAAGCAGCTGAAACCGTGGCACATAGACTATATACATCTTCTTCGTATGTGTCTAAACATAACTACCTTTCACCAGATACAGAGGAACAAGATCAATGTAGATTATGTGCCACCCCCGATTTCTCCCTTTGGAAGGATATAGATAGAGTGACTGTTCATTTTCCACCTGGTGCTGATGCGGCCTTGCGTTATACATCGCCAAAAACAGGTCGAGAAGGGCAGTTTTCCATTGAGTATGTCGTGTACCAAGTCTTCGCTTATGGGGAGGTACAGGACGAGTTGTTTAAGATAGATATCATAGACTCATCAGTACGAGACTATATGTCACGAATTGAGCGTGTCTATGATTTACCGAAGGTATCTCAAACGGAGCGGATTACGAAAGTAACCATTACATTGAAAAATGGAGATACTTTTACAGAAACGGTAAATAATCCTAAAGGATCGCCGAAGAATCCTCTTACTATGGAGGATATATGCATTAAATTAGGCCTCACCTTGGAGGCTGACCAAATAGATAGAGTTATTGAGGCTTTTACCAATATAGATAAGGTAGAGTCATTCTTGCAAACATTGCGAAAAGAAGGAGTTTTACATGTTTAATACTAAGAAATTAACGAAATTGTTCGCCATCAGCGCATTGGCACTAGGCGTGCTTGTTGTGGCTGGTTGCGGTGATGATACATCTAAAGAAACAAAGGTGAATCCAGATGCTAAAGTGGTTAACGTAGCTACACGTGGTACAGTTCGTCCTTATTCCTACACAGATGATAACGGCAACCTTACAGGTTTTGACGTAGAGTTGTTGAAAGAAATTGAGCGTCGTAATCCGGATCTTCACTTCAACTTCAAACCAATGGCCGTTGATGCTGCCTTCGTAGCGATGGATGCAGGCCAAGTTGACATGATTGCGAACCAAATGCGTCGCAATCCAACTCGTGAGGCGAAATACTATTACACTAACGAAGTTAACAACTACTCTACACGTAAATTAGTGGTGAAAAACGACCGCAACGACATCTCTAAATTAGATGATTTGAAAGGCAAAAAAATTGCCGTTACCACATCCTCTGAGTTCAACGAATTAGTAAAACAATTCAACGAAACAGCGAATCCGCAAATTGAAGTGATCTATACAGATAAAGCCGGTGCCGAAACATTGAACCTCGTTGCTACCGGTCGTGCCGATGCAGCAGGTGAGTACGAATACGTAATTAACTCTGCTATTAAGGATCGTGGCTTACCACTCAAAGCCGTAGGCGATGTATTGGCAGTAGTACCAACTTATTTCTTGTCTAAACGTACAGATGACATGAAACAAGTAAACGAAAAAATCGATAAAACGATGAAAGAAATGCGTGCTGACGGTACGTTGAAAAAACTTTCTGAACAATATCTTGGTGGGGATTACACATTCGATCCAACACAAAAATAACGAATAGGCCGCCTTGGCGGCCTTATTCTATTATGTCTAGAAACGAGGTGCTACTGTGGGCAAGTATTTTGATGTGTCCTACATGATTCAAGCGTTTCCACAGCTCTTGAATTATGTTCACGTAACGGTGCTCATCACCGTTATTTCTGCCATCTTAGGTGTTATTTGGGGCTCTATCATAGCCATCATTCGCCTCAAGAAGGTACCAGTATTAAACCAATTATTTATTGTCTTTATCTCTTTTATGCGCGGTACGCCGTTCTTGGTACAACTCTTCCTCATTTACTTTGGGGTGCCAGAAATCATGTCCCATATGGGGCTTAACATGAGAAATGTGCCGGGTCTCGTATTCGTGTATGCCGTGTTTACATTGCATATTGCGGCTTATAGTGCTGAAATCATGCGCTCCAGTATTGATGCGGTTGCACCTGGTGAGAAGGAAGCCGCTAAGAGTCTTGGTATGACCGAGTTCCAAAGCTATGTGCGCATTATCTTGCCGCAGGCTTTCACCATGAGTATTCCACCGTTGACGAACCTCGTTATCGGCATGTTGAAAGGGACGGCCCTCATCTTTAACGTCGGCGTTGTGGATATGATGCGTAAGGCAGATCTCATGGGCGGCAATAGCCAGCGCTATCTTGAGTTGTTCGTAGACGCAGCCATTATTTATGGCATTTTAATTATCATCGTGTCCCTCTTGGGCCGATTACTTGAAAAACGTTTTACCGTTGCGGGCAAAGAAACGCAACGCATTTTGATCAGTGAGGAGTAGGGGTTTATGGGACATATTATTGATTCAACCTATATTTATGGCACCTTCTTTGCTGTCATTCCTTATGTGAAAGTAACCCTCATGATTACCTTTCTCAGCGTTGGTTTGGGTACAATCCTAGGGCTATTAAGTTGCGTGCTACAACAAAATAAAGTACCTGTGCTCAGTCAGCTCAGCTACTTGTACGTATTATTGTGCCGTAGTATTCCGAATATGGTTCTCTTATACCTCGTGTACTATGGCTTGCCAATTCTATTCCTCGCCTTAGAGGATCAAACAGGGGTGCATGTGCCGTTTGAAAAGGTGCCAGCTACCTTCGTGGCCGTTGTAGGCTTGACGTTGCATACAGGGGCCTATTTGAGTGAAATCTTTCGGGCTGCCTTACAATCGGTACCGAAAGGGCAAATGGAAGCGGCTCAGGCCATCGGTATGACTTGGTTCCAAGCGTTCCGTCGTATCGTATTGCCACAGGCTACAGTCTTTGCGTTGCCACTATTTACAAATCAGTTCCTTAACACCATGAAGAGTACGAGTATCGTATTTGTCATCACAGTTATTGAACTATTTGGCGCTGCAAAGTTATATACAGAGGAAAATTCACAATATTTTGAGGCCTACATCGTGGTGGCCGGTCTATTCTGGGTGATGGGGATTGCCTTTGAATTTATCTTCCATCGTTTAGAAATCTATGCAAGCAAGTATAAACGAGGTAATGCATTATGATAGATATTAAACAAGTTCACAAATCCTTCGGGAACCGTGAAATTTTAAAGGGCATCGATTTACATGTACCAACGGGGTCTGTAACGGTTATCCTTGGCCCATCCGGCAGCGGTAAGACAACGTTCCTTAGAACGCTTAATTTTCTTGAAAAGGCCGATGCAGGGACAATGCAGTTAAATGATATTTCCGTAGACTTACATAAAGCATCTAATAAGGAAATCTTAAACGTACGCCGTAACACATCCATGGTGTTCCAATCTTATAACTTGTTCTCTAATAAGACCGTTATTGAAAATATTATGGAAGGCCTTGTAACGGTTAAGAAGATGAAGAAATCTCAAGCCCGTGAAATCGCACAACGCTTCCTCAAGGAAGTAGGCATGGAAGGCTATGATGATTACTATCCGGTACAATTATCTGGGGGCCAACAACAACGTATTGGCATCGCTCGTGCCCTTGCGATGGACCCAGAGGTCATCCTCTTTGACGAACCTACCTCTGCTCTCGACCCTGAACTCGTAGGCGAAGTATTGGCTGTTATCCGCAAGATTGCAAAAGAGTTAAAGGTAACGATGATTATCGTAACTCACGAAATTGGCTTTGCCAAAGAAGTGGCCGACCAAGTCGTATTCATGGAAGGCGGCGTTATTGTAGAACAAGGGGACCCTAAGGTTGTTCTTGAACATCCAAAAGAAGAACGAACACGCAAATTCTTGAGCCGTTACCTTACACTTGATAGTGAACAACCTCTAGATAGCGCAGCGTTATAAATAATAATATGTGCTATAAATAATACAGAGCGATAGTAATGCGTGCTATCCTAGTAATATAGACATTAATGGCGACCTAATATCTTTAGAGTTAGGTCGCCTTAAACGAGGTACATAATGAAAGAATTTAGACAATTAACCGTAGATGATGCGGCTGAATATCACGAGGTGTTAATTGCAGGATATGCGGAGAATAAGAACTACCCTATATCCTTCGATGCTATTAACTTTAGCCCAGAAGAATCTCGGGCGTGGATCTTAAAATATCCTGTATTTGGTCTCTATGTAGATGGCTCCTTGGTATGCTCTATTTCATTCCGCATGCCTTGGATACCAAAGGCTACGCCAGATGTATATCCGCACATTGCACACTTTGTGACGGCCCCTGAACATAAGGGACAGGGCTATGCTCGTGAAGTCCTCGCCGAAGCAGAAGACCTATTGCGCAACGTATATAAAACACCAGCCGTAACCCTTGGTACAGCCGCAGAACATCCATGGCTTGCCAAAATGTATGAAGGCTTTGGCTTTAAAGAATATAAACGAACACAACTACCTGGAAAGGTACATACGACCATATTCTTTAAGAAAAGACTGTAATAAGAACTCTAATTTTAAAGTCCTACCATACAAATAGCGACTAGTTAAGATAATCAACTAGTCGCTATTTTATTTTTACATATAGTTACGTTATAATAAATGAAATTGTTTTTGTCTGTGGAGTGTGAATAGTATGTATGAAATCGTAAATGAACCAAATTTAACAATAGCTTTTGATATGGATGTAGAGTTATCTGAATTTGGTGTGTTTGGCGTATATATTAAACGAGGCTATAATATCTGTTCTGGCTATATTGATCCTAGCGATTGGTCCGGAATTCGTAAAGGCTATCAAGAATTAGTCGATTTGTATGAGAAGTGTAAAGGCAAAGCAACCTTTACCCATGTATTAACTGGAGAAGGGGATACCTTAACATTCTCGTTAGATCAAAAGGGTGCATTGGCGATAGATGTTACTATCTGTACTACTTATAATTACAAATGTAATATGACAATTGAAAGTTTAGATCAAACATATTTGCCAAAGTTTATTGAGTTTTTCAAAGAATTTTTGGAACGAGAGCCAAAATAAAAAGAGTCGCATCAAAGGATGCGACTCTTTTTTGTACCCAGTTTCTATTTACAATTATTTTGTAACAACTTTAAGATCTACAGGGATTTTAGCTTCTACAGCTTCGCCTTTGATAACTTTTTGAGCTGTATCAATAGCGATTTTACCCATTTGGTCCGGTTGTTGCGCAATTGTTGCAGCCAATGTGCCGTCTTTAACAGCTTTGTCTGCATCAGCAGTACCGTCAAAGCCTACGATGAAGATTGTTTTGCCTGCGGATTTAGCTGCTTGGATAGCGCCTAATGCCATTTCGTCGTTATGAGCGAAGATAGCTTGTACATCAGGGTTAGCTTGCAAAATGTTTGTTGCTACGTTTAAACCTTTTGTACGGTCAAAGTCAGCACTTTGTTTTGCTACTACTGTTAAGTCTTTGTCAGCTACGTTGTGGAAACCTTGGCCGCGTTCACGTGTGGCGGAAGCACCAGGGATACCTTCGATTTCTGCAACTTTTGCAGCTTTGCCTACTTTTTCAGCGATAAGTTGAGCGGCCATTTCGCCGCCTTTTACGTTATCGGAAGCGATGTGAGCTACTACTTTGCCTTTATCAGCAGAGCGGTCAACAGTGATTACAGGAATGTTTTTAGCATTTGCTGCTTCTACGGAAGTAGAGATAGCTGCAGAGTCTACAGGGTTGATGATCAATACAGAAACGCCGCTTTCAAGTAAGTCGGAAATATCGTTTGCTTGTTTTGCAGGGTCATTTTGAGCATCAACGATTTTAACTTTAAGACCAAGCGCTTTAGCTTGAGCCTCAACGCCTTCCTTCATAGTTACGAAGAATGGGTTGTTCAATGTGGAAACAGAGAAGCCGATTGTGCCGGATTTTTTGTCGCCGCCGTTATCAGCGCTTTTACCACAGCCTGCTACAAGACCGATAACCATGATAGCCATCGCCAACAGTAACAATAGTTTTTTCATAGGAACCTCCTAGGCTTTCTTGCGGTCTGCAAGAACCGCCAATAAAATGACAATACCTTTTACAACTTGTTGATAGAAACTGGAAACGTCGAGAATATTTAACCCGTTGTTGAGGGTACCGATAATGAGGGCACCAATTAATGTGCCAACAATATGACCACGACCACCAGCAAGGCTTGTGCCGCCAAGAACCACCGCTGCAATAGCGTCAAGTTCATAGCCTGCACCTGCTGTCGGTTGTGCAGAGTTAAGACGAGAGGTGATGATTGCACCCGCGATACCACAGAGCATACCGGTTAAGGCATACACGAAGATTTTAACGCGGTTAATCTTGATACCAGCAATGTAACTTACCTTTTCACTACCACCTACGGCGTATGTTTTACGGCCTAAGGATGTGCGGCTCAATACGAACCAAAGGGCGATGAAAGCTAGGAACATTGTGATCGCTGGAACTGGAAGGCCTGCAATATCCCCTTGGCCAAAGCCGTGGAATAGAGGATCTTGAGTAAGACCGGAGATTGGGTTACCGTCTGTGAATACTAGCGTCGCACCACGGTAGATTGTCATGGTCGCCAAGGTAGCGATAAATGGAGCTACGCGGCCATAGGTAATAACGAGACCGTTAATACCGCCCAATACAAGGCCGGCACCTGCGGCTAATACGATAGCTAATACAGGGTCAGTACCAGTTACGATGAGGTTTGCCATCACTGCACTAGAGAGGGCAAGGATGGAACCAACCGATAAGTCGATACCGCCAGTTAAGATGACGAAGGTCATACCGAAGGCGATAATTGCATTGATGGATACTTGGCGCAACAAGTTACGCAAGTTAGAGAATTCAAGGAAACTGTCGTTCATGACAGAGATAATTACAAATAATAGGATGAGGCCGATGAGGGGGCCTAATTTTTTTACATATTGTAGAGCTTTGCTGTCCATTATTGTCCTCCTGTGGCTAATGTCATAATCGATTCTGGTGTTGCATCGCTACGGTCCAAGATACCTGCTACGCGACCTTCATGAATGACCATAACGCGGTCGCTCATGCCGAGCACTTCCGGTAACTCAGAGGACACCATGATAATGGACACACCATCGTTCGTTAATTCGTTCATTAAATCGTAAATATCACGTTTCGCCCCGATATCGATACCCCGTGTCGGTTCATCCATGATGATAATGGATGGTTTTTTACCGACCCATTTTGCGATAACCACCTTTTGTTGGTTACCACCAGATAGGGAGGATGCGGGCTCGTGAATGGATTGAGTTTTAACGCCCAGTTTTTTAGACAATTCGTCAGCAAAAGACGTAAGTTTGCCCTTATCTAGTACATGAGAGGGGCAAATTTCGCCAAGATTCGGCAATGTAATGTTAGAACCAATGGAGAAATCGAGGATCAAGCCTTCGCTCTTTCTATTTTCTGTGATGAAAGCAATGCCCGCTTTGATGGCGTCTTCTGGCTTTTTACAGTTTAGAACGGAGCCGTTTACTGTTACGGTGCCACCTTTGTGTTTATCTACACCGAAAATGGCGCGCATAATTTCTGTACGGCCAGCGCCCATGAGACCTGCTACGCCGAGGATTTCACCTTTGCGCAAGGAGAAGGAAATGTCGTTGTTAAAACCTTCTGGCTTGAGGTTATCAACGCTCATCACCACATCGCCCGGTGTTGTCGTACGAGCAGGGTAGAACTCGTCAATGGAACGGCCTACCATGTGGCGTACCACCTCGTCTACGGAAATCTCAGCTGTAGGTTTAGTGATAATCGTGTGACCATCACGCATAACCGTAATTGTGTCGCATTCGCTAAATACCTCTTCCATGCGGTGAGAGATATATACGATAGCCACGCCACGTTCTTTCGTTTTGCGCATCATGTTGAACAATGTCGCCGTTTCACGCTCTGTAAGGGCTGCAGTTGGTTCGTCCATGATGACAACCTTTGCATCTAACATCAAGATGCGAAGAATTTCCGTCATTTGTTGGTGCCCAACAGAACAAAAACCTGCTTCAGTCGTGAGCGGTAATTCGATGCCTAATTCGTGGCATATATGCTCCGCCTCAGCAAGCATTGCTTTTTTATCGAGCATGCCAAATTTGTTGCGCTTTGGTCTCATTAAATATAGATTTTCTAACAATGTTAGATTTGGCCAAATGTTAAGCTCTTGGTGGATGAAGGCCACACCGTTTAGCTCGGCCTCTCTCGGATTTGGGAAGGTGCGCTCTACGCCGTCGATGGTGATGGTACCAGCGTCTGCCTTGTGAATACCGGTGAGGATATTCATGAGGGTGGACTTGCCGGCCCCATTTTCGCCCATCAAGGCGTGAACCTCGCCCTCCTTGAGGGTAATACTTACATCGCGCAACACTTGGTTAGTACCAAATGCCTTCGCAATGCCTGACATAACAATTTCCATAACTACTCCTATATGATTGGTGAAAGTATCTCTAATCTATTATTCTACGGACGATCGCTGAAAATACAATCGGCGCGCAAGATGATATTGGCATACGGAGATGCTTCACCAGTTCTAATAATGCACTTGCATTGTTTTGTGGCTTCTTTGAAAGCTTCATGGCTCGTTTCAATCCATTCGTATTGATCAGATGGGAAGGTAGACTCCAAGAAGTCATAAGCCTTAGGATTATTTTCTTTAATTTCTGTTGCCACATGAACTGCTTCGGATTTCATATGCTTTGCGATGATGGATACTACTTGCTCAAAGCTAGGTACACCAAAATCCAAGGCTAAATCAATTTTTTGAACCCCTTCAGGTACCGGTAAGCCACAATCAGAGATACAAATTGTATCTGTGTGACCAAGATCTGCCAAAACCTTAGCAATATGGCTATTTAAAATACCGTGTCGTTGCATAAATAACTCCTTATCTATTCCGATGGCTGAGGCTATAGAGCCTTAGTCATTAACTCTCTTTGCTATATAGAGGACAGTTGCATTCATTGCTTGAAGAACGTATAGTTTGGATTGAATAGGCCTTTCAAAGCGACTTTGGCCCTGCGAAGGCAGACCCTGCCAGTGGAGCTTTGAAAGACCGGTTCAATCTATACGTGTTCTGCTAAGAATGCAGCGACCTCGTCTTTTGTTGGCATGCCACCTTGAGCCCCCAAGCGTTGGATGGAGAGGGCAGCTGCTGCATTGCCGTAGTGTAGAGCATCGGCTAAGCTTTTACCATTAACAATAGCCGTTGCAAAGGCGCCGTTAAAAGTATCGCCAGCGCCTGTTGTATCTACGGGCTCAACCTTGAAGCCAGGTACGATGTGGATTTCACCGTTGTCCGCATATCCTACGCCCTTGCTACCAAGGGTAACGATGATTTTATTTTCGTTAGCTAGTAAGGTCTCCTCTGTAGATTGGTTAGGGTAGAGCGCAGATAGCTCATGTTCGTTTGGCGTAATATAGGTTGCTAATTTTAACCATTCCGAATCGAGGTCGGCTGCAGGAGCAGGATTTAAGAGGACTTTCACATTAGCCTCGTGACAACGACGAACGATGTATTCAATAGTTGGAATAGGAATCTCGTTTTGAACCATTACAAGATCGGCTTGCTCAATGGCAGACCAAGCGTTATCTACTACGGACTGGTCTACCTTAGCATTAGCTCCTGCAATCACGATGATGCTATTATCGCCTTCAGCTAATGTAATGTGTGCTGTACCGGTTGTAGTATTCGGTACCGTAACGATGTAATCTGTATTGATGAAATTTTCTTTTAAATTATCTAAAATCATTTGGCCGTATGCATCTTCACCGATACAGCCGACCATCGTGACCTCTGCACCTAGACGAGCCGCAGCCACCGCTTGGTTTGCGCCCTTGCCACCGTGAGCGATGTGCAATTCGTTGCCCATAATTGTTTCGCCTGCAGTAGGGCGTTTATCCGCGAGGACTACAATATCCATGTTGCAACTGCCAATAACAACAATGCGATTCATAATAACTCCTTAATAAGCCTCTACCCTAACTGGGACTAAAAATGACCATCATTTATTTTTATACATAAAACTTAGGGTGTTTTATACAATAAGTTGCATATATAAATATAATTGATAATCTAAGAGGCATTTGCTTTCACATACCTATAAGTGTATATTAATCATTTATTAGTATAGCGTAAATACGTGAGTTTATCTATATAAATATCTATAAAATGTAGGAATAAAAAAGGTATACCCAAAATCTATGTTACATGAGTAAAAATGTACCGATTAGATTTAGGATATACCACTTTGAAGGGTATTTAATTTTTAAAGAAGCACTGGTTTAGTTCAAATGTTATAATCCGTTTAGTATATTTACATAATCCTGTCGTTGATCAAGTATAGAGATTAAATAAATAGTTCTAGTTTCCTCTACAACTGTGTAGAAAATAATAAGCTTTTCTAAAATCAACATTCGAAAGTCACTGTCATTAAGTGCTCTAATTTTAGGTGTAGTCCCCATATATGGATGGTTCATAAGATTTGAAATTGAATTTTGAATATTTTCTTTTACTTGTATAGCTGTTTCTTTTGAAAACTGCATAGCTATATAAAGTATTTGTTGATGTAGCTCTTTATTGAACTTTTCAGTAGGAATGATTGTGTAGGGTTGGGATTTCATAGAGTTACCCCATTTGATCTAGCATTTTATCGATACTGTTGAAAGCTTCATCAAGTGTAGTGGTGCGACCTTGAATGATATCGTTTTGTCCTTCTACAAGAGAGGATAATAATTCTATTTTTGACTTTAACATATTATATGTATTATAGCCGAGACTTACGGTATCTCCACGACCATTTACAGTAATAATGGCAGCCTCATCTTTAAGTTGTAAGGTTTTAGAAATTTCAGGATACTTATTTCGTAAATCAGAGGATGGACGAATTGTTTCGCGTAATATTCCCATAGTTATCTCCTCATAGTTTTAAAAGTATTTGTTCATCATTCTTATACTGTAATTATATCATTTAAACGATATAATTGCAGTATACAAATATATATATGAGATATTTAATTCAAATGAGGTTAACTAGATACTTTAATCATAAAATGATATATAAAAAGACTATCTTCAAGCGTATTGAAGATAGTCTTGTATTGGTATATAGTATTTTCTCTTTTTTACAAAATATTTATTTATATATTAGTGAAAGCTTGGTTTGTCATAGTGTGTACCTGGTTCACCTACACCGATGCTTGTGCGGTGGAAAGGCGTTTCATCCGCAGCGTGTAAGATATCAAAGATGGCTTTTACCACTGCTTCGCGTGAAACCTGGGCATCGTTGAATTGAGCTCCTTCAGGGATGAGTTCGTAATCGGTTTTCTCTGGATCATTGTAGAGCCATGTGAGGCGCAAGATGGTGTAATTTAAATTGGATTCGCGCAATACGTTGCGTGCTTGGCGCTCACCTTGAACATAGCTAATCGGTAAGTTGTCGAAGGTCCATTTTTCAAGTGCTACAGGGAATTCACCAGAAAGCCCAGCCATGGACACACCGATAACACGGCGTATATTTTTGCGGCTCAACGCTTTCACGATGGACGCCATATCACTGCCAGACTCCATAGCACCTACAAATACAACCTCCGCATTTGTTACAGCTTGTTCT
Organism: Veillonella sp. S13054-11; assembly: GCF_002959795.1. Taxonomy (NCBI): domain Bacteria; kingdom Bacillati; phylum Bacillota; class Negativicutes; order Veillonellales; family Veillonellaceae; genus Veillonella; species Veillonella sp. S13054-11. Next base: position 81,825 of record NZ_PPCY01000004.1, read on the forward strand.
AATTTTCCAGGATTTTGGAACGAACCTTCAATCACTGTAACGCGTTCATGGTCGATAATCTCTGGAGGTATACGTGTTTTCAACTGACGACCATATAATGTAATGTGCATATCTGTATATGTTAATAGTGTAGCAGTCAACTTTTGAGCTATTTGGCCCGCAGCTCCTAAAATCGTAATATACTTATACATAAAAAAGACCTCCTATGTTCGGGCATAAATATTTAATGAAATTTTAACATACATATATGACAAATACGTGAGAAAAAATTATAAAAATCTTTGTATTATTTTCGTAATTTAATTGATGCTTAACATTTCATTTGTTGTTTTTAGCTGTGCAAATCGATTCCGCCAAATCTTTTCTTTGTAAAAGGATAGGATTGTATCGGCTGGTAGATACTCATTATCAAAGGTTGAGATAGCATCTTCGACGATGGTGATATTATAACCATACTCAAAGCCTACTTTCACAGATGTATCAATGCAAAATTCCACTTGCATTCCTACAAATGTTACATCGGTAATATTTTTTCGGTTTAAATATTCCTTTAATTCAGTATCCTTGAAGATGCTATTGTAATATTTATTGAAAATCTTTTCGTTTTCTTGCGGTTTTAATTCGTGATAGACTTGCCAATTATCACTACCCGTTGCTAATAAGCCTTCATCTTCAGAATGCCTGATAAAAATGACTTCTATATTTTGATCTCTAAAATGTTGAATGATTGCTTTTGTATTTGAGATAAAGTTTTTCGCATTGTAAGGGTTTTCCTTAACTAAGCCTTCTTGAATATCGATTACGATTAATGCCTGTGCCATTATGAACCTCCCTGATAAGGTAAAAGATGAGTTTATTATAATTATAGTGAAATACTAAATAATATATGGAGATTATAATAATTATACACCAAGATAGAGGAGGTATTTATTATTGCCTTTAGACTGGTTCGCGACGTAGTCGCGAATTATAAAACCATCCACTATGCGGGTGCGGCAACAAAAGTTATACAAAAAGTCACTTTGCTTAAGTAGAATGTAGGTGTTTAAGCCATATTATATGTAAAAGAAAGATGATTTTTCAATAGAGTAGAATATATTTAAGAAGTGGTATAATTGTATATATAAATTTTGCTTTTGGTTTGTGTGTGGTTGGTTATTTTGAAGGGAGCGACTGTATGTCAGATGGTCCGTTTTTAACACCAAGAGAACAGATAGAGCATAGTATATCCAAAGGTATTACCTTTGATAATATTACTGAAGTGGAAGCAGAACAATATTTAGTAGAGAATAATAACTACTTTAAACTTAGAGCCTTTAGGAAGAACTTCTTAAAATCCTCAAAATCTGGAAAATATGTAAATTTAGATTTTAGCTATTTAATAGATTTAGCATGTATTGATAATAGATTGAGACGAATCATGTTAGAAATGGCTATAGGGATTGAGCATTTTTCCAAAGTTCATTTATTATCTATTTTACAGCAGAATAATATTGATCCCTATGATGTAGTTGAGGAATATATGAATCAGCTAGAGAAATCTAATTTTGAACAATTACAGCATGACTTATGGAAAAATAGTGGTAGCTTATATTGTGGTAATTTATATGCTAAATATATTGATGATCAAAATAAACGTTGTCCAGTATGGGCTTTTCTAGAAATGATTTCCTTTGGACAGTATTTATACTTCTACAAATATTGTGCAGAATTATTGCAAAATATTGAGATTACAGAACGATTATACTTAATGTATACAGTTAAAAGTTTGCGGAATGCATGTGCTCATAATAATTGTATTATCAATGATATAAATTCTACACATAATAAACGTATTAATGCTGATTTACAACGTGAATGTGCTAAATTTATAAAATCACCATCAAGTAGACGTAGACATTTGGGACATATTTCTACCTATCAAATCTTAACTACGATGTATGCTCATCAAAGAATATGTATTAGTACTGGTGTTCATAAACATATATGTGGTGAATTAGATGAACTTAAGAAACGCTTTTTTCGAGATAATGATTATAGGTTGAATGATAATATAAAAGCTACATTTGATGTGCTTATTAGAGCTATTGACACATGGTTCCACATAAGGTAATATTTAAGTACATAGAAAAACCATTTTTGGTTTCAAGCGGCAGCATCGTTAATTCGGTGTTGCTTTATTTTTTATATAGGCGCCCTCAAGGGTGCTTTTTTGTTGTATTGAAATCTATAAAAGTGGTATAGAGCTTTTGCTTGCAATGGTATAATACACATAACAACTGGTATTACTTGAGGTGGCATATGGATAAACAGCAATTAGCAAATAAAATTTGGGAATCAGCCAATAAATTGCGCTCTAAAATTGAGGCGAATGAGTATAAAGATTATATATTAGGATTCATGTTTTATAAGTTTTTGTCTCAAAAAGAGGAAGAGTTACTACGTACACAGTATCAAATAGCAAAAACTGAATATAAATCTGTTTTAGTAGAATCAAATGTAGAATTGCGTGATGCTATTCGAGATGATTTGTACTATTTTATACCATATAATCATTTGTTTTCTACATGGATTCAGGATGGTAATCAGCTTGATGTAGGTAGAGTACAAGATGCATTAAATTCTTTTGAACGATTATTGAATGATCAATATAACCGGATATATAAAGGTATCTTTGATACATTGCAATTAGGTTTAACTAAGTTAGGCGATAACTCTGGTGCCCAATCCAAAGCTATTCAACAATTAATCTTATTGATTGATGAAATACCAATGGATGGCTCTCAAGATTATGATGTCTTGGGATTTGTATATGAATATCTGATTTCGAATTTTGCTGCCAATGCAGGTAAAAAAGCGGGTGAATTCTATACGCCTCATGAAGTTTCTGTTTTGATGTCAGAAATTATAGCTCATCATTTACAGGGCCGAAATGAAATTTCAATTTATGACCCTACAAGTGGATCAGGCTCTTTGTTGATTCATATTGGTAAAAGTATTGCAAAATATAGAAGAGATAAAAATAGTATTAAATACTATGCTCAAGAGCTAAAAGAAGCAACGTATAATTTGACGAGAATGAACCTCATCATGCGTAATATTCAACCATCTAACATCATGGTTAGAAACGCAGATACATTAGAGGATGATTGGCCTTATTTTGATGAAGCAGACCCTCAACAAACGTATAATCCGTTATACTTAGATGCTGTTGTATCAAACCCTCCATATTCTCAACACTGGGATCCCAAGGGAAAAGAAAATGATCCTAGATACAGTCGATTTGGGTTAGCACCTGCTACAAAAGCTGACTATGCTTTTGTACTTCATGATCTATATCATTTAAGACCAAATGGTATTATGACAATCGTATTGCCACATGGTGTATTGTTCCGTGGGGATAGTGAAGGAGAAATTCGTAAGGCTCTTATTGATAATAATCATATTGATGCAATTATTGGTTTGCCAGCTAATATTTTCTTTGGTACAAGCATCCCGACAATCATTATGGTATTGCGTCAGAAGAGAGAGAATCAGGATGTACTAGTTATTAATGCTTCAGAATATTTTGTGAAAGCTAATAAGAATAACAAGTTGCAGGCATCAGATATTCGTCGCGTTATAGATGCTTATTGTAAGAGAGAAACGATTGCTGGATATTGTACCGTTGTATCTCGTGATGAGATTATAAGTAATGATTACAATTTAAATATTCCTCGCTATGTGGACACATCTAAAAATGATGAAATATATGATATATATGGTATTGTTCATGGGGGGATTCCATATAATGAGATAGAAAAATTATCCCTATATTGGAATGTGTTTGAAGGACTTGATAAAGAAATTTTTAAACAAGGTCAAGATGGATACTATTCATTGGTAGAGGGGAATATTGCTAAGATTGTACAGGATTATCCTGCTGTAAATGCATTTACAGACTCCTTGGGGTTAAAGATTGATCATTATATAGAACACGTCTCGCAGTCTGTTATTGATAATTTTAAAGTTGGAATGGATGAAACTGTTTGGCATACCTTGTCAAACGAGTTATTTGAACAATTTTCTAATATACCATTAATCGACACATATGATATCTATCAAATTATGAGTGATAATTGGTCTAAAATTACATTAGATATCGATAAGATGGGATATAATGGTAAAGCCTTGGTTGCTTCTGTAGAGCCCAATATGGTAATGAAAAAGAAAAAAAATAAACAAGTAGAGGTTCAAGACGGGTGGAAAGGGGCTATTGTTCCTTTTGAATTAGTACAAGAATTATATTTGCAGAATGAACTTTCAAATGTAACGCATATAGAGAATGAACTTGAAGCAATTAAAGAGCGAATCGCTGAACTTGCTGAAGCTGTACCAATGGACTATCAAGATATGGAATTCCTGAATGATGATAGAACTGGGTTTGTGAAGACGCCATTGAACGCCGCTGTTAAGATTTATAAAGATGAACCAGAATTATACCCATTATTAAAGGCTGTTAAAGATTTATATGCTGAAGAAACAAAATTAAAAAAATGTCAGAAAGAGGCTGTAGCTGAGTTAGCTGATGCTACAAAATATTGTATGGAGAATCTTACTGATGAACAAATAGATGAATTGTTATATCAACATTGGATTGTGCCAGCAATAAATGAACTAAAAGCGTATTCAAAAAAGGTCATCAATGATTTTGTTCAATGTTTAAGTGCTTTATCCAATAAATATGGAACTTCACTACAATCAATTGATAATGATATTAGAGTTGTAGAGCAAGAGTTGATTACATTATTGCGTGAGTTAGAAGCTAATGACGATATGGGGATATCCGCCTTATTAGAATTGTTAGGAGCAAAATGATGAATACTAATAAAAAAACTCCTAAGTTACGATTTAAAGGCTTTACTGATGATTGGGAACAGCGTAAGCTAAATGATTTTGGAATAGCGACAGGTGGAACATCAATTGAATCAGAATTTGTTGATGGAGGAACTTATAAAGTTATTAATATTGGTAGTTATTCAGAAGAATCAGTTTATAATGATCAAGGATTAAGGGTTAATAAGACAGACAAAACTAAGTCTAGGATTCTTAATAAATATGATTTAACAATGATCTTAAATGATAAGACCGCTTCAGGGAATATAATTGGCCGGGTACTATTAATCGATCAAGATAATACATATGTATATAATCAGCGAACAGAACGAATTGAGGTTGATACAAAGAATTTTCTTCCTATGTTTTTATACCATATGTTAAATGCACCAGAACAAAGAAAATATATTGTTAAAGCGAGTCAAGGTAATACCCAAATTTATGTGAATTGGTCAACTATTAGTAATATTGATTATATGATTCCACAACTCCTATTAGAGCAAGAGAAAATAGCAAATCTTTTTTCTTTGATTAATAAAGATATTACCCTTCATCAGCGTAAGCTTGAGAAACTGAAATTAAATAAGAGTGCACTTTTACAAAAATTATTCCCTCAAAAAGGATGTACGATTCCAGATGTTAGATTCAAAGGATTTACTGATGCTTGGGAACAGCGTAAGTTGGGTGATGTAGCAATTATTACTGGGGGAGGAACTCCAAGCACTAATGTTCCTGAATATTGGAATGGAGATATTGATTGGTATTCTCCAGTAGAAATAGGTAAGAATCGCTATGTTAGTAAAAGTACTCGAAAAATAACAAAGTTGGGTCTAGAGAAAAGTTCTGCTAAATTACTTCCAATTGGAACTGTTTTATTCACATCAAGGGCAGGTATAGGTAATACAGCAATTTTACAAGCTGAAGGGTGTACAAATCAGGGGTTTCAATCGATTACTCCTGATTCAAAAGAATTAGATACGTATTTTTTATATACTATGACACCGAGATTAAAGCGTTATGGAGAAGTAACTGGTGCAGGATCAACCTTTGTTGAAGTTTCTGGTAAACAAATGGAAAAGATGAGTTTAGTACTCCCTTCATTAGAGGAACAAAAACAAATAGGCCGATTTTTTAGGACTATAGATGATTCTATTACCCTTCATCAGCGTAAATTGGATTGCCTTATATCAATAAAAAAAGGTTTACTTCAACAGTTATTTGTGTAGATTTAATAGATTAGGTGAATTATGATTTTTACAAAAGAATCTGATTTTGAATTAGCCCTTATTCAGCAGTTATCTAATCATGGTTGGGAAGCAGAGTGTATTGAATATCCAACAGAAGAGGCGCTTGTAAAGAATTGGGCAGATATTATTTATAAAAATAACTGTTCTCCTGACAAGCTAGATAAATATCCGTTGACTGATAGCGAGATGAATCAAATCTTAATGCAAATTAAGATGTTGAAAAGTCCTGCCATGATAAATGATTGGATAAATGGCAAAGTAGTTACTATTAAACGTGATAATCAAGATGATGCGATGCATTTGGGGAAAAATGTATCACTTAAAATTTTTGACCGTAATGAAATTGCTTCTGGACAAAGTGTTTATCAAATAGCACGTCAACCACAATTTAAAGGGCTTAATGATGTTTCTAGAGATAGACGTGGAGACGTCATGTTGCTAATTAATGGGATGCCTGTTATTCATATTGAATTGAAACGTTCAGGTATTCCGGTTGATTTCGCAATTAATCAAATTGATTTATATAATCGTCGTGGTTTGTTCTCTGGATTATTTGCTTTAATACAAATTTTTGTGGCTATGACACCAGAAGAAACGGTATATTTTGCTAATCCTGGAAATGGAGAAGCTTTAAAGTCAGAATTTCAATTTCATTGGGCCGATGTAAACAATGAAATTATAGGGGATTGGACTCAAATTGCCGGAACATTGTTGGCAATTCCTTTAGCACATGAATTATTAGGGTTTTATACAATTCCAGATAGCTCTGACGGTGTCCTCAAAGTGATGCGTAGCTATCAGTATTATGCAGCAAGTCGTATTGCAGATATAGTTAGTAAAGCTGATTGGGGATATACCAGTCCTTTAGGTGGGTATATTTGGCATACAACAGGATCTGGTAAAACTATGACATCGTTTAAAACGGCGCAGATTATTGCGAGTGTAGGAGATGCTGATAAAATCGTATTTCTTGTGGACCGTGTTGAATTAGGAACACAGTCTTTGCAGGCATATCAAGGGTTTGCCGACTCTGCTACATCCGTAGAAGGTACAGAAAGTGGTACTGTATTACTGAAAAAACTAGATAGCATTGAACCAAAGGATATGATAATTGTTTCCTCTATTCAAAAGATGAATCAATTATCTAAAGATGATACACGCGATGATATGTTAAACCGTGTTAAAGGAAAACGGTTGGTTTTTATTTTTGATGAATGTCATCGCAATACTTTTGGCGATATGTTGAGAGCAATTAAAGAAACATTCCCACATGCTTTATTATTTGGGTTTACAGGCACGCCAATTTTTAAAGATAATGCAAAGAAAACATTAGCGACTGCCGATTTATTTGGTGATGAATTGCACCGGTATAGTATTTCTGATGGTATTCGAGATAAAAATGTGTTAGGGTTTGATATTACATCGGTGCCAACATATAGTGATGAAGATTTACGTAATGCAGTTGCATTACGTGAGGTTGGCGCTAATACCGTTAGTGATGTTATGGAATCTCCCGAAAAACGAGAAGCCTATTACCATTTTATAAATGATGTACCTATGGTTCGAGATTATGAACATGGATATACAAGAGGTATTGAGGATTATATAGAAAATGGGCATTATGATAATGATGACCATCGTAGAGCTGTAATTGAAGATATTCATGGTAAATGGTTGGTACAAAGTTATAAAGGATTATTCCATGGTATTTTAGCAACCCATAGTATATCTGAAGCGATTTCTTACTATCGATTGTTTAGACGGAGTGCACCTAATTTAAAAGTAGTGGCCTTATTTGACCCTACTGTAGATGGTGAAATGGATCCTACAACCGCTGTTATTAAAGATGAAGCATTGGAAGAAATCTTAGAGGATTATAATACATATTTCAATCAAAAATTTACTGCATCAAGTTATGCTTCATTTAAGCGTGATGTTTGTGCTAGACTTGCGCATAAGCTGCAATATCGTTCTAATGATGTAGAAATTGATACAGATAAATACATTGATGTTGTAATTGTCGTTAAACAATTACTGACAGGTTTTGATTCAAAATATGTAAATACACTATATGTTGATAAAATTATGGCTTATGAAGAAATAGTACAAGCTTTCTCTAGAACAAACCGTTTATATGGTCCAGAAAAACCATTTGGTAGCATTAGATATTATCGTAAGATACATACTATGTCTCGTAATATTCAAGATGCTTTTAGGTTATATTCTGGATCGGTACCTGAAGGGTTATATGCAGATAAAAAAGATCAGAATATTCGCAAAATGAATGTTATAGTAGAGGATATTTCAGATTTATTTATATCAGAAGGCATAGAATACTATTCAAAATTACCGGATAATATAGCGAGTAGACATAAATTTGGACGCTTATTCTATCAATTGCGTAGCTTAATGGAAGCTATTCGGCTACAGATGTTTACGTGGCAAAAGAATATTGATGAGAAACTAGGACTAAATTTAGATGAGGAAACGTATAACACATTAGCAGTTCGATATGGCGAATTATTTAGTTCTAGTACACCTGATGGTAAATCTAATCCAGTGATTCCTTTTGATATAACTGCCAAAGCTCATAAGCAAGAATCTATTCGGATTGATGCTGATTATATGAATAAAAATTTTGAGAAGTATATAAGAGCATATAATATTGATGACTTTGATAGTACTTTAATTGATCAATTAAGAATGATGCTTCATAAAAGCTTTGCTCAATTATCTCAAGAAGAACAACGTGCTGCTAGACAAATTTTGGTTGATATAGAACATAAGCGGTTAGTTGTTGACGAGAATAAGACATTGACTGATTATATCAATGAATATATGAATGTCGATTGGAACGCGAAGATACAGTATTGTATTAATTTGTTGGGTGTTGATGAAGCTAAGTTGAGGGCATTGTTAAATGCTCATGTTAATGAAACTAACATTGATGAATATGGACGCTTTAATGAGTTGATTTCCACTGTAGACATCGAGCGAGCTAAACAAAATTTAGGAATTGTAGATCAACCTCATTGGAAATGTATTATTAAAATTAAAAATATACTTAGGGAGTTTGTTATTTATAATAAGCTTGATGGTTATAAATCGTAAATTTGCTTTAGAGTATATTATAAAAATAGCAGGATTAATCCCCTGCTATTTTTTGTTGCGCTCTAAACTTTCACAATACCCGTATAAATGTTAAAATAAATCCATATATATTTTTATAGAAATGAGGCTATTATGGAACGGATTCAGGATCTTGTGTACACGCATGTGCAGGGTGGCCAGTTTAGATGGGTTACTGTTAGCACATTGATGCTCGCATTGGGCACGATTTTGCATTTGGTGAGCCCTAGTGTGGCTGGGGTAACGCCGAACTGGACGATTGCTACGTACTGCGTAGCTATTTTATTGACTCGTCCTAGTTTGAGTCAAACCTTGGGGATTGGCCTCGTGGCGGCCCTCATCAATGTATTGACGTCTAAGTCAGCGTTCCCTTACGGCAACTTGTTGTCTGAGCCGGGTGGTGCTTTGACGGCGGCTCTCGTAACGCGCGCTATGTTGTCCATGAAGTTCCGTAAAATTGGTGGTTTTGATTTAACGCCTGTCGTGTCTGGCTTTTTAGCAACTGTTGTATCTGGCGGTATCTTTGTTACCATTTTGTGGCAAGTGCTTGGGTTGCCAAATAATGTGTACATGTACGGCATGTGGCCATTGGTACTTATCGTAGGGGCCTTGAATGGTGCCATTACACCAATCTTGTATATTCCGGCACAACGTCTATTTTCTAAACGTGGCATGTTGCCAAATGCGGACCAATTGACATCTGATCATAGTCGCTTGACTATCTTGCCTGAGCGCCAAGCTAAAATATCCATTGAGCACGTAAATTACTATCATCCTAAGGCGACTACACCATCCCTTGAAAATATCAATCTCGATGTAAATGAAGGTGATTTTCTCGTTGTTACAGGCCCTGCAGGCTGTGGTAAAAGCACCCTTTGTATGGCGATGGTAGGGGCGGTGCCTAAATTCTATGGTGGACGGCTAGAAGGCATGGTCTTCGTAGATGGTCATGCGACTACGCAAATGGAAATCCCAGAACTTGCGAACCATATCGGTGTAGTTCTGGCCGACTACGATACACAGCTCGTAACGATGACAGTTCGTGAAGAAGTAGCCTTTGCTATGGAAAACCGCGGTTATGACCGTGAAACTATTAAAGCTCGTTCTGAAGAGGTGTTTAAGCAAGTTGGCCTTGTAGGCTTAGAAGACCGCAAGATTACAAGTTTATCTGGTGGTCAACGCCAACGTTTGGCTATCGCTTCCGTATTGGCTACGAACCCAACCGTACTTGTTCTTGATGAACCGACAAGCTCTCTCGATCCAGATGGGACCGCAGAATTATATCGCCTCGTAGGTGATTTGAACCAAAAACACGGTATCACCGTTGTCGTTATCGACCATGACTTGCATGCCGTATTGCCGTATGCTAACCGCATGGCCCTCATGGTAAATGGTTCTATCGCCTGTGATGACGATGTACCGACTACGCTTCGTTACATGTACGAGCACAACATTCACGTCGATGCATTGCCATCCGTGTTTACAACCTATATGGAATTGGAACAAGCCGGCTTCCACAGCGATGAACCTTGGCTCAGCATCGAGTCTGCTATCAAGGGCTTGCACCAAATTGAAATGGCTCATGCTATTCAAACCGAGGTGCATGGTAAAAGCAACTCTCCAGCTAATCAAAGAATTACAGTAGATAATCTTGTTGATCAATCTAATATAGTAGAAAATAGACAACCAGTTCAACGTGTTGATGATGTACCAGGAAAGGACGGTGGAGCTCATGCTTAAGGTTGAAAACATCCGCTTTGGCTATGTGCCATCCGTAGATATTTTCCGAAACGTGACTTTCACTATCGAAGGAGGCGAATATATCGCTATCGGTGGTCGTAATGGTTGCGGCAAAACGACTATTACGCGATTACTTGTCGGCCTAGAAAAGGCTAGGGAAGGCCACATGTATTATAACGGCAGAGATATTACGTCCATGCCGCCGTCTAAACGGGGGCAATTTATCGGCTATGTATTCCAACAGCCAGATCGCCAAATGTTCAGACCTACCGTAGCCACAGAGGTTGCCTTCGGACCTGAGTCCTTGGGGCGCAGTAAAGCCGAAGTGAAGCGTATCGTTGATGAAGTATTGGAGCGCACAGGCATCGGCCATTTGCGTGAAGCTTATCCTCCAACATTACGCCGCGGTGAAAAGCAACGCGTTGCCATTGCTTCTGCGTTGGCTATGCAATCTAAAATCCTCATCCTTGATGAACCAACCAGTGGTCAAGATGGTAAGGAAACTAAAGAGCTATTAGCATTATTGCGTCAGCTTAATTTAGAAGGTATCACAATCCTTCTTATTACCCATGATATGGAAATCATGGCTAGCGAATGTAGCCGTGCTATCATCATGGGCAACCAAACCGTTGCCTTTGACGGCAGTCCAGAAGAATTATTCAAAAAATCTACGGATGAATTGCAAGAGTTAGGCCTTACGAAACCGCCAAGTGTGGAACTTTCACTAGCGGTACCATCCTTAGGCTATTGCAAATCTATGGATGAATTGAAATCCAAGTTAGTGGCTCAGTTGAGCGGAAAATAGGAGGGACATATGGAACGTTTAGTACCGTTAACAAAAATCTTGATGACCCTCGCTGTATCCGTGTGGGCCATCCTGTTGCGCGACTGGGTATCGCTATTGGCATTAGTCGTAGTAGAACTCGGTGCATTGTTTTTGGCAGGTTTGTTATTCAAACAACGCAAAGCCGTGTTGGCATTAACTAGCTTCGCTGTATTCCTTGGCCTCATCCAATTCCTTGGCAGCGGCGATGTAACCTCTGCCATTGTATCCGGCTTACGAATGTTGGCTATGACACTTGTCTTTATAGGCCTGTTGGCAACTACAAAATTGCAAGATCTTACGGCAGCGCTCGTAACACAATGCAAAATTCCTTATGAATATGCATTTATGTTCACTGCTGCGCTCCGCTTCGTGCCTGACTTTATTGCTGAAAGCCATGCTGTACAAGAGGCGCAAGCTTGCCGTGGCTTATCTCTAGAAGGCAACTTCATTAAGCGTATCAAATCCTATGCATCTGTTATTCAACCATTGCTATTAAAATCCTTGGGCCGTTCCGAAACAATGGCGTTATCCTTGGAACTACGTGGTTTTGGTGGCCCTACACACAGCTTTGCTGCATCCGTAGGATTGAAAAGAATCGATTATACTGTTATTAGTGCTTTAATTGCTATTACAATACTTTTATTTGTTATTGTGTAATTTTCTTATAAATCAAGTAAGAGTATGTTTTTGCTCCTATAGAAATGTACTAGCTTTAATAGTTATAATAAAAAATATGATAAAAGTATATAAGTAAAATAAGAGCTTTTTACTTATATATGCTTCAAAACGTATATGCTGAGTGGTAAAAAATGTTGTTTTTACCACTCAGTTTTGTTGTATTGGGGATATAGATGTAAAATATGTAATTTTTACCTCAAAGATGGATAAAAGTGAAATAGTATGTCATACGAATAGTTCGTCCTTTTTCTTGCGTATGTGGGCTATTTTTATATATTATGTTAAATAGAAATAAATTTTTTTAGGATACCTACAGTTTTGAGGAATACTTATGAGTGAATTAGTAATACGACCAATTACAAGGAATGATATAGCCTCTTGTTTAGATATTTATAATTATGAGGTTATGAACGGCGTAGCCACGCTTGATCTTGAACCTCGTAAGTTGTCAGAGTGGCAGGAGTGGTATGAGTCTCATAGCGATGAGCACCATCCTATTGTGGTAGGTACCATTGATGGGATTGTAGCAGGCTATGCATCGCTTTCACCATATCGACCTAAAGAGGCCTATAAAAGTACCGTCGAATTATCTATCTATATCCATCAAGATTATCGCGGTAGGGGGATCGCTACACAACTGATGGCTCATATTTTAGAAATAGCAAAAAATGATCCGTTATTGCACAATGTGGTATCCGTTATTACGGCTGGCAATGAAGGTAGCACTAAGTTACACGCGCGATTTGGCTTTACCTATTGTGGTCTAACGCCTCAAGTTGGATTCAAACATGGTAAATATCAGGATACCGAAACATACGCATTATTGGTATAATAATTAGTATAGTAAAATATATAAATTAATACGTTATACCAATGATGTATAGATTATAGATAAGGATTCGCCAGGGGTTAGGGCGAATAGGGGTGATTGAATGAACATGAAAGATGAACGGCAGTTCGTTGGATATAGTAAGTATCGCAGCCGTCTCGTGGACGGTCATGTGCATACGGAGTTGTGTCCACATGGTAGTGGTGACCGAACTGCGATGATGATAGAAAAGGCCATCGAGTTGCGTATTGAAAAGGTATGCCTTACAGAACATGCACCATTGCCAACAGCTTTTGCTGCAGAATACGGTGGTGATAAAAAGGCCTATGACACAGCGTCTTTGAAATTAAATGAAGTTGATACTTACTTAGAGTTGGGTCGTCAATTACAACGTGCGTATGGCACACATATCGATATTTCTCTCGGTTTTGAAGTCGATTATATTCCAGGCTTTGAATCAGACATTCAAGAGTTCTTGGATCGCTATGGTCCGTTGACGGATGATAATATTTTATCCGTTCACTTTATGGAAGGCGTTAATAATGCCTTTTACTGCTTAGACTACAGTGCTGAAGAATTTGAGAAAGGCTTTGGGCCGTGGATTGAAAAACAATATGAGTTATATTACAAGTATTATTCTACAGTGCGCCAAGCCGTGCGTGCTGACCTCGGTGAATATACGCCTAAACGGATAGGGCATTTTGATTTAATCAAGAAATACCAACATCACTTTGGCTTTGAACGTCATTTAGATCGTCGCAATGCGCAGGTGGTGAGCGATATTTTGCATATCATGCGCGTCCAAGGTCGCGAGTTAGACTACAACATGAGCGGCTTCTTCAAACCAGATTGTCGTGAAATGTACCCAAGCCGCTTCATTCAAGGCATGGCGGCTATCATCGGTGTGCCATTTGTATTGGGGTCTGATGCACATAGCGTGGCAGATATAGAAAACGTTTGGGGCTAGTATAAAATCATTATTATAGTAAATACATGAAATATTAACGGTTCTATTGACAATTCTATAGAACCGTTATATTATGATTTCATACTTTAATAAATTAAAGCGATAAAATAGAAAAGTATCGATATAGGTAAATTTTTTCTCATAGTGTATTGGATAGCCACATAATCCCAATGATAGTACAGAAATATGGCTTTCACAGGCGTGAGAAATAATATGAATCAATTGATAGAAAGGATGTTTACGATGGTACAGCAGCAATTACCTACTGGTTTCCGCGATGATATAGGGATCGTAGCAGAGCGTAAGGATGATGTGAGTCAATATGTGCTCGGTCTTTGTCGAAATCGTCAATACACAAAGATTTCTACGCCTCTCGTAGAGTATAAAGATGTATTCAATGGCTATGCAATGGGGCGCGGTCAACATATGTACGAATTTATGGATAGTTCTGAAGTGTCCGTCGTAATTCGTCCTGATTTGACCATGCCTATTGGTCGTTTCTTGGCGACTACAAATATTGAATTGCCTCGCACGTTCTACTATTTGGGCGATGTATTTATGAAAAATAAAAAGCACCGTGGTGATGTTAACCAAGTGACGCAAGGTGGCATCGAGATGGTAGGCTACGAAGGGCTTGAGGCTGAGCAAGAGTGTTTTAAAATTATTAAAGAGGTGAATGAAGCTCAGTTGGGCAATAGTTTATTGCTTGAGATTGGGGATGCTCGTTTCTCTCGTGCTATTACCGATGCTCTTGGACTCAGTGATGATGAAAAAGCAGAGCTCTTAGAGGCTTTATTTACTAAATATTTGCCACGATATAACGAGTTGATTTCTGACTTTAAAAATAGTGCGCTATATCCATTCTTAACTGTATGGCCTCGCTTGTTTGGTACAGTTCAAGATATTAAGGATGAGCTAAATCAGATTATCTTGCCTGCAGCGGCGCAGCGCATTTTAGATAATCTCGTAGATATGGCAAATCAAGTGGAAGCAACGGGGCAACAGGTTCGCATCGATGTATCTACGGAACCGCTTCAATCCTATTACACAGGCCTTACGTTTAGAGGCTATGTGGATGGCGTGTCTCAATACATCGTTAGCGGCGGTCGCTATGATGGCTTGCTATCTAGCTTTGATGGTACGCCGATGCCGGCAGTAGGGATGGCTTTCAATATCGACGTCTTGACTGATGTTACCTTGCAGGGTGAAAGTAAAGCTCAAGATAACGATACATTGCGTATCGCTCTTACGAAGGGGCGCGTAGAAAAGGATTTTATTCCACTCCTAGAAGCATGTGGCATTGATTGCGAGCCATTACATAATAAGGCGCGTAAGCTCATTATCTCTTTAGGTGATTCTATGGAGGTCATCCTTGCAAAGGGGCCAGATGTAACGACGTATTTGAAAAATGGCGTGGTTGATCTTGGCATCGTCGGTAGCGATGTGCTCGATGAACAAGACGATACGAGCTATGAAATGTTAGATTTACAAACGGGTAAATGCCAATTTATCTTGGCGTCCTTAGCGGGCTATGATCCTAAAGAAGGTCGCCGCCAACGAATTGGTACGAAATATCCAACCGTTACAAAACAGTACTTTGGCGCTCAAGACGTGGAAATCATCAAGATTGAAGGCTCTGTTGAGCTGGCCCCACTTGTAGGACTAGCAGATGCTATCGTAGATATTACGGAAACGGGTACCACTTTGCGTGAAAACAATCTAGAAATCTTCGATTGGCTACAGCCCATATCTACACGCTTAGTAGCAAATCCATTAGCATTAAAACAAAAGCGAAACACCATTTTTAAACTCATAGATCAGCTTTCAGAAGCAATTAATAAGTAAGATGTAGAGTGAATCATATATTTAACTAGCAATACGGATAGCTCAAGTAGGAAGAAGGACGACAGATGAAAATATATAAGGAATCATTAGAGGCGATGCTTGCCATCGTACGGAATTATACACAACAAACCACAGATATGGAGATTGAACGTCGGGTGTACGATATCATTGCTGATGTCCGCACTAACGGTGATGCGGCGCTCAAAGCGTATTCTGAAAAATTTGACGGCGTTTCCATTGAAGATTTCAAGGTGCCTCAAGAGGAAATCAACGCAGCTTATGAGTCTTTATCTGATGATTTGAAAGCCGCATTATTAAAGGCAAAGGCAAACATTACAGAATTCCACAGCCGTGAAATCGAGCAGGGCTTTGTGGACATGGATACACCGGGTATCATCCGCGGTCAAAAGGTGATTCCCTTGGCTCGCGTTGGTCTCTACGTCCCTGGAGGTACAGCCGCGTACCCTTCGACCATTATCATGACTGCTTTGCCTGCAAAAATCGCAGGGGTGAGAGAAATCGTTATGGTTACGCCCCCTCAAAAGGATGGCATTAATCCTGCCGTATTAGGTGCTGCAAAGCTTGCCGGCGTTGATGCGGTATATCAAGTGGGCGGTGCCCAAGGTGTGGCGGCCCTTGCTTATGGTACGGAAACGATTCCAAAGGTAGATAAAATCGTAGGCCCTGGCAATATTTACGTGGCAACGGCGAAACGTCAAGTATTTGGCCAAGTCGATATCGACATGATTGCGGGTCCAAGTGAAATCGGTGTTATCGCCGATGACAGCGCAAATCCAGTTCACCTCGCAGCAGATCTCTTATCTCAAGCTGAACATGATCCTCGTGCGCGCGCTATTATGGTGACTACTAGTGAAAGTTTAGCAAATGCCGTATCCGATGAGGTGGAACGTCAACTTAAACTGTTACCTCGTGAAAGTATCGCTCGTCCAGCTATTGAAAACAACAGTTACATTGCTATTATGGACAGCATTGAAGACATGTTCACGGTGATGAACGAAGTGGCGCCAGAGCATTTGGAAATCCAATTGCCAGATCCAATGAATTACATGAGCCTCGTTCAAAATGCAGGCTCCGTATTCCTCGGCGCTTATGCGTCTGAACCATTGGGCGATTATGTAGGTGGTACGAACCACGTATTGCCTACTAGTGGTACGGCGCGATTCTCATCTCCGTTAGGCGTATATGACTTTGTGAAACGTACATCTTTCACACAATTTACAAAAGAACGTTTAGAAGAAGTGGCAAAACACATTACTACATTGGCTCGTACGGAAGGTCTCGAAGCGCATGCTCGTGCCATCGAAGTACGATTTGAAAAATAGCTTATAAAAAATATTAGAAAATAAATTTGGTATCTATATTTATATGTGTATTTAAAATATACAGTGAAAACATAGATTAGAAATATAGATTATAAAAATAGATTTGAAGTATAGAGGTCGTTATGATACGCACAGGTACGGTGCAACGCACCACTCAAGAAACAGATATTACAGTAGAAATTACCCTTGATGGGGCACAAACAAGCTCCATATCCACAGGGATTGGCTTTTTTGACCACATGTTGACGCTATTGGCGAAGCACGGCCGTTTTGAACTTATGGTAGAGGCAAAGGGCGATACATATGTGGATGCTCATCATACGGTTGAGGACGTTGGACTTGCATTAGGTCAGGCCTTGGTGAAAGCTCTTGGCGATAAGGCTGGTATCGAGCGCTATGGCGATGCTTGGGTTCCTATGGATGAAGCATTGACGCAAGTTGTAATCGATTTGAGCGGTCGTCCATACCTCGTTTTCCAAGGGGAATGGAGTACGCCGATTCTAGGTGGCAACTTTGAAACAGAGTTGGTGGAGGATTTCTTCCAAGCTCTTGCGATGAGCGCTGCTATGAACTTACATGTGCGCAATTTATATGGTCGCAATACACACCACATTATTGAAAGCATGTTTAAGGCAACGGGCCGTGCGTTGCGCAAAGCAGTTACTATCAACCCAGATATCCAAGGCGTAAATTCTACAAAGGGCGTTATTTAATACAGTCATTTAATAAAGGAGAACCTATGATTTTTCCAGCTATAGATTTACAAGATGGGCGCAGTGTTCGTCTTTATAAAGGCGATTTTGCACAGGAAACGGTCATCAATCCTGATCCAGTAGACCAAGCGAAACAATATGAAGCAGCTAAAGTGGGGGCCTTACACCTTGTCGATTTAGACGGAGCCAAGGCGGGCAAGCCTGTAAATGTAGATATTGTAAAAGCAGTGCGTGTAGCTTTTACAGGTATTCTGGAAATTGGAGGCGGCATCCGTGATAAAGAGGCCGTTGATATCTATTTAGGCTTGGGCGTAGATCGGGTTATCTTAGGATCTGTAGCGCTTAAAAATCCGGAGCTTACAAAGCAGGTTATCGCTGAATACGGTGCGGAGCGCATCGTTATCGGTGTAGATGGGAAAAATGGCAAGGTCGCCGCTGAAGGTTGGCTCGACCAATCCGACGTGCCGATGACCGATTTAATTGGTGCCATGGTTGAAGGTGGGGCAAAGTATTTTATCGTTACCGATGTAGACCGAGACGGTACGATGCAGGGTGCCAATGAAGAGTTACTTGGAAATTTGCAAAAAGAATTCTCTACAGCACGCATCGTTGCCTCTGGGGGTGTTCGTAATTTGGCAGATATTAAATCCCTTGAACAAAAAGGCGTTATGGATAGCATCGTTGGTAAGGCTCTGTATGAGGGCTCGATTACACTAGAGGAAATCGCCGAGTACAATCAGCAGAAATAATAGAAATGATTGTGATGCTCTCAAATTAATTATTGATCGCAACCAATGGAATATATTGAGTGACACTCGATGGAAAGGAGCTTTATGTTAGCGAAACGGATTATTCCTTGCCTAGATGTAGATGATGGGCGCGTAAAAAAAGGGGTTAACTTTGTTAATCTCGTAGACGTAGGCAGTCCCGTAGACATTGCGGCCTCCTATGAGCAGCAACAAGCTGATGAGCTCGTATTTTTAGACATTACGGCCACCGTTGATGCGCGGACTACTATGCGCGATGTGGTTCAAGAAATCTCCACACAAGTATTTATGCCACTCACCGTGGGGGGTGGTATCAAGAGCGTTGATGATATGACGGCTTTGTTAAAAGCTGGTGCCGACAAGGTATCTTTGAACTCCGCGGCTCTCGTTAACCCTGAGCTCATCACAGAAGGGGCTCAAAAGTTTGGCAATCAATGTATGGTGGTAGCCATCGACGTGAAAACCGATGAAAAAACTGGTGAATGGTATGCTTACACTCATGGTGGGCGCAACCGTACAGAATGGAAAGCTCTCGACTGGGCTAAAGAGGCCGTAGCTCGTGGAGCAGGAGAGTTGCTAGTGACAAGTATGGACAAAGATGGCACGAAATCCGGCTTTGATATTGAACTATATAAGGCTCTAGAGTCCGTCGTAAATGTACCTATCATCGCCTCTGGAGGGGCAGGTAAGGTTGAGGATTTTATAGATCTCTTTAAGCAAACCAGCGTTACCGGTGCACTGGCGGCATCTATATTCCACTTCGGAGAAGTTAAAATTCCTGAACTCAAACAAGAACTACGAGCTCACGGAATTACAGTACGCTAAAACAGATTTAAAAAATTATTATCTCTCGTAAGTTCTTTACTAGTCTATATGTTCAGAGTTAGTTAAATAGTTTATTTATAGATAAACAGAAAATAGAAATAGCAATAGATAGAGACACAAGCTAATATAGGATAACAGATTATTGATTACTTTTAATAAAGGATAGAATATGAAACCGGATTTTGAAAAAGGAAATGGCTTGTTGCCGACGGTTGTGCAGGATGCGGAGACAAAGGACGTCCTCATGGTGGCGTGGATGAACGAAGAAAGCTTTCACAAGACACTGGAAACAAGGGAAACGTGGTTTTGGTCTCGATCTCGTCAAGAACTATGGCATAAGGGTGGCACTAGCGGTAATGTGCAGCACGTGGTGAGCATGGCCCTAGATTGTGATGGCGATACCTTGCTCATTCAAGTTAAGCCTGAAGGTCCTGCCTGTCATACTGGGCGTACAAGCTGTTTCTTTAATGAAGTAGAACGGAGTTAAACATGGCACAGCAAACACTGAACGAATTATACGAAATTATTAAAAACCGTAAGGCACAGCCAAAGGAAGGTTCTTATACGAATTATTTATTCGACAAAGGGCTCGATAAAATCTTGAAAAAAGTTGGTGAAGAGGCTACAGAGGTAGTAATCGCCGCAAAAAATGAAGATCCACAGGAGCTGATTTACGAAACAGCAGACGTGTTATATCACTTGCTCGTGTTATTAGCGGAGAAAAATATCCCATACGAAGCCATTGAAGCTGAGCTAGCGAGCCGCGAAGGGGTTGTTAGCAAGACTACGGATCGCCCAGAAATTACAAACTTATAATGTATATCCTGTTATGAGCTCGGACATATGAGCTCTGGTGGAGTTTATATGTGTTTTTTAAGTGTTATATGAGTTATATGCGTTAAGGAATAGATAGAAAGGATAGCCTATGAAAGAGATAATTCGCACATTGAAACCTTATATACCTGAGGAGCCGGCTGAAGCGGTGAAAGAGCGCCTTGGTGTAGAGCGATTGGTGCGCTTGTCGGCGAATGAAAATCCTTACGGTACATCGCCATTGGTACGGGAGGCTATCCTTAGCTATGTAACCCATAATGATGCCAACTACTATCCGGATGGCAACGCCTCCAATTTGCGTATGAAACTCGCTGACTACTGGCAAGTACAACCTGAGCAACTCGTCATCGGCGTAGGTCTCGATGAGGTCATCGCCATGGTCAATAAAACATTGATTACCGCTGGTGACTCCATCGTAGTAAGCGTGCCAGCCTTCTCGGAATATGCCTTGAATGGCCTTGTGGAAGGTGCTGAGATCCGCGAGGTGCCAGCTGATTTTGAAACAGGACAGTATGATTTTTCTGCTCTCGTGAAAGCTGTAGATGAAACGACACGCCTCGTGTGGATTTGTAATCCTAATAATCCAACGGGTACCTATGAGTCTGTTGAAGATATCCGCAAACTTGTAGCAGCTATACCAAAGGAAACCTTGGTCATCATAGACGAGGCGTATATCGATTTTGTTACCTCTGTAGCAGTTCCTACGGCACGTGCGCTCTTGGATGAGTTCCCTAATGTGGCTATCATGCGTACCTTCTCGAAAGCCTATGGCCTTGCCAATTACCGTGTAGGTTACATGATGACACCTATAGAATTGGCAAATTATATGCAAACCATTCGCTTGCCGTATAATTTGAATACCTTATCTCAAGTGGCGGCAGAAGCCGCTTTCGGTGATCAAGAATTCGTGGCGAGAACGGTCTCTCAAAATGCAGAGGAACGGTCAAAATGGGAAATCCTTTTTGACGAGCTAGGTATTCACTACTATAAGAGTGAGGCTAATTTTATTTTTTTTTCAGCGCCTGATGCGGAAGGTCTTGCAGATGCTTGGCTCAAATCAGGTTACCAAGTGCGCCGAGGTCAACGTGAAGGGTGGTTGCGTCTTACGATTCCTATGTCTCAAGATGGGGATGTTATGCGCAGGATATTAAGAGATTTCATGAATTAATTCGTACAGAATAACATACAATTCGTAATACGTTTTGTTTAATCTTATCGTGTTTTACCCTATAGAATGGAGTTTATTATGATTGCCATTATAGATTATGATGCAGGGAATACCTTCAATGTTCAGAAAGCATTAGCTTATATCGGTCTTGATGCAGTGCTAACGGCAGATCCTGAGACCATACTAAATGCTGATGGTGTTCTCTTGCCAGGTGTAGGCGCATATGCACCGGCGATGGCAGTTCTAAAAGAACGTGGTTTAGTCGATGTCATCTATGAAGTAGTAAAACGTGAAATACCTTTATTAGGTATTTGTTTAGGCATGCAACTTTTATTTGAAGAATCTGAAGAATACGGCCCAACGCCCGGTTTAGGCCTTATTCCCGGTAAGGTAAAAGAAATTCCTCGCAACCTTGGCCTTAGCGTGCCTCATATGGGTTGGAATAAAAATGTAGTACACCAGCCTCATAGTGCTTTTAGCAATGTAGATGATCAATATACATATTTCGTTCATTCCTATTATGTGGATACAGATCCTGAATATATCATATCTACTGCAAATTATGGTATCGATGTACCTGGCATTGTAGAACGAGGTAGAGTATATGGAATGCAATTCCACCCTGAAAAAAGCGGTGTCGTAGGTCTAAATTTGTTGCGTACATTTGGGACTATTACAAAAACTTATAGGAAAGCAGGAGAATAGGGATATAGCTATCTTTTATTACAGATAAGAATGAGTCATTCAGTAACCAATATATCTAGGATAATAACGGCATCTCATAGGTAGAGAATGCCGTTATTATGCTTTATAGTTATACTTAACTTTCAAAATGAGAAATTAATAATTGACACCTTGTTGATTAGTTATACAATAATGTTGTAAGTACTAACATTTTAGGAAGCCATTGTGGCATGGATACGATACATAAGTTTTATCAGTAATATTCATATACTCCATGTCACGTGATTATTGGAGGTGTTTATATGGTTATGAATGGTATTTACTTAGTTATTGCCTCCGCGTGTATTCTAATTTTAGCGTACCGCTTTTATGGGGCTTTTATAGCGGCTAAGGTACTGACATTGGATCAATATCGTCCAACGCCAGCCATGGTTCACAATGATGGTCACGATTACGTGCCAACCAACAAATGGGTAACCTTTGGTCATCACTTTGCAGCAATTGCTGGTGCAGGTCCACTTGTAGGTCCTGTTATCGCAGCACAGTTTGGGTATTTGCCTGGGGCATTATGGATCCTAATTGGTTCCGTATTAGCCGGTGCTGTACATGATATGGTTATCTTGTTTGCTTCCGTTCGTTACGATGGTAAATCGATTGCGGATATTGCTCGCGAAGAAATCAGTAAACTTGCTGGTTTTGGTGCTATGCTCGCTACCTTATTCCTATTGATTATTACCCTTGCTGGTATGGCTGTAGTAGTAGCTAACGCATTGCATAACTCTCCTTGGGGATTCTTCTCCGTATTTGCTACCATTCCAATCGCTATTTTTATTGGTATTTATTTGAAATGGTTGCGTCCTGGTAAAATCCAAGAGGCGACTATTATTGGGGTAGCCTTAATCTTCGCAGCTATCATCTACGGTCCAAATGTAGCGGCTAGCGAATATGCATCTTGGTTCACATACGACTTGCAAACCATTGAAATTATGCTTGCTGTGTATGGTTTCTTTGCAGCTGCATTGCCAGTATGGTTGTTACTTGCTCCTCGTGACTATTTGTCCACATACCTTAAAATCGGTACAATCGGTGCATTGGCTCTTGGTATTATTATCGTAATGCCTGAAATTCAAATGCCAGCTGTAACTCCTTACATCTGGGGCGGCGGTCCTGTATTGAAAGGTTCCGTATTCCCTTACATCTTCATTACTATCGCATGTGGTGCGTTATCTGGCTTCCATACTGTTATTGCTACAGGTACAACACCTAAAATGCTTACTAATGAAAAAGAAATTTTACCTATCGGTTATGGTGCGATGTTAACAGAAGGCTTCATCGCTATGATGGCGTTGATTGCTGCCACTGCATTGCATCCAGATGATTACTTTGCGATTAACTCCACAGTTGAGTCTTTCAAAGCTTTAGGCCTTCAAGTCCATGAATTGCCAGCATTGTCTGCAATGGTTGGTGAAGACTTGATGCACCGTCCTGGTGGCGCCGTATCCCTTGCAGTAGGTATGGCTCATATCTTCTCCAGATTGCCTAACATGGCTCACTTGATGGGTTACTGGTATCACTTCTGTATCATGTTTGAAGCATTGTTCATCATGACATTAATCGATGCTGGTACTCGTGTAGGTCGTTACTTACTTCAAGAATTATTAGGTCATTTCCATCCTAAATTCAACGACCAACACTGGGCTCCTGGTGTGTATGGTTGTGCCGCTTTAATTTGTATCTTGTGGGGCTACCTAGTTCTACAAGGTAATATCGGTATTATCTGGCCTCTATTCGGCGTATCTAACCAATTATTAGGTACCATGACATTGGCCGTAGGTACTACAGTTATTATGAGACTTGGCCGCAAACGCTATGCTTGGGTAACAGGTATTCCTTGTATCTTAATGGCTATCGTGGCTATCGCTGCAGACTATGAAAATGTATTCTACAGCTATATTCCTGCTGGTAAATGGATTTTAGTAGCATTTAGTGCTGCTATGTTCTTCATGATCCTTATCGTATTGGTAGAAGCCGTACGTAGTTGGATTCGCTTGTCTAGCATTCCTCAAGACTATCGGACTCAAGCTGAAATCGAAGCTGAAAGCCTTGTAAAATACGGTAAAGAAGTAAAAGCATAAGATTGATTATTGCAATATATAAAGTGCACTCACATTTGTGGGTGCACTTTTAATCTATAAATTTGCTGTCTTTTTTATAAAATAGTTAGGTAATGGCGCCTTGCATGCAGAGTTTTCTGTGAGCAAGGCGCTTTTTGTATGGAAAAGAGTTTCTTATGGTCAATATGATTGATACAGGCAACACCACATGGGTATTGTGATTTGAACATGTTATAATAGGGCTATGAAACATTATATACGTTCTTATTGGACAAAATATAAACAATTGTATAAGAAAGGCCTAAAAGGCATTGCTGCCTTTCTTGCCATTGGAGCGATTATAGTCTTTGTACTAGCAACCATTGCTAGTCGTGGAATGGGCGTTATTTTTAATGAGGTTATGGCTCGACAAACTATGATGCGCGGTACGGTTACTGTTGAAAGTTTATCTGCTACACCATGGGGAACTTTGACTTTTACAGGCCTTGTTTGGAAGGACCCAGAAGGGCATGAGTTGCTCAATGCACCAAGTGGGAAAGTCCGCGTCAATATGTGGGATGTGGTGACACGTAATTTTAAGTCCTCCGCTATCAAGGGCATTGAATTAGATGATGCGGTTATAGTCATTGATTTGGACGATAATAATCGGTTGGATTTCGCGCCCATATCTCCAGATGTAAATAAACCAATTAATGAGGTAGAGCCTCGTCCAAAAGCACCTAAAAAGACCACACAAGAACGGCAAGAGGAACTAGGTAAGAAAGTACGTAACTTTAATTGGCAAGGTCAACATTTAGATCTTAAGATTACACTTAGAAATAGTCAGTTAGAGGTTTTTAATAGAAATCGCCATTATGTGATAAAGAATGTAAACTCAAAAATTGATCTTGATAGTAAGCGAGCGATTCGTATCGATATGGAGACGGGCAAATTTGGTGGTACCGCCATAGGGGATGGTCTCGTATTAAAAGGTCGTGTAGATTTAAAGGATGTTTTAAAGCATCGCATGCCTCAACTGGATCTACAATTTGATGTGAAAGGGGTGGATCCATCATCACTAGGCTTTGGTGAGAATATTCATGATGCTATGACCTTGCTTACAAAGGTAACAGGTGATTTTAATCGTCCCTTAGCTAAAGGTCGTGTGACGATGCCTATTTTACGCATTCCTGCACTTACTTTTGAGAATGTAGTAGGAGATGTGACGTACCAAGATGGTATTTTAAATTTTGAAAACGTTAGTGCCAATGTATACAGCGGTAAATTGGAGGCTAAAGGTGTATATAATTTGGACACTCGGGCCTATACGATTACAGGCGTAGCAAAGGATTTAGATAGCAGTGTAGCCCTCAAGGCTCCTGAGTTTCTCGTGCCCGTATCGGCAAATTTGAACTTTAAAAGTGAAGGCCAACCTCGAGACATGGAGGTATGGGGTAACTTCTGGTCTGGTGAAGGGCACTATATGCTAATTCCGATTCAAAGCATTACGGGAAACTTTCACAATAAAGGACGGCATTTATCCTTTAGCGATGTGAACGTACATACGAAAATCACTACTATTACTACGGATGCTTTGCGTATCGATGATGGACAGCTCACGATGGGGCCGCTTAATATTACTTCTCACGGAGGCAGTAATTTCATTCTGTATGATGAGTCATTTGATGAAATTGATGAAAATATGACTCGTATTAAAGATGATATGAAACAAGCTAAGGAAAATAGTAGGCGTGCTTCTGACTCTGCAAAAGGCATCGACAAATCTGGCCTTACAGCGCCGGACATGAAAGAATCCATGAAGGATCTGAAACGGAGTATGGATACGGCAAAAGATAGTTTAGATAATCTGTCAAAAAACAGTAAGCAATAAACTGTATTGAGCCGTAAAGGGTAAGAGTAATAATAAAGTAACAATATAAAGTAACGGAAATAATAAACTAGCAAAATCAAAAAAGAAAGCAATTCATCATGGTGATGAGTTGCCTTCTTTAAGTTATAAGGTGCTAAATTATATGTAGATATACGAAAGATTTATTATCTGTTTAATCCGTTAGAGCGTACGTATTCGGTATTTTCTGTGCCTTTGGTAGCTGTTTTGGTATTAGTTCGTTTTACCGTAATAAGAGGTTTCTTTTCTTTGGTTTCCTCTTCTTCGTATGGAATTACTTTATCTCCTTGATCCGGTAAAAATGTTTCGATACCGTTTCGTTTGCCTTTTTGCGTGTTTGAATCAGTGGCCAATTGGCTTTGTTGTGGAACGATATATATTTCGTCTTTATTGATGGTTACATCATTTAACAAGAGTTTGAATGCGTTCGGACTTACATATAGAATTCCGTCCACCATACGTGCTGCAGGCAGTAAAGATTCGGATGTATCAAGGTTGATGATTTGCAATTTACCCTTGCGCACGACTTGTTTAGAGTCTGGTTGTACCGCTAATGTAGCAATATTCATATCGATTAATGCCGTTTTTGTAGGGGCATCCCAAGATACTTTATAACCTAATGCTTCTGATACTTGACGTAACGCTACGAGTGGTTGACCGTCAACATAGATAACATTTGGTTTATTATCTATGGGCTCTAATAATATGCCATCTACATTGATATAATGCTGTGTCGTTACTGATGCAGGTCTTTTTAAACTCTGTGTCGTTGTAGCTGTCTCCGTTCCGACTGCTGCCTGGGCAGGTTGCACCATTCCACTTGTGAAAGCTAGCGCTCCAACGGCTATACCGGACAAAATCAGTTGTTTTAATTTCATGGTAACCTCCATTGTGTATAAAACGTAGCGATAAATTATAATGGGTAATATAACATGGATATATGAATATTATATTATGAACTTTAATTTTACACAATCTATATAGTAAATGATAGATATGATTTACTATAGATTTACTGTATGAATTATAAAGGGGGAAATTCTATTAAAAAGGGAGATTCTCTTATTAGATGGTTTATAGGAGGAAGTAGTGCTATAGGTCGTTCTTTATATGCTATAATTAAGTGTTACATGAATTATTTAGTATATCTAATTATAGAGTTATAGAATTTATAGAAAGAGGTTCCTTATGGCATCCGGCAGATCTGAAAAAGAGTTACAAGGGGTAACGATGTTAGGTCACAAGACCGATTATCCTACTGATTATGCGCCACAGGTGTTGGAGGCGTTTGATAATAAGCATCCTGATAATGATTACTTCGTTAAGTTTAACTGTCCTGAGTTTACAAGTTTGTGTCCTATGACAGGTCAACCAGACTTTGCCACAATCTATATTTCTTATGTGCCAGATAAGAAGATGGTAGAGTCCAAGTCTTTGAAGTTGTATCTGTTTAGTTTCCGCAATCATGGGGACTTTCACGAGGACTGCATCAACATTATCATGAAAGATCTTGTGAAGTTGATGAATCCTAAATATATCGAGGTGTGGGGTAAGTTTACGCCGCGCGGTGGTTTATCTATCGATCCATATGCTAACTATGGCAAGCCTGGTACTGAGTGGGAAAAGACGGCAAAAGAGCGCCTTCATTTTCATGACATGCAGCCTGAGCGCGTAGCATACCGTTAATATGGCATACGAATATTTAACAATGGTCGCATCCTTTATTACTTGTTTTATGATGGGTGTGACCTTGTCTTTACAACCTGCATCAATAATCGTAGAGACTCATACTCATTTAAGAGAACAAAGTAAATGGACTCGCTGGAACGGATATATCATCTTTGTGTTGCTCCTATTTGTGTTAGATATGCTCGTAACGAATGGTATATATATTGCGTTTCACGATGTATATGGTAATCTTTTTAACATTGGTTATCTTGATTTCGATCCCATGGACATGTTCTTTAGTGAAAGCTTTCAAATAGGCGTTATTCTAGTCTTTTCGCTTGTGTTGTTTCAAGTATTAGGGCTTGTTGATTTAGCCCATGGAGAACGGGATTTATCCTTTTATTATGACCAAGTAGATGCAGGTAAACAGAAGTCATCTTGGATGGAGCGCTACATGGGGAGTCAAAGAGGCTCTCTTGGAGCGAGCTTGGTGGGCTTGCTCTATATGCTGAGAATGACGATAAAAACAATGTGGCCTTATATCGTGTGCCTAGTGTGGTTTAAAATCCTAGCTATACTTGTAAATGTATTAGTGTCTCCGAGTATTAACCGAATTATGCATGCTGATAATGAATTGACGACCCTAATCATTTTCGACCCATATATTATCACCTATGTAGTTGCTGGTTTCTTATGGGGTCATGTAGCATTACATCATGATGTAACTAAAGTATCGCACTTAGTTAGTAGCATGGCTATATCTCTTATCCCTCGTCTTACAGTCTTGGTAGGAGCAATTTTCTTTATTGGATTGGCCCTCATCATTATAATGGTACCCATCACATGGGATGGGGTACTTGACGCACTTACAAAAAAATAGATAAAGCTAGTTATTTCCTGTATTTTTAGGGTTTTAAAAGTCGTTCTCATTCTCTTGACAATGAAATGATTCAAATGTTAGAGTATGGTTGTATTAATTGGAATACATAAACGGTTATACTCCGTATATGGTGAATAACAAGGTGCAATATAAAATCGTCCTTGGGATGTTCCTAAGGACGATTTTTATCATCTATCGCTAGAGGGAGAATTAGATGAGTATAGTAACAAACCAAACAACTGAACTTATTGGTAAAACACCGATATATCAATTGCCAAATACCAATATTTATGTAAAGCTTGAAAAATATAATGTAGGCGGTTCTGTAAAAGACCGTGCCGTACTCGGTATGTTACAGGCTGCAAAAGAGCAAGGTCGTATCCATGAGGATAGCATCATTGTAGAAGCCACAAGTGGTAATACGGGGATCGCTCTTGCTATGGTAGGCGCTATTTTACATATTAAAACAGTGATTATCATGCCTGAAAGTATGAGTAAAGAACGCCGAGAGCTTATTAAGGCGTATGGGGCGCAGCTCATCTTAACACCAAAAGAAACAGGTATGAAGGGGGCTCTTGAGCGGGCCAATGAAATTTTGGAGAAGTATCCAAATGCTTTCACCTTGGGCCAATTTGTAAATCCTGCAAACCCAGATATGCATTACCGCACGACGGGTACTGAAATTGTAGAACAAGTGCCAAATGTTGATGTATTTGTAGCGGGTATCGGTACAGGTGGTACTTTCACAGGCGTTACAAGACGATTGAAAGAACATAATCCTAATCTAAAAGCCATTGCTGTAGAGCCAACGGGATCTCCTGCTATTACCGAAGGTAAGGGCGGCCCTCACAAAATTCAAGGGATTGGGGCTGGGTTTATTCCTGAAAACTTTGACCAAACATTGATGGATGGCGTGCAAACTGTAAGTGACGAAGAAGCTTTTAGCGAGGTGCAAACCTTTATGCGTGAAAGTGGTATCTCTATTGGCCTTTCCGCGGGGGCGGCCATTGTAGCGGCAAAACGCATGGCTCGTGAGTTACCTAAGGCGAACATCGTTGTTATTGCACCTGATGGAGTAGAGAAATATTTATCCCTCTTGGACTTTGGCAACAACGAATACGTTAAATAATAGATTTCATATAGATACAATACTGAATTTTGGATTGGTATAAGAATAGGTTCTATATAGATATAAAGCCTTATATATAGGAATATAGACCCAATATGTTGTATACTAGATATATCTATATTTCTGTAGAATGTAAGTAGAGTTATTTGAGATGGAGTCACTATGATGCAAGGTTTGCGCGAATTATGGGGCAAAATTCAATATAATATTAAGCGCGTAATGGATTCTGACCCAGCTGCCACAAGTGTATGGATGGTTATATGGACATATCCGCATATTACGGCTTTGTTCTGGCATTTCTTTGCCCACCGTTTATATAAGGCGGGGTGGCCCATCTTGGCTCGTCGTGTGGCTCTCCATTCTCGTCATGTAACGGGCATTGAAATCCATCCAGGTGCGACGATTGGTCGTGGCCTCTTTATCGATCACGGTATGGGGGTTGTTATTGGTGAAACGGCTATTGTAGGTGATAATGTAACCTTGTTCCATCAAGTAACACTAGGTGGGATGTCTTCTAAAAAGGTAAAGCGTCATCCGACCATTGAAGATGATGTACTCATCGGTACGGGTACAAAAATCTTAGGGGATATTACGATTGGTGCGCGCACGAAGATTGGCTGTAATCTCGTTATTAAACATGATATTCCTAAGGATATGGTAATCTTTGAAACAGATCCAGAAAATATGTATGTCCGTAAACCTAGTCGCAATGCAGCTGCTGCACAAGCAGAGGAGAAGAAGATTCCTGATAATTACATAGAATACTATATTTAATATAAAAGCGTATTTAATATATAATCATTTTTAATATAGAGTCATATTGAATATAGAATCATACAAGCCTCTAACTATTAGATTAACTAGTAGTTAGAGGTTTTTTATGATTCGTAGAAACATGATTCCGTGAATTATTGGATTTAGATTTGGTATGTATTGTATTGGACTGGGGATATGTTTGATTTAGTATGGTTATAATGTTTTCATTAAACTTTTATACAAAAATATCTATTCATATATTGACATGGAAAATCATTATTGGTAGAATATAAACATAATCAATATTGATTATAAATTAAATAAACGAATTGATGGCGTAGAAGCCAACTGTGTTTGTTCTGATTTTAGAATAAACTATAATTGAGAATTAAGTGAAAAAAGGAGTTTTATTATGAAAAACGTACAACAAGTAAATCAATATTTAGCAGATCTTTCCGTATGGAATGTAAAATTACATAACCTACACTTCAATGTAACTGGTCCGCAATTCAAATCTATTCATGAATACTTGGAATCCATTTATGATGAAGCCTTTGAATACTTTGATGCCGTAGCAGAACATGTGAAAATGCAAGGTCAATTTCCATTGGTAAATTCTGCAGAATACGCAAAATTGACTAAAATCGAAGAATTGGGACAAGAAGACATCCCTCAAGCAAAGGTAATTGATATCCTTCTTAAAGACTTCAAATACATGAATGATCAAGCTGTAGCAATTCGTGCAGCAGCTGATGAAGAAGGTGATTTCTTGCTCGTAAGCATGATGGAAGATCACGTTGCATACTATGTAAAACAGATCTGGTTCATCGAATCTATGCTGAAATAAGACGATTGACAATGCCTTATTGGGTATGATATGATTACCCAGTAAAGCATGGAGGATTACTCAAGAGGCTGAAGAGGACGGTTTGCTAAATCGTTAGGGCGGGTTACCGTCGCTAGGGTTCGAATCCCTAATCCTCCGCCATGTAAAGACCTCACATCACTCGATGTGGGGTCTTTTTGTATAATATAGTGATTTATTATATTATTTATATAGGCCCAAAATTTGTGAGGATTCGAGTGAGTCCGAGGCCTTATCAGTATTGAATGACACAGGTGTGTAAGGGTATAGAGTTGACGTATGACTAGGGGTTTCATATAATAGATTGTATAAAATGTAATTTTAAGGAGACTCTTATGAATACAAAACATACACGTCAAATGAATCGTATCCGTCGAGCGTTAGGCATTGGTGCATTATGCCTTGTTGCGTCTGTTGGCTTTAGTCATGCTGAAAGTATTGCCATCCCAAGTGCACGTCCTATGGTGGATGGCGTAAGTGCTGATGTAGAGACTGTTAGTAGTTCTAGTAAAGGACAACAGCATGTGAACTCAAATGTTATTACGCCTAATGATTGGACATATACAGCGTTACAAAGGCTCATTAAACATGGTGCTATTACAGATACTCACGGATTTACTTTTGATGGTGCTAGCTATACAAAGGATGAGCTTATGCCGCTTATCGATGAGGTAGTCACAAAACGTGAGCAAATGAACGACAATGATCGGGAATATGCACTGCGTATCTACCAAGAAAATATGCGTGATGTAATGGATTACCGTATTGCTCGCGATAAAAAAGCTACTGATGAGCGCCGTCAAAAACTAGATGAAAAGCGTGCTGAAAGGGCTAAAATATCTGGTAAGACCTATCAAGTATCCAAGGATCAACAAGAAGCCCTTGATAAAGCTGGCGATGAAGTAGCAAAACCGGAAGAACGGGCTTTAACAGATGAACAAATCAAAGAAAAAATGAAGAAATTCAAAATTGATGATTCTCGCGTTAAGGTAAATAATGAAGTGCGTATTCGTTATGCGGACTCCAAGGATAAAAAGTCCAAAACAGATGCTCGTATGCAGACGGAGATGACGTTCACTCTATAACTCTTAGTAAGGGGTTATAATGATTGATTTTTTAAAGAAACAATTGTTTACTGTCCATCAAAACGGTAAGCAACAGGTAAGTGAGGTCTTTAAATATATAGGACCTGGTATAATCGTAACCGTTGGATTTATCGATCCAGGAAACTGGGCCGCCAACTTGGCAGCTGGTGCTAGTTATGGTTACGAATTATTGTGGGTAGTCACACTATCTACGATTATGCTCATTTTATTACAGCATAATGTGGCGCATTTAGGCATTGTACGCGGTCAATGCTTGTCGGAATGTGCCTATGAGTTTTTACCGCGTTATGCATCTCGCTTTGTGCTTAGCACGGCAGGAATTGCGGCGGCAGCGACGGCCTTGGCTGAGTTTATTGGCGCTGCTATCGCTTTGAAGATGCTCTTTGGTATTCCTATCTTGATAGGCAGCATTTTGACGGCTCTTATCTGTACGGTTATGCTCATTACGAACTCCTATCGTAAATTAGAGCGAATCATTGCTGGCTTTGTATCCCTTATCGCATTGGCGTACCTTGTTGAGGTAAATATGGTCAATGTGGATTGGGCAGCGGCTGGTATCGGTTGGGTGGATCCTAATATTCCTAATACATCGATGCTCGTTATTTTGAGTATATTAGGGGCCGTAATTATGCCTCACAACTTGTTTTTGCACTCTGAAATCATCCAAAGTCGCCAGTTTAATACACAAGATCCAGCGATAATGAAACGGCAGTTACGCTATGAATTCCTCGATACTTTGTTATCTATGGGGATTGGGTGGATGATTAACTCCGCCATGATTATATTGGCGGCGGCCGTCTTCTTTGCTCATGGTATTGAAGTAACAGAACTTGAACAGGCTGAGGAGTTGTTGCGACCACTCATTGGACCCGCAGCGGGTATTATTTTTGCGATAGCATTGTTATTTGCAGGCTTTGCCTCATCTGCTACGGCAGGTATGGCGGGGGCAAGTATCTTTGCAGGAATGTTTGGCGAGTCTTACGATATGAAAGACTTCCATACGCGATTAGGCTTGGCACTAACATATGTTCCAGCCTTATTATTGATCGTGTTTATTACAGATTCCTTCCAAGCATTATTGTTCTCTCAAATGTTCTTGAGCTTGCAATTACCTATCACCATCTTCTTGCAACTTTACATGACAAGTAGCCGCAAGGTCATGGGAGAATACGCGAACCGTAAATTTACAAATATTCTTTTATGGGGCATAGGTATCATCGTTACAATTATGAATATTTACTTATTGATTGTAGGCTAATAGAATATTCTTTGTTAGTTTCCAAAAGGTTTCTTATAAAATCAACATTAGAATACAGCATTAGAATACAAGATTAGAATACAACATTAGAATACAAGATTAGAATACAAGATTAGAGTACAACATTAGAATACAACATTAGAATACAAGATTAGAGTACAACATTAGAATACAAAGGACCGCTACGGCGGTCCTTTTGTCATGTCGCTAACGTATCTATTATGTGAAACACGTATCTTTGAATACCCAAGAGGGGTATAAAATATGGTACAATTAAAAATAGTATAATTAAGAAAAATATTTTTAAGAATAATATTTTTAAGAATAATATAATATCTGTTGAGAGTATCACTCAGCAGTGTGATATATGGAAAATTAGGAGGCCCTAATGGCAAAGGAAATCAACGTACAAGAGACAATACAATCTGATTTTAGTGTTGTGGTTAACGATATTGCTGAAGAGTTATTGACGCGCCTCAATATGGATGAGGATGGTTCTGTTATCGATATGTTCCAAACAGGCTCTTTTGATCCTTGGCAGTTATTCGTATTTTTTGGTGCTTTAGAAAAAGCCCTTATTGAGTTCAGAACGGATAAACGGAAGAAAACAGTTATCGTTCATGCACAACCTGAGGCTCTTATCGGCATTGGCCGCGTAGTGACACCTGTATCTACTATGCTTGAGCATGTATTGATGTCTCGTTTGAACGATATGAGTGAAGGCCGCTTGGAAACAGGCATGCTTACAGTATCTGCTGAAAGCATCGATTATGAAGGTGTAAACCTTAAAGGGCGTCACGTGGTTATCGTATGCGATCTTGTAGATGAAGATTCTAATTATCTTAAAGAATGCATTAAATTATGTAAAGAATTGAAAGCAAGCCACGTAGTGGCGGTGCCTCTCATGTTGTGGAACCCTGAATTGATCGACAATTTGACAGAGGAATCTATTAAGGCGGAATTATCTCATGAAAATCGTCCTCTCTCCTAGTAAGACAAAAACCATTACCGATGCTGCTAGCAACGATGAGGCAGTACATCATGTAGTCCGAGATGGCCAATTTCAGCCGAACATCACGAAAGAAATTGTAACACATGTACAATCCCTTGATGTAGCGGTTCTTGGAAAGGCATTAAAACTTAAGGATGATAAGGCGCAAGCTCTTTTTGATTTTTATCAGTCCTTTGAGGCTCATCCCGTAGGTCGTGCCTGTGAAAGTTATGATGGCATTGCTTTCAAATATTTGGACTGGTCGAACTTATCTGACGAAGCCAAGGCTTTTGGTGAAAGCCATCTCGTTGTGCTGTCTGCATTTTACGGTGTCGTTGAACCTAATATGGGGGTGCGCGACTATCGACTCGATATGGTCGATAAGGTGGGCATTAATCTATACGATACATGGCGTGAAGCGGTGGACGCATACTTTCACAAGGAAGATTGGATTCTAAACCTAGCATCTAAAGAATATGCAAAAATGGTGAACCATCCAAAGGTGATAACCGTTGAATTTTGGGAATTACGGGGCGATACGTTTAAGCAGATGAGTACGTCCTCTAAAATGAGTCGCGGTGTGATGGCTCATGAATGTTTAACTCGACAAGTGAAACATGTGCGGGACTTGCCCCGCGAAGTTAATGGATTTACTTGTGTCTCTGACATTGAATCCATTACCATACCAAGCGAATCGATGACGGTTCGTTACGAAAGGAAGTGATTGTTTGCAAGTGCAAGACATTCTTGCAAAAGACCTCGTCGGCGATGAATGGCTGACAGAGGAGGAATTGCGATTTCTCATGTCTGTAACTGATGAAGAACAGTTGCAGTTGATATATAAAAAGGCCTACGAAGTGAAGGCAAAATACGTAAAGCCTGTAGCGTATTATCGCGGTCTCATTGAGTTCTCAAACCGATGCATTAAAAATTGTAATTATTGCGGTATCCGTCGTGAAAATGACAAGACGGAACGCTTTGATATGAATCGCGAAGACATCATCAAGATGGCGCAATGGGCATACGATCATGAATATGGTTCCATTACACTCCAATCTGGTGAACGCTGTGATGATGCCTTTGTGGACTATGTTGTGGATTTAATTCGCGACATTAAAGCCATCGGCGATGGTTCTCTTGGTATTACGATGTGCGTAGGAGAACAAAGCGAAGAGGCGTACCGTCGCATGCGTGAAGCCGGTGCGAGTCGTTATTTATTACGCATTGAAACAACCAATACAGATTTATACCATAAGATTCATCCTCGTGATGAATTGCACTCCTTTGAGACGCGCGTAGAATGCTTACGTCGTTTGCGCCGCGTGGGCTTCCAAGTTGGCACAGGTGTTATGATTGGTCTACCTGGGCAAACAGAAGAAGATCTTGTGAATGATATCTTGTTCTATCGCGATATGGATATCGACATGATTGGTATGGGCCCTTATGTAGTGCATCATGATACGCCTCTAGGCCAAGAAGCATTGGCAATGGGCATTGATGATGAAGAGGGCAAGTTGCGACGAGTTCAACTGGGCCTCAAGATGATTGCCTTAACTCGTTTATTCTTGAAAGACGTAAACATTGCGGCAACTACTGCATTACAAGCACTAGATAAACTAGGCCGTGAAAAAGGCTTAGCCGCAGGTGCAAATATCCTTATGCCTATCATCACCATTCCTGAACACCGTGCAAAATATTTGCTATATGATAATAAACCATGCGTAGACGACAATGCAGAACAATGTAAAGACTGCTTGACGCGCCGCGTAATGTCCATCGGTGATACAGTGGGTTGGAAACAAAATGGGGACTCTAAACACTACGGCAAACGGACGGGGAAATTTTAGTATTCTATGTTTTAACTAAATTATTTAGTGAATTAATATATTTACCACTAGTATTGCCTATATATAGATGGGGCCCCGTTACATAAAGACAACTTAATTAAAAAAGACGGTCTATACTTGCTTGCTCCTCGTTCCTGATGTCGCGGCACAAGTACAGACCGTCTTTTTTATAACTTTGTGAGGACACTAGTCCCATCTATATATAGGATATACCGATAAAGTCTTATTAATAATTTAATTAAGTTTAGGATCTACATAGGAATACTAAAATTTTTGTTCTAATTTAGTATTAGTATATAATCCTCTTTTTCTAAGAAATTTTTCTCAGAAAAAGAGGATTTTTTTATTGTAGTGTCGAAATGTATTAGCAAAGCCGTAATTTGCCAGTAAGGAGGCGATTCCAATGAAAGAGTACAGTAGTGATAAAATTAGAAACGTTGCTGTTGTTTCCCACGATGGTGCGGGCAAAACAGCTCTTGTTGAATCCTTGTTGTTAACTTCTGGTGCGGTTGATTTCGTAGGTAAAGGTCAAGATAATAAACATATTATGGACTTTGAACCGGAAGAAATTAAACGTAATGTAACTATTCAATTGGGCATGGCGCCATGTGAGTGGCATGAACATAAGGTTAACTTCATAGACACTCCAGGCTATAACGAATTCCATGGCGAAGTTCGTGCCGCTTTGCGTGCTTGTGATGGTATGTTGATGGTGCTATCCTCCACATCTGGTGTAGAAACTGACACAGTTCGCGCATGGGATTATGCAGTTGAATTACAAATGCCTCGCATGGCATTTATCAATAAAATGGATGTCGATGGTGCTGATTTCTTTGGCACTATTGAAAGAATGCGGGAATTATTTGGCAAAGGCATTATGCCATTGCAGATTCCTATCGGTGAAGGCGCCGATTTTGAAGGCGTTGTAGACGTAGCGAAAATGACTGCGTTTACTTATAAGGACGGCCAACCAACAGAGGTCGCTGTACCAGCTCACCTTATCGAAAAGGCTCAAGAAATTCGGGAAATGACCGTAGAAGCCGCGGCTGAAGGTAGCGATGAGTTGTTGGAAAAATATTTAGAAGGCGAAGAATTATCCTTAGAGGAAATCCGCCAAGGCTTGCGTGAAGGGATGATTAGTGGCCGTGTGTGCCCAATCATGTGTGGCAGTGCCACATCTCGTATTGGCTTAGATCAAGTATTGGATCGGATGATCCGTTACATGCCGGATGCAACTAAAAAAGTGATGACCGCAACTGATGCGGAAACCGGCGAACAATGTGTTGTACATGTAGATAAACCATTAACTGCATTCGTATTTAAAACATTGTTAGACCCATTCGCAGGCAAACAAAGCTTTGTACGTATCTTCTCTGGTGAACTGAAAGAAGGCGATCGCCTTTATGATGTAAACCAAGGTGTAGAAGAAAAATGGGGCAAGATGGTTACCCTTATCGGGAAGCAACAAATCCCTGTATCTGCTGCAAAAGCTGGCGATATCGTAGTTATACCGAAATTGGCCAATGCTAAGACCGGCGATACATTAACGGCTCCTGATTTTAAAGTGACATACGATGCTATTCGTTTCCCTCAACCTTTATATACAGTGGCTATGGAGCCAGTAAAAAAAGGTGAGGAGGAAAAATTAGCTAGTGCTGTTCTTAAAGTGGCGGAAGAAGATCCTACTTGCGTAGTAGTGAAAAATGCTGAAGCTCGCCAATTACAAATTGATTGTATGGGCGAGGTACATCTTGAGCATATCCTCAACAAAATGGACCGTAAATACGGCGTACAAGCTAAACTTGTGGCCCCATATATTCCATACCGCGAAACTATCAAAGGCTCTGCTGAAACCGAGTCTAAATATAAGAAACAAAGTGGCGGTCATGGTCAATATGGTCACGTTAAGATTCAAGTGGATCCATTATATGATGGTAGCGAATTTGCATTCGTAGACAAAATTTTTGGTGGTGCTGTACCTAAACAATACATACCAGCAGTGGAAAAGGGTGCCAAAGAAACCCTAGATAAAGGCCTAATTGCAGGATATCCTATGATTGGCGTGCAAGTGACACTCTTGGATGGATCTTACCACAGCGTAGACTCCTCAGAGTTAGCATTTAAAGTAGCTACGTCACAGGCTATCAAGGATGTGATCCCTAAGGCGAAACCAGTCCTATTAGAACCAATCTATGAAGTTAACGTGTTTGCACCAGATGCTTTCATGGGCGACATCATGGGTGATTTGAATAGTCGTCGAGGTCGTGTATTGGGCATGGAACAAAGTGAAAGAACAGGTATTTCTGTTGTTAAAGCACAAGTACCATTGGCTGAAATGTCTGATTATGTGACTGCATTGCGCTCCATTACACAAGGACAAGGCGTATTTAACCGTCAGTTCTATACCTATGAAGAGGTTCCACATAAGCAAGCGGAAGAAATTATCGCTGCTCATAAAAACCAAGAATAAGGTAATGACCACATGCTGTATCTAATACAGTTTGAATCACTACAACTGAATAGACAATTGCATAATGTAACAATTTAATACTGTAACAATTTCATAGTGTAATGATTGACGTAAGTCATAAATTTGAATAGTATTTTACTGAGGCCCTCCATACATGTAGCGTATGGAGGGCTTTTACATAAGAGAATAGCTAGTTCTTTATGTATATATGTGCTAACATAAAAGGTAATATAATTGGTTTATTGTGGTGCCATATCCATAGATATTGTGAAAGGATTGTGTATGTTTTTCTCTAGTATTACCGCAGATTATACAAAAATGGGCTATCCTAAAGCCATTGTGCGCGCTTTGGATTTCTTGAAAAACACAGATTTGAAAGCGTTGCCTGGAGGACGTCATGCCATCGAGGGTGACATAATGTATGCTAATGTAGATGATGTAGAAACAAAACTATTTGAAGCTACAAAACCGGAATCGCATCGTAATTATGTAGATATCCAATTTATGGTGAGCGGCGAGGAAAACATGGGCTTTTTCGTAGATAAAAATCTTGTTAAACCTGTGGAGTCCTATCCGGATCGAGATTGCTATTTTTATCCTAACGAAGCTGTTGATGAAGGGCAAATCCATTGCCCAGAAGGGTACTACACTGTATTCTTCCCGTCTGATGTTCATCGGCCCTTGCTTGCTGTAAACGATAAACCTATCAAAATCCGTAAGGTGGTTGTGAAAGTTCACGTATCTTTGCTCGGTGAGTAGTATGAAACAATATGAAGTTATTGGTGTTATTATAACCCTATTGGGGGCTGTTTTATGGGGTGTATCAGGTGCATCCGTACAGTTCTTAAGCAATTTTAGAGATATGAATTTGGAATGGCTAGTAACTATGCGATTGATTACAGCAGGTTTGCTAACTGTTATTTATGCATGGTTTAGATTTGGAAATTCTATCTTTAATGTATTTCATAGTGTAAAAGATACGCTAGGACTCATTGTTTTTGGCGTATTTGGCATGGCCTTATGTCAATATACATACTTCAGATCCATTGCTTTATCGGGAGCTGGCATTGCAACGGTATTGCAATATCTGGCGCCATCTATGATTATTATTTACCTGCTAGCTCGTTATGGTAAACGACCGTCTAAGGGCGAGATTGTTTCTGTTATACTTGCTTTAGTGGGGACCATTTGTTTGATGGGCAATGATGATGGCCTTTTTATTGAAAGCTTTCCTTTAATGGTTCTCGTATGGGGGCTTTTATCTGCTGTCGGTGTAGCCATATATAGCATTTCTCCTGTTGATTTACTCTATAAATATGGTACATTACCTATTGTAGGCTTCGGGATGCTCATTAGCGGTATTATTGCGGCTATACTATTCCATCAACCGAACTCATATGCAGTGTGGGATGCATGGACTGTTATTGGTTGTTTTAATGTCATATTTCTCGGGACGATAGTATCTTTCAATGCCTATTTAGAAGGGGTTAAACGAATTGGAGCCGTACCAGGATCTATTTTGTCATCTATAGAGCCTATTTCGGCAGCTTTCTTTGGGTGGACTTTTTTAGGAAATGAATTTAGTCTATTAGGACTAATTGGTATGGCTATGATTATTGCTACCGTTGTTATCATCGCTTGGGATAGACAACGAACTATTAAACGAGAAGTACTGGCAAAACTGAATAAAACAATATTAGAATAAATCGATAAGAGCATATCAATATAAACATATCAATAAAATATGTCGACAGGAAAACATCAAGAAGAACACATATATCACAGAAGTCGTTTCGTGGTATATGTGTTTTTTGTTATAACATACAGTATATTTTAGATACTGTATACATGCGCCATTTAGTTGACTATTTACATATCAATTCATATAGTAAATATATACGTGATTATTAGTTTGTTAAGGAGGTATTTATGTCTGTAAAAGATTTTGTGCAACAACGACGCGATGTGTTAATCGCTATGCGTCGCGACTTTCATATGTACCCTGAGCCTGCTTGGCTTGAGTATCGATCTGCTGCGAAAGTGGCGGATACGCTTATTTCTTTGGGCTATGATGTGGCGTTAGGCGCAGATGTACTCGATTTAGAATCTCGCATGGGCTTGCCTAGTGATGAGGTTATGAAAGCTGCTATGGATCGAGCCATCAAAGAAGGCGCAAATCCTGAGCTTGTTGAAAAGATGGGCTATGGTAAAACGGCCATTGTTGCAACTATGAAGTTTGGTGGTGAAGGCCCTGTAGTAGCATTTCGTGTAGACATGGATTCCAATGATGTCATTGAAGCTAAAGAGGATAACCATGTACCAACAAAGGGAGGATTCCGTTCTTGTCATGATAAGGCGATGCACGCCTGTGGTCATGATGCACATATGACGATGGGGCTAGGCCTAGCTGAATACTTGGCTACGCACAAGGATGAATTCAAAGGCACTATCAAACTCATCTTCCAACCAGCAGAGGAAGGTGTACGCGGTGCTAAAGCGATGGCGGAAGCAGGCGTAGTAGATGATGTAGATTTGATGTTTGGCATGCATATTGGGTTTAACGAAAAATTATCCAATTGCTTTGCTTGTAGCGATCATGGCTTCTTGGCGACTACAAAACTTGATGCGGTGTTCCACGGTTATTCTGCTCATGCTGGTGGCTCCCCAGAAAAGGCACAAAATGCAATGCTCGCAGGCTGTACAGCGGTTCTTAACTTACAAGCCATCGCTCGTCATAGTCAAGGGGCTTCTCGCATGAATGTAGGTGTTTTTGAAAGCGGTACAGGCCGCAATGTGACTCCTGATGTGGCGGTTCTTAAACTAGAAACTCGTGGTGCTACGACAGAAATCAATGATTACATGATTGAACGGTCGAAGACTATTATTAAAGGTGCTGCAGAAATGCATGATTGTACCTTTGAAATCACAAAACAAGGAGAAACTCCTGCAGGTCGCATCAGCGATGATTTAGCTCATGAAGTACAAGCTATCGTGGAACCACTTGGGATCTTTAAAGAGGTGCCATTCGATTACAGCGGTGGCGGCAGTGAAGACTGTGCGTACTTCTTGAATCGTGTCATCGAACGTGGCGGTAGAGCGACCTACATGGTAGTAGGTTCTGCTATTAAAGCGCCACATCACAATCCGCTCTTTGATATCGATGAAGAGGATATGTTAAACGGTATCGTAGCGTTGGGGACAATTGCTGCTCACTATTTAAAATAAGGTTTACTGACTAGCACCATATGGTTTATCAGTCATTGATGTAATAGATTGTGAGGTGTTATATGATTCAACGAGAGCGATTAGTTAAGGATTTTGATGCTATGGCCCAATTGACGGCACCTGGTGAGGGAATTAATCGCCTTGCTTTTACCGATGCAGACTGGGCGGGGCGTCAATATATTATAGACCGTATGACTGATGCGGGTTTATCTGTTGAAATAGACGATTTTGGTAATGTCATTGGCTATAAGATTGGTAAGAAACCAGATCTACCAGTTGTCATGGTAGGGTCTCATACAGATAGCGTACCCAATGGAGGTAATTACGATGGTGTGGTGGGCGTGTTATCTGCCATTGAAGTAATTCGTAGCATGACTGACGATAGTTATGAACATGACCATACCATCGCTGTGGTATCCTTCATGTGCGAAGAGTCCGGTCGTTTTGGGAATGCTACACTAGGTAGTAAGGCCATGCGTGGTGAATTAAGATTACAAGACTTACACCGATTGGTAGATAAACAAGGAATTTCCTTGTACGAAGCATTGAAAGGTCGCAACTTAAATCCCGATGGGATTGAAGAAATGGAATATAAACGACCTGTAAAGTCTTTCACAGAAATTCATATAGAACAAGGAAAGGTACTGGAGCACGAACAGAAAACGATTGGCATTGTGACTGGTATTGCAGCGCCAGAGCGATTCTATGTGACCATTCGGGGCAATGCCGATCATAGTGGCGCTACGCCGATGAACTTGCGTCATGATGCCCTATGTGGAGCCTCAAAAATCATCCTCGGCATCGAGGAAATTGCATCCATGCAAGAAGAACCACCTGTGGTGGGCACTGTCGGTGTTGTGAAGGTTACGCCAGGGGCGATGAATGTCATTCCTGGAGCTGTGAAGCTAGGTGTAGATATTCGCAGCATATCTAAGGTAGCTCGCAATTCTGTAGTCACTCTCATTAAGGAATTTATCGATATTACTGCCGGAAAACGGGGATTATCTTATACGATTGAGCCTATTGCACAAGACCATCCAGTGGCGATGCACCCTGCGATGATTCGAGAAATCGAAGAGGCTGTTAAGTCTGTAGGTGTAGAATATATGACTATGCCGAGCGGTGCCGGTCACGATGCGATGCATTGGGCGGAGGCAGTTCCGACGGGAATGATCTTTATTCCATGCCGTGACGGCATCAGTCATAATCCTGCAGAATTTGCTGAAATGGATGATATTGTAACGGGTGCAGAGGTACTTGATAAGGTGCTTAGAAAACTTAGCTTGGAAGAAACAAAGCTTGTTTAATATACTTCTTTATGTAGTTATGTAGTTATGTAGTTATATGATTATACTGTATATAATTAAGTGATTACTTTTACTATTGTTAGGCCTATTAGGTGTAAGACATAGATAGGACTATTGTATTTTGTATTTAGTGTTGTTAGTTGTGTATTGGGTGTAAAGTGTTTATAGAGGGGATATAGCTATCTTGCATCCTATGTACACGGATAGGAGGGTTATGGTTATTACAGGTATTGTTATCGTAGTAGCGACGTTTATCGCTATTATTAAACAGTTTGAAACGCGGCTCGTTTTACTATTATCGGGCTTACTGATGTGCTTTATTGGTGGGCAGCTTGGTGCTGGTACGACGGCCTTTGTGAAAGAACTTACGAATCCAGGTCTTGTACCAACAATCTGTACGGTGTTAGGTTTTAGCTATGTTATGGAATATACAAAATGTACAGAGCACATGGTGTATTTCATTTCTGCAGGCCTCAAAAAGATGACGAAAATCATCATTCCTGGCGCTGTTATTATTACATTTTTAATTAATATTGCATTGCCTACAGCGGCAGGTTGTGCTGCGGCCGTAGGTGCATTATTGATTCCTGCCCTCATTCGTTCTGGAGTACATCCAGCGATGGCTGGTTCTGCTATCTTCTTAGGTACATGGGGTAGTTCCTTGAGTCCAGGCCTTATGTTCAACCCTCAAGTGGCACAACTAGCGGGGGTAGACGTAATGACAGTTA
The DNA here is from genome assembly GCF_002959795.1 of Veillonella sp. S13054-11. Lineage (NCBI taxonomy): Bacteria > Bacillati > Bacillota > Negativicutes > Veillonellales > Veillonellaceae > Veillonella > Veillonella sp. S13054-11. Next base: position 126,527 of record NZ_PPCY01000004.1, read on the forward strand.
TTGCCAGCTTCTCCATGCAAGCAATTATCGGTATCGTAGTAGCCGCTATTTTGCTTAACATCGTAGCTATCGTTAAGAAGGAGCATACCGGGTATGTAATGAAAAACGATACTGCAGCGGAAGGTAAAGAATTCAAAGTAAATTATTTCTATGCAATCATTCCCATTATTCCTCTTGTATTACTTGTATTAGGTAGTAAACAAGTGGCGGTTATCCCAGAAATCTCTGTTCCTGTATCTATGCTCATCGGTACTGCTATTGGTATCATTGCCGTGCGTCCTAATGTGGCAGAAGCTGTTAAAAAGTTCTTCCGCGGTACTGGCGATGGTATGTGTGATGTCGTTGGCCTTATGGCTGCAGCAGCTTGCTTCACAGCAGGGATGCAACTCATCGGGCTTACAAGTGCCCTTATTGATGGCATGAAGAACTCTCAACAAATCGCCCAAATCGGGGCAGCCTTTGGTCCGTTCTTATTGGCGGTTATCTCTGGTTCTGGCAATGCGGCAGCTCTTGCCTTTAACGGTGCTGTCACACCTCATGCAGCAGACTTTGGTTATGGCATTATGCAACTCGGTTCCATGGCTCAATTGGGTGCTGGTATCGGTCGTAGTATGAGTCCAGTAGCTGGTGCAGGTATCATCATCGCAGGACTGGCAGGTATTAACCCTATGGAAATGGCTAAACGTAATGCCGTGCCTTGCATTATCGCGACTGTAGTCATCATGCTATTGTTACTCTAGTTCAATAAAACTATATTGTAAAAGAAAACCCGTCATGATTGTTGTAATCATGACGGGTTTTCTTTGTTATAACTTTAAATAGCCAATCAATATATTTGTATCAAAGCACCAATTCATATGATTTAAACTAGCATGGTAATCAAGATGATTATATATAAGAGACTAATCAATTGATTATATGTAAGCGGCTAATTATATGATTTTTACGCATATATTGAAAGTTGAGATATAAGTAATATTTATGGATGCCAAAGAAAAGAGCAATTTGTTTTTATTGCATTTTCATAATATATTATATGTATTAAAAGAATAGTTGATATACCTTTGTGTCAGCCCATGTTTTCATAAATGAGTAAAAAGCCTGTACTGGCTTGGATTCAAGGGCACTATGACGGGTGTACATCCACGTATCCCGAGTCATGATATGACCATCAAGAGTTTTCAAGGTTTCCTTAAATAGGTTAGGGTAATCATTACCACAGCTTTGGGTGAGGATAGTAAAACCAAGTCCTTGGTTGACGAGCTTCATACATGTATCGATGTCGTTCACCTCAATGGTGCGCATCGGTGGTTGTGAGTAGTGGGAATACCACCAATCATCAATGGTCTGCTGTAAATTCGGATCTGTTTGATAGTGAATATAGGGCAGACGAGGTAAATCCTCTACGGCACAAGGCGTTTTGTTGAAGAAGCAGAATGGTTCAGACCAGATATGTTCTTTCGACTCTGTCCAAGTGTGGGCACCGCGAATGATGGCAGCATGTAAGCGGCCTTCAAGGAAGTCATGGTATAGCTTATAGCTAAGTCCCGTATACATGATGATATCAATATGTGGATAAGCCTCTTTAAAGGTGGATAAGATATGGGGGATATGATACTTTGCGAATACATTTGAGCATCCTAGGTTTAATGTACCGCGTGGTTCACTACCCATAGCTAATAGCTCTTGGCGCACCGAAGTATAGGAATTGAGCAAATCTTCGGCGTATCGTACAAGGCGTTGACCTTGATAGGTAAACTCTACACCACGAGCTTGTCGGTTGATGATGGGACAGTTAAATTCCTTTTCTAATTTTTTTATCCGTTCACTCAATGCAGGTTGCGTCATAAATAGACGACGTGCCGCATAAGTAATATTATTTTCCTCTGCTAAGGTTTTTAAAATTGTACAATCTTTCGTGTCCATAAACTCTCCTTTATATATGTATTATTGTACTCTATCCCATAGAGTTGGTACAGACGAGGGGACGCTAGGGCTATACAGATTAGATATAACTAAAGACTAGGTACTAGTAAGAGTAATGGAACTTTCACCAATAAACATGGTGAAAATATAGTGTTTGTAAAGGTTTACACATGCCTGAAAGTAATAAAGGAGCAAGTCATGGTTGAGTTAATTTCAAATGGTGTATTTTTATATCACGGTACGGATATCGTTCCTGCGGATTCTAGTGCAGCCCTTGATCAGCAAGAAGTTTTTAATAAAGAGCGCGCCTATAAGGAAACGATGGCGTACCGTATTTTAATGGACCACCAACAACACGAAGGTGATCAAGATTTACGCATCAAATTCGATGCCTTAACATCTCACGATATTACCTATGTTGGTATTATTCAAACGGCGATTGCCAGTGGTCTTGATAAATTTCCAATTCCTTACATTTTGACAAACTGTCATAATAGCTTGGCAGCAGTAGGGGGCACGATTAACGAAGACGACCATGTGTTTGGCTTATCCGCGGTTCAACGCTTCGGCGGCGTGTATGTACCTCCTCATCTTGCAGTTATTCACCAATATATGCGTGAAACAATGGCAGGCTGTGGCAAAATGATTCTCGGTTCCGACAGTCATACTCGTTACGGTGCTCTTGGTACTATGGCGATTGGTGAGGGCGGTCCAGAGCTTGTAAAACAATTGCTTGGCCGCACGTATGATGTACAACGTCCAGAAGTTATCGCTATTTACCTCGATGGAAAACCTAAACACGGCGTAGGTCCACAAGACGTGGCACTCGCTATTGAAAAAGCTGTATTCGCAAACGGCTTTGTGAAAAATAAAGTAATGGAATTCGTAGGCCCTGGTATTAAACACCTATCCATGGACTTCCGTAACGGCATCGATGTAATGACTACAGAGACTACATGCCTTACAACTATTTGGAGAACAGATAGCAATACGAAAGAATTCTTGACACTTCATGGTCGCGGTGATGCGTACAAAGAGCTTAACCCTGGTGATGTAGCTTATTATGATGGCCTAGTAAAAGTTAATCTTGGGGAAGTGGAAAGTATGATTGCTATGCCATTCCATCCAAGCAATGTATATACAATTAAAGAAATCAACGAAGGTGGTCGCGATTTATTAGCAGAAATCGAACGTCAAGCGGTAGAGCAATTAGATAATAAATCCTTGTCTTTACAATTGCCTGAAAAACATTTTGACGGCAAATTGCATTTAGATCAAGGTATCATCGTAGGGTGCTCTGGTGGTTTATATGAAAACATTATGCAAGCGGCTAACATCGTACGCGGTAAGAGCGTAGGTTCCGGTCGTTTCGCATTTAGCGTTTATCCTTCTAGCCAACCAATTTACTTAGAACTTATGAAAAATGGTGCTCTTGTAGATCTTATGAGTGCTGGTGCCATCGTGCGTACAGCTTTCTGCGGGCCATGCTTTGGTGCAGGTGATACACCTAACAATACTGGACTCAGTGGTCGTCATGCGACACGAAACTTCCCGAATCGCGAAGGTTCTAAACCTGGTAACGGACAAATTTCTTCCGTTGCACTTCTTGACTCCCGTTCCGTAGCAGCTACGGCTATTAACGGTGGTGCATTGACGGCGGCTACTGATATCGAATATGATGATGTGGTGCCAGCTTACCACTATGATGATAAACCTTATGAAAGCAAGGTATATAGTGGTTTCAATGAACCGAATAAAGATACTGAACTTGTGTATGGCCCATCCATTAAACCATGGCCTTCTATCGAAGAATTGACGCCAAATGTATTGCTCAAAGTAGTAGCTTATATCGATGATCCTGTAACAACTACAGATGAGTTGATTCCGTCTGGCGAAACATCTTCCTACCGCTCTGACCCATATGCATTGTCTGAATTTGCCTTGAGCCGTAAGGTTCCTGAATATGTAGGTCGTGCTAAAGCCGTTCGTGATTGGGAAAAATCTCGTCAAGAAGGTGAAAGCGCAGCGGATTTAGTAACTGCATATGAAGAGGTAAAACAAGCGCTTGGTCTTACAGAATCCGTAGAAGATATGGCTAAGTCTACAGCCGTTTCTAGTATGGTATATGCTAATCGCCCTGGCGATGGCTCCGCACGTGAGCAAGCAGCATCCTGTCAACGCGTATTGGGTGGCGGTGCTAATATTGCTATTGAATATGCTACAAAACGTTATCGCAGCAATGTTATTAACTGGGGCATGCTACCGTTCCTAACTAGCGAAGAAGACTCCAAAACTATGGCAGTAGGCGATTATGTTTATGTGCCAAATGTGCGTGACCAATTATTCTCTGACTCCGATGATTACAAAGCATATGTTATCAGCGGTGGCGTGAAGAAAGCAGAAATCACATTGCACTTAGGTCACCTCAGCGATGAAGAAAAAGATATTATCGCAGCAGGTTGTCTCATCAACTACTATGCAAATAGCAAAGCGTAAGTGGTGAGCATAAAGGAGTAAGTTATGAACGGGTATAAAGAAATTCCTGTTACCTATATGCGCGGCGGTACTAGCAAAGGGGCGTATCTGTTAAAAGATACGCTTCCAACTGACCAAGCTGCTCGGGATCGTATGATTTTAGATTTATATGGCTCTCCTGATGCGCGTCAAATTAATGGTATCGGTGGTGCTGATCCATTGACGAGCAAGGTGGCTATCGTAAACCCTTCTGACCGGGATGATGCGGATATCGACTACACCTTTGGCTATGTCGGTATCGCTGATGCGGTGGTAGATTACGAAGGTAATTGTGGCAATATTTCTGCTGGTGCAGGGGTATTTGCTATTATGGAAGGCTTTGTGAAAGCAGTAGAACAAGAAACAGTGGTTCGTATCTTTAACACAAATACAAATAAGGTTATTGAAGCGCACGTGCCAGTCCAAGAAGGCAAACCTGTTATTGACGGTGATTTTGCTATCGATGGCGTACCTGGTACAGGTGCTCGTATTACATTATATTTCTTGGAGCCTGGCGGTTCTAAGACAGGTAAGCTACTACCAACAGGCAATGTACAAGACACAATTACATTGTCTGATGGTCGCACAATCCAAGTCAGTCTCGTAGATGCAGCTAATCCAGCTGTATTTGTAAAGGCTACAGACCTTGGTTATGAAGGCACGGAGTTACCGGCTTTCACAGAAACGGATGGCGGTGTATTACTCAATACACTTGAAGATATTCGCACTACTGCAGCTGTAATGATGGGATTTGCTCCATCTAAAGAGGCTGCTAGTCCTGCAGTTCCAAAGGTATGCATGGTGTCCGCACCACAAACCTATGTGGCAAGCGATGGTCGAACTATCAAGGGGAATAGTATAGACATCGTGGCTCGTACAAAGGCACTCGCTGTAATGCATAAAGCGTATGCTGTTACAGGTGGTATTTGTACAGCTACAGCAGCGCTTATTACGGGGACTGTGGCGAACGAAGTAGTGAGCGAACGTGCTAAAGAAACGAATCAAGTTACTTTAGCGCATCCATCAGGGAAATTTGATTTCGAAATATGTTTAACCAAAGATAAGGGTTGGCATGTGGAGAAGGCGGGCGTCGCTAGAACAGCGCGACCGATCATGAAAGGCATAGCTTATGTAAAAGGAGAGTAAGAATGAATAAGCTACTTAAAATTGCAATTATGTTTGCCATTCCTCTGGCAATGTGGTTCATTACACCACCAGAAGGTTTGAGCGTTGGAGCTTGGCGACTGCTAGGTTTCTATTTAATGGCTATCGTTGGTCTTGTTGTTAAACCTTGGCCAGCACCAATTATCTTGTTATTATCTATTGCAGGTTCTGCAATTTTCTTGAATGCTACGAAAAACGTATTGTCTGGTTATGCATCTACCACAGTATGGTTAGTATTCTCTGCGTTCTCCCTCAGTGTGGCGTTCGTAAAAACAGGCCTTGGCCGTCGTATTGCGTACCTATTGATTAAATCCTTAGGTCACACTACATTGCGTCTTGGCTATGTAACTGCTTTATTAGATCTTATTATTTCCCCAGTAACACCTTCCAACACAGCACGTTGTGGCGGTATCGTGTTCCCAATCATGAACTCTGTAGCAAAAGCGTTAGGTTCTGAGCCTGGTGAAAGCGCTAAAAAAGCTGGTTCTTACCTCATGGTTAACACATACATGGTAACTAAGGTAACAAGCTTGATGTTCGCTACAGCAATGGCACCAAACTTATTGGCTGCTGACTACATGAACAAAATCCTCGGTGTAGATATTAACTGGGGCCTTTGGGCATTAGCACTCGTAGTACCAGGTCTTGTAATGCTTCTCATTACACCTGCTTTGGTATACTACTTAGACAAACCATCTATTCAACACATCGACTCTCATGCGATTGCTGATGAAGGTTTGAAAGAACTTGGACCTATGTCTGGTCGCGAGAAATCTCTTATTGCTATCTTTATTCTTGCCTTAGTTGGCTGGGCGTTGCCTTCCATCTTGACGCAAGGCTTTGGCATTAAATTCTCCCTTGATGCAACAGCAGTAGCTATCGTAGCCATGGTAGCAGCGCTTGTAACAGGCGTAATCAAATGGGAAGATATGCTTGAATCCAAAGGTGCTTGGAACACATTGATCTGGTTCGGTGGTATCATCGGTATGTCCAGTGCGTTGTCCAAGGTTAAATTCTTTGAATGGTTAGCTGACTTTATGGGGACACACTTCAACTTCGGCGACAACCCGATGTTGGCTCTTATTATCATCGGCGCTATCAGTATCGCTGTTCGTTACTTGTTCGCTTCTGGTAGTGCGTATGTAGTTGCAATGCTTCCAGTATTCCTTACTGTAGGTAAAGTAGCGGGTGTAAACCCAATGGCGTTGTCCTTGTTACTAGCTGCTACAAACTCCTACGGTGGTGCGTTGACTCACTACGGCGGTGCAGCGGCTCCAATCGTATTCGGTGCTGGTTACAACACAGTTAAAAGCTGGTGGATTATCGGTGGTATCTTCGCTATCATGTGCTTCATCGTAAACCTTACAGTGGGCTACGCATGGTGGGAAATTCTTGGTATCCTATAATACCTAACTAGAGACAATAGTTATTCTATACATATAGAATGATCATCCCCTAGATAGTGAAAGTTTCTATACTTTTACAAACAACATAATAAAAGAGCTGTTTCGGAATCAGTACACACACACATCTGAGTTCTGAGAACAGCTCTTTTTATTTGTTTATATAGTTTCTTTAATGCATTTGCACTATTTTCGTTGTATTACGGCATTACTTTAGTTTTAACGCAACCCATAGTGCAGCGCCGATAAAGGTAAGGCTACATGCCCAGAAAAGGGTTGTGAAGCCAAATTGAGCGGCTACAATGGAACCACCAAAGGAGCCTAGAAAGTAACCCATAGACAAACAAGACTGATTGTACGAGAATATTTGTCCCGTATATTCCTTAGGTGTTTTTGATGCTAAATAGGTATTGAGCGCAGGTAACATACCACCTAGCCCAAAACCTTGCAAGAAACGGATAAACCCAAGTACATACACAGAGTCCACATAGGCTTGCGGTATATTGAGTAGACCTACATAGATCATCGAGTAGATGAGCACCTTTCTAGGGCCTATACGGTCTACTAATTTCCCGAGTGGAGAGCTACTAAAGAATTGGGCGATACCCATGGCAGAGAACACAGCACCAGAAATAAAGGCTATATTTTCCGTATTGCTTGGTAGCATTCCTTTAATGTAAACCGTCATAATGGGGGAGATGGCGGTAACCGAAATGGCATACAGGAAGGAGGTTGCAGATAAAGCGACTAAACTAGAAAACTCAGGTAAGTGAGTTTTTAGATTTCTAAAGGTTTGCTTCTCAACAAGTGGCTTTGGAACATAGTTTTCATGTACCAGCATTGCCGTCAAGCCAAAAGAGATAAGCATAAGGGCCCCGATGATAAAGAAGTCATTTCGAATACCTACTACATCACTGAGATACCCTCCTACAAGCGGACCGGCTAGTGAGCCTGCAAGGCTAAAGGATCCTATAATCCCTAGAGCCCAACCTGTATGGTTTTGCGGTGTTTCTGACGCGATAAGTGTTACCGATGCGGGGTAAAAACCGCTTACTAACCCTTGCAATGTACGAACGAGGAACACACCTTCTGGTGTAGTCTGAAAGCCCAATAATATACTACATATAGCCATACCAAGACTAGAGCGTATGAGGGTAATCTTACGTCCCTTACGGTCTGCTAATCGGCCCCAGAAGGGAGCTGCTAAGCAGACAATGAGGAAGGTGATGCCCATGGAGGCACCGGACCATTGTGCTATCGATCCTGTATCGCTTAAGCCCATTTCATGGAAGTATAGAGGAAGAATAGGGCTTACCTGACTAACCCCGAGGGACATGAAGAATATGCAGAATGCGCAAATGTACACCGTTCGTTTCCACGTTTCCAAAATATTCCTCCTTTCTTAGTCTTAGCACGTTCTTAATAAAAACTCATACTCTCTCCTTCGCATAATAATCAGTAGAAGCTGATAACATATGTAGTTTCAGTATACCATTAGTATTTAGAGGAATACAATATAAATATTCTGAAATTGGAGGGGCTTAGGGAAATCAGTAATTGGATTATATATGGATATTATATGATGAACGAATGTAAGGATAAGGTGAAAGTTCAGATTTTCCTTGACTTTCATTCTATAGAAACATTATAATCAGATTATAATTTTATACTCGCCTGAAAGAAACCGATGAGGTGGAGATAAAAATAGGAAATGCACTCACAGAGAGCGGGATTAGCTGAGAACCCGTAGTACGCAGCTTATTAAATGGACCACCGAGGGCGCATGGAACAGAATGAACTTTCACAGTCATTCCTAGTATGGTGCGACGTCACACGAGCGTTAGTCGTGAGGGATATGTTAGTATCCTGCGAAAGGGGAATGCACTGCATTCAAACAAGGTGGTACCGCGATTTATAGCACATACAATCATATTGTAATAATAGAACTATAAACTCGTCCTTGACGTTATATTGTCATGGGCGAGTTTTTTTATTGGCAAATGCCAGATGGAGGTTCTCATGATTTTTCCTGGTTTTGACCGTGTGAAAGCTATCGCACCGGGCTACGATATCGTGCCTGTATATATGGAAATTTTATCCGACGTACGAACACCGATTAGTGTGTTGAAAGCGTTAAAACAAGTGAGCAGTCATACGTATTTGCTTGAAAGTGCGGATAATAGTAATCATTGGGGCCGGTATTCCTTCTTGGGCTACGATCCTAAGATTGAGCTATTCTGCAAAAACCATACAATGACCATCAAAGAAGGTACAACATGTACCTTTGAGTGCTCTGATCCAGCTGCAGAGATTCGCAATATTTTGAGCCAATATAAAAGTCCTCGTTTAGAAGAATTACCAACTTTTACAGGTGGCTTTGTAGGCTACTTTGCTTGTGAATACATTCGCTATATCGAGCCAACATTGGACTTCCCAACGCCGGATGATGACTCTGCGATGGTAAATGATGTAGACCTTATGCTCTTTGATAAGGTTATCGCTTTTGATCACTATAAAAATAAAATCTACTTAATCGCTAACATCAGCACAAATGATTTAGAACGTAATTACAACAAGGCTGAGCTTGAGTTGAAAGTATTAGCTGATCTTGTAGTGAACGGCAAAGAGGCAGATGTTCCAAAAGGCGTTCTTAAAACAGAGTTTACCTCTGAGTTCACAAAGGATGAGTTTGAAGCCGTTGTTAAAAAGACACAGCACTACATCAAAGAAGGGGATATCTTCCAATGTGTTGTATCTAACCGCCGCGAAGCCGAGTTTGAAGGGAGCTTGTTAAACGCATACCGCGTATTGCGTACTTTGAATCCATCTCCGTACATGTTCTACCTATCCGGTGGTGATGTAGAGCTCACAGGGGCATCTCCAGAAACCTTGGTGAAACTGACAGACGGTAAAATGTACACATTCCCAATTGCAGGTACGATGCGCCGTGGCAAAAATGAAGCAGAGGACCTTGCTATTGAAGAAAAACTTATCAATGATGAAAAAGAATTGGCTGAACATAATATGCTTGTTGACCTTGGCCGTAACGATTTAGGTAAAATCTCTAAATTTGGTACTGTGAAAGTAGAGGCGTTACATATGTTGCAACGTTTCTCCCATGTCATCCATATTACATCTACTGTAAGTGGTGACATACAAGACGGCAAAGATGCACTCGATGCAATCGGTGCTACACTGCCAGCAGGCACGTTGTCTGGGGCGCCTAAGATTCGTGCTATAGAAATTTTACACGAACTTGAAAAAAGCCCGCGTGGTGTATACGGAGGCGCCGTAGGTTACATAGATTTCTCCGGTAACATGGATGTATGTATCGGTATTCGCATGGCTATGAATAAAGGCGGTAAGGTCTATGTTCGCGCTGGTGCAGGTATCGTTCGAGATAGCGTTCCTGAAAGCGAGTTTAATGAAACCTTGATCAAAGGCCAATCCATGATTTCCGCAATTACAGATGCACAGGAGGTAGAATAATGGTACTCCTTATAGATAATTACGATAGCTTTTCCTTTAATTTATATCAATTAGTAGGCTCTATCGATCCAGATATTAAAGTCATCCGCAGCGATGAATTAACAGTTGAAGAAATCCGTGCGTTGAAACCAGACTATGTAATACTTTCACCAGGTCCTGGTAGACCAGCTGATGCGGGCGTATACGAAGACCTATTGCGCGAATGCAAAGGGGAATTTCCAATCCTCGGCGTATGCCTGGGACACCAAGCCATCGGCGAAGTATTTGGCGGCACCGTATCCTATGCAAAACAAGTTATGCACGGCAAACAAAGCGTAGCGAAACAAGTACACACATCCAAAATCCTTAAGGGATTGCCTGAACAATTCGAAGTCGCTAGATACCACTCCTTGGCGATTATCGACGAAACCATGCCAAGCGAACTCATCGTTACATCCATTACAGACGACGGCGAAGTAATGAGCGTAGAACACAAAGACTACCCGATTTATGGAGTCCAATTCCATCCGGAATCCATCATGACACCAAACGGGGAACAAATGATTCGCAATTTCTTAGAAAAATAACCACTGTTTAATTTAGGTATCGAGGGGCCATTCTTAGGATCTAGAACGATTGGGCAGAAATAAGGTCTCTCGGAACTCCAAGTGGCCACCGCCCCACTACGTGGGGCCGCCAAGTCGTTCCTTAAGACCTTATTTCCTGCCAACTCAACCTTGGCATTACCTACTTAATAGCCCCTCTACAATATATATATCGAACAGTAACTATATTTTCTAAAGAAATATGCGAATCAGAACCCCTAATATAAGAGAAAGTGGTGCGTAGCACCACCATTCCCACTCTCCCTATAAAGGGATGACCTGTGCGTTACTCCATATAATGCGCAGGATCATTTAAGAGATATTGAATTGTTGTTCATTTTATTGTGTGTGTGACAGTGAGTAGGGCATAAAAAAGATTAAGTGTCCTAGTGTTTATGTGAGTTCACGGGGTTCTAGGCCCGACTTTGGCCCTGCGAAGGCCGCAGGCCGTAGTCAGACCCGGCCAGTGGAGGGCATAGGTCCACGTGAATCACATGTAGCATTAAAGTAGGTATATGCCCTATTAACGTTGAACCAAAGAAAATGAACAACAAGTAAGGAGCTATAAAATGATTAAAGACGCATTATATGCAGTAACGCACGGTCAGAATTTATCCTACGACCTTGCTAAAGATACAATGAACAAGATTATGAGCGGCGATGTACCCGAGGTTCCTATGGCTGGTTTCTTGTGTGCTCTTGCAGCAAAAGGTCCTACTGTAGATGAGGTTACGGCTTTTGCAGAGGTTATGCGCGAGAAGGCTGGTTCTGTTCCTCACGAAGGCACTGTTGTAGAGATCGTAGGTACTGGCGGTGATGAGGCTAATACATTCAACATTTCTACTACATCTGGCTTTATCATTTCCGCCGCAGGTATTCCTGTAGCAAAACATGGTAACCGTAGTGTATCTAGTAAATGTGGTGCTGCTGACTTAATTGAAGCGTTGGGCGCTAAATTAGAGCTTAACGGTGAACAAAACGAGGCGGTGTTGAACAAAGCGAATATGTGCTTCATGTTTGCGCCTGTATATCACCAAGCCATGAAATATGCGGGCCCTGTACGTAAGGCGTTGGGCGTTCGTACTGTGTTTAACATCCTTGGCCCTTTGGCAAATCCAGCCGGTGCTACTGTGGAGTTGATGGGCGTGTATGATAAATCCTTAGTAGAACCATTGGCTCGTGTATTGGCTAATCTTGGCGTTAAACGCGGTGCTGTGGTACACGGCTTTGACGGCCTTGATGAGATTACGGCTACTAATAAAACGTACGTATGCGAAATTAATAATGGTACTTTCACAAGCTACGAATTCGATCCTAAGGAATATGGTTTCGAATATGCTGATAAAACCGAGCTTGAAGGTGGTGATGCTACGGTGAATGCTGAGATTACACGTTGCGTTCTCGGTGGTGAACAAGGTGGTAAACGCACTGCGGTTGTTCTTAACGCGGGCATGGCGATTTACCTTGCGAAAGACGGCATTACATTGGCAGAGGGCATCGAAGAGGCGAAACACATGATCGATTCTGGCAAGGCACTTGCTACACTAGAACAGTTTGTGAAAGCAACCCAAGAGGTGTAACCATTGATTTTAGATAAGATTGTAGAGGCTACTAAAGTTCGAGTAGCCCAAGAAAAAGAGGTGGAAACGCCTGAAGCTGTGAAAACAGCGGCTTTGGCATTACCTGCTGATACAGGATTTCCTTTTGAAGCGGCCCTCCGTCAGCAAGATTTCAATTTCATTTGTGAAGTGAAAAAGGCATCTCCATCTAAGGGGATCATTGCTGAGCACTTCCCATATTTAGACATCGCTAAAGAATATGAGGTTGCTGGTGCAGCGGCTATCTCTGTATTGACGGAGCCAGACTTCTTTAAAGGCGATAAAAAATATTTGCAAAAGATTGCAAGCACCGTAAAAATTCCCGTGCTTCGCAAGGACTTTATCATCGATGAATACCAAATCTACCAAGCAAAGGTATGGGGCGCTAGTGCAATCCTCTTGATTTGTGCATGCCTTGATGTGCCGATGCTGACAAAGTTCCGTGAACTAGCAGATTCTCTTGGCTTATCCTCCTTAGTAGAGGCTCATGATGAGCATGAGGTACAAATGGCCATCGATTGCGGTGCCCGCATTATCGGCGTTAACAACCGCAATTTGAAAGACTTTACTGTAGATGTACAAAACAGTGTACGCTTGCGTAATCTCGTGCAAGATGATGTGATTTTCGTATCTGAAAGCGGCTTAGAAACGCCAGAGGATATACAAGTATTGCGCGATAACAATATCGGCGTAGCTTTAATGGGTGAAACTTTTATGCGTTCTCCAAACAAGGTGGAGAAACTAGCATATCTCTATGGTCCAACCTACTACACACCAAAGGTTAAGATGTGTGGTATTTCAAAGGTAGAAACAATCCCTGCCGTAGTAGAAGCAAAACCAGACTATATGGGCCTTGTATTTGCACCAAGTAAACGACAAGTCACTGTAGACCAAGCTAAAACATTAGTTGAAGAACTACATAAGCAATATACTAAAAGATATAACAATGGTGCTGAACAGTCTAATAATGATGAGATTAAAACGGTAGGCGTTTTCGTCAATGAAACGCTAGATAATCTCGTTAGCATTGCTACAGAAGCCAATCTTGATGTGGTGCAATTGCACGGTGATGAAGATGAAGCTTTCATCCAATCCATAAAAGAACGTAGTAATGTAGAGGTTTGGAAGGCTGTTCAAATCCGCAATGCTGCAGATGCAGAGGCGTGGATCGATAGCAGTGCGGATATGCTATTGTTTGATGCGTATCACAAAGACGAGCGCGGCGGTACGGGGGAAGTATTCGACTGGTCTTGCTTAGATGAGTTTGAACGTCCATTTATGCTCGCTGGTGGTATCGATAGCACCAATGTGGCACGTGCCATTCGCACGGTTCGCCCTTATGGTATCGATATTAGCAGTGGCATTGAAACAAAGGGTGTGAAGGATGATGAGAAGATAAAAGCTTTCACTAACATTGTGAGAACAATAGCAATGCCATAATATGGTGTGCTAGCAGGAATGGTATATAGAAAGGTAAGTTATATGAGTGAACAAAGACATGGCTATTTTGGCTCCTTTGGTGGCCAATTTATGCCAGAAACATTGATGAATGCAGTCATCGAATTAGAAGAGGCGTACAACAAGTACAAAGATGATCCTGATTTCGTACATGAACTTGAGGATTTACATAAAAAATATACAGGTCGTCCATCCCTTTTATACTATGCAGATCGCATGACAAAGGACCTTGGGGGTGCCAAAATCTATTTAAAACGTGAGGATTTAAACCATACTGGCTCTCACAAGTTGAATAATGTAATCGGTCAAATGTTATTGGCAAAACGAATGGGTAAAACTCGCGTTATTGCTGAAACCGGCGCAGGTCAACATGGCGTGGCAACGGCTACTATCGCTGCGTTGATGGGTATGGAATGCGAAGTATACATGGGTGCAGAGGACTGTGAACGTCAAGCACTTAACGTTTACCGTATGGAATTGCTAGGTGCTAAGGTGCATCCTGTAACAACGGGGACTAGTACATTGAAAGATGCGGTTTCCGAAGCATTGCGCGAATGGACAAACCGCATGTCCGATACGCACTATGTATTGGGATCCGTCATGGGTGCACATCCATTTCCTATGATCGTACGCGATTTCCAATCCATTATCAGCCGTGAAGCGCGTGAGCAAATCCTCGAAGCAGAAGGAAAATTACCAACAGCTGTTATGGCTTGTGTAGGTGGCGGCTCTAATGCGATGGGCATGTTCTATCACTTCATTTCAGATGAAAGTGTTCGTCTCATCGGTTGTGAAGCAGCAGGTCGTGGCATCGATACAGAAGAACATGCGGCGACAATCGCGAAGGGCTCTGTTGGTATCTTCCACGGCATGAAATCGTACTTCTGCCAAGACGAAGACGGCCAAATTGCTCCAGTATATTCTATCTCTGCAGGTCTTGATTATCCTGGCATCGGTCCTGAACATGCGTACTTGCACGATAGTGGTCGTGCTGAGTACGTGCCGGTTACAGATGACGAAGCAGTCGATGCCTTTGAATACTTATCTCGCTTGGAAGGTATTATTCCAGCCATTGAAAGTGCTCATGCGGTGGCACATGCACGTAAAATTGCTCCTACTATGAGCAAGGACGACATCATTATTATTTGTTTATCCGGTCGTGGCGACAAAGACGTGGCGGCTATGGCGAAATACAGAGGGGTGGATCTTCATGAGTAAAATTAAAGACGCTTTCACAAAGGGCAAGGCATTCATCCCGTTCATTAGCGCTGGTGACCACGGTATTGAGAATACAGAACGTTATATTCGTATTATGGTGAAAGCCGGTGCGGACATGGTAGAGATTGGTATTCCCTTCTCTGACCCAACCGCGGAAGGCCCAGTTATTCAAGAGGCGAGCACGCGTGCTCTCTCCACAGGCGTAAAAATCAATGACATCTTCGATATGGTACGTCGTTTACGTACTGGTGATGATGCGGTGACTATACCGCTCGTATTCATGACCTATTTGAATCCTATTTACGTATTCGGTCGTGAAAAATTCTTTACCCTCTGCGAAGAGGTTGGCATTTCTGGTGTTATCGTGCCAGATATGCCGTTTGAAGAAAAAGGCGAGCTCGCTAGTGTGGCTCACAAACATGGCGTTGAAGTGGTATCCTTAATTGCGCCAACATCTGAAAACCGTATCGAAATGATTGCCAAAGACGCAGAAGGCTTTGTATACTGTGTATCTTCCCTTGGCGTTACAGGCATGCGCAGTGAAATTAAGACGGATATTAAGTCCATCGTTGAAACGATTCGCAAATATACAGATATCCCTGTAGCTGTTGGTTTCGGTATTTCCAAGCCAGAACAAGCGGAAGCTATGGCGCGCGTATCCGACGGTGCTATCGTAGGCTCTGCTATCGTTAAAATCGTGGCAGAACACGGTGAACATGCGGATCTAGCGTTGTTTGATTACGTACAATCCATGAAACAAGCTGTTCTAAAGGCTGGCGCATAACATAATAACTCATATAGCCTTGGGAAAAATTATATAGGGGATAACACAAAAGGACGTTATACAATGTATAACGTCCTTTTCATTGGTTGGTTAATTTAGTTTTGTATTTTTAGGGCTAGTAATATGTATTATGCGCAAGGCTTAGTCATTAGAGGATTCAGAACGTTGATGTTGTTCACTGCGTTTTGCTGTTGCATTTTTATCATGCTTTTCACGTTCAGATATTCTATGCTTTCTGTGCTTTTTCTTTTTATCATTTACTTTGTACCATGGATGATCGCTACTATCTACTGTGCCATCATCATTTTTTATCATGCGATGATTTTCACCGATTTTGAAGTGGTAATCTTTGGCTTGGACTACATTAGTACCAATACCAACTGTTAAGAAGGCACCTAAGCTGGCCAAGGCTACTGCTTTCATTAATTTAGCTTTCATAATTATCTCCTGTATAATTGATTGTACAAATTTTAGTTGTAAGAAATATATCTGTAGTATAGGCATATTTCATGAACAAAAAATGAATCAACTAAGTTGATAAATCATAGTATAATAGGAATATCTATATATGTTTATTATTTAATATTATCTAAGATTATAGTAGGAGCTTTATGAAACAGAGAGTATACGAAATCCTCTATCGTGAGCTAGTGGAAAACTATGCGAACAGTAAGGGACGTACCAATACAGCCGATTTTTGGCTCACCATAAGTGCTATATCCTTTGTATATGGCTTAATTATATGTATTACAGGTCTTGCAACCTACATACCGTATGGATTTCTTTATGCTGTCTCTATCGGTGGCGGCGTATTATTTGTATTGTCCATCCTGTTATGCTTGCCGAAGATTATGTTAATGGCAAGACGGTTACGAGATTCTAATAATGATCCAACGTTGATGATTTTACTATTGGTTCCTATTTTAGGCTGGCTTGCATTATTGTATCTATTCTGTAAGCGCACATCGCCTGTATCTAATGAATTAGAGGAAAAACGTTCCGTTTCGGGCCTCTTTATTGTGTCCATATTAGTATTAGGATGCCTAGCCACTAGTGCAGGTAGTACAATGATTAATCATAATTTTATGGTAGAAGAGACTGCTTATGGCAATTTGGAACCTAGTTCGTTAACGAAACAAGCAAATCGTCTTTTACAAAGTGAAACGGCTACAACAGAGGGGCGTACTGTGGTAAGTAATTATTATGAAGCCCTCAACAAAAAGGATTATCATGGTGCATATCGTTATTTGAGTGCTCGTGCTATGGAGCGATATGGTACCTTTGAACTATGGGAACAAGCCATGACTAAGGAAGAGGTTCCTAAGGTGAAAGCGATACAGCTTGACTATGTTTCCCAAGACCAAGATGATGATATTGTTGTAAACTATATGGGCTTTACCATTACCTTTGAAGATAATCTAGAGCCCGTATTAGTTCGTTTGCATAATGAAGGCAAAGGCTGGGGCATTGTTGCTATTGAAGCCGCGGAGGAGGATTAGGTTATGTCAACCATAAATATATATGATTTGAATTATACCGATGCCTTCAAATTAGGCATTAGAAACTATGCTAATTTTAATGGTCGTGCTAGTCGTAGTGAATATTGGCGATTCGTGGCAGGCGTTACGTTGATACAAGGATTACTTGGGATTTTGGCTTTACTATGTAGTAACTTGGGCTTTCCTAATTATGAAGCGCTTATCGATAATGTTACTGTAGGGGTATCCCTTTTCTTTATAGTTCCCAATATAGCTATCACAACACGGCGTATGCATGATATTGGCCGGAGTGGTTGGACGCAGTTAATCTCATTTATTCCTGTTATAGGCTTCTTTATATTCCTCGTTTACGAATTGCGTCGTGGCGATGAAAGAGAGAATTCATATGGTGAAAGAACCGGCTATACACCTATCACTCCTGAGATTAGCAAGGCTACAGGACTAGAAGAAACTCCATCCCGTCGTCAAGATTGGGCGATGGGGATTGCCATCTTTATTATCCAATCTATTATTATTGCCGATATCATTAGAGAGATATTATGGTATGGTATTAATGGGAATGGATACATGTAATAGATACCTATATTTATTAACAATCTCATTATTTTATTTTATAAAAGTTTAACATCTCCTTTATAGACAATATAACACTTTATAGTAAAATGAATTTCAGATGAATTTAAAAACTTAGATATTAATAAATAAAGAATATCTTAGTTGTTATATGTGTTAAGTACAGCAGGACATCGTAATCTTTGCTGATTTCTGTTTGTAGCTAGAAGGAGTTTATTATGAAATCTTGTCCCTATTGTGGACATGCAGTGTTGAAAACAGATTGTTACTGCCCAGAATGTGGGCATGTTAGTAGACCACAAATCTCGTTAGATAAATACAATCTAGGCTTGATTGAAAACTTTAAACAATGTTTGGTTTATAAATATGCTGATTTTGATGGTCGTGCAAGTCGTAGTGAATATTGGCATTTCTTGTTAGTCTATCAATTGTTGTTTGTGGCCATTCTATTTACTTGTGCTTTTTTGAGCTATATTAGCCCACTATCTAGCGTAGTAGGCGTAGGTTTTGGTTTGGTCATCCTTGTCCTCTTGTCCGTGATTATGGTTATCCCTGGCGTGGCCGTTTCAGTACGACGTCTACACGATCAAGGCCGCTCAGGGGGCCTTGTATTTATTGGATTCATCCCTGTAATAGGGACTATTATCCTGTTGATCCTTATGGCTCTGCCTGGTGAAAGCCAACCAAATCGCTTTGGTCCCCCTACAGGTCAAGTGGTTGTAACAAAACAAATGGCCCGTGAATTAGGTCTTATTGATACTACGCCATCTATGGGACTAACTGCAGGACTATTCTGCGCTATCTTTGTGCTCTGGTTCTTGGTGGATAAACTACTTATGACTAGTGCGATGTAAAAAAATACTATATAAAAAATAATCTTATTATAAAATGCACCCCAAAATTGGATACAATTTTGGGGTGCATTTTATAATAGTAGGATTTATTTATTATTAGTTAACAAACTATCATCAAATGTGATTTTATCAATAATGACAAGATTGTGGTTAGAACCGATAGCACGATTACCATATTTATGGAATTTTGTTTCTAATTCAATCCGTCTAGCATTTTGCATTTGCTTTAAAATATCATTAGTTACATCTGGAGATGTTTCTTTTTTATATCGAATACCATTAATTAATAAAGTATTGTCTTTTTCGATATATCTAATGATTGTACGACCTTCATCGTAGCTGAGTTGATTTTTATACTTATTTTTTTCTTTATCATCTTTTTCATTTTTGGGTGTAATCTCTTTAGCTGTTGTTGTTCGAGAGTCTTTTTGAAGAATAAAGTTGATGTTATACGTATTATTGGCTTGCTTTACACTATCATCAAATGATGGGAAAAGGCTTCCATGGGGTTTAGGATAGTTCTTCTCTGATTTATAAGCTAGTTTATCTTCTGTTACCATATATTCTTTGCCATTTTCTTGGAATGTTATACGGTACATAACATTGTTGCCATCATAGCCAACCCAAGTTCCTAAATACTTGTTTTCGTTTTCACTTTTGCCGCAGCCTACAATAATAATAGTAGATAACAGCATAACCATAATTAAGCCGAGTTTAAGAATGTATTTCATATGCTATATCTCCTTATTTGGCGGTATCTAAAATAGAATCATTAAAGGAAAAATCAAATTGAATTGTTGGCTTTGGTTTGAAACTACCAAATGTATCTTTTTTACGTTCTTCCACAACAAGTTTTTTCATATCTTCTTTTAAGTCTGGTAAATATGCTTTAACAGAATTATCATCAGATTGTTTTTTGAAGATTACTTTGTCGAAAACTAAGGTACCATCTTTTTCATTATAAATAATAGGTTTCGGACCTACGTCTAATTTATTTTCATTGGCAGAAATAAGCATGTTGTGTAAAGAATCATTAGATTTTGTTAAGATGTAATCTGCATTAGCTGGAGCTGTATCCCCACCGCCTTTAGTGCTGTCGGCTTCATCGAGTCCACTAGAAAAGTAATCCATTAAAGGATAATAGGAGTAATCATATAAAGATACCAATAGTTGTCCATCGATATTTTCAATGATTAATTCTTGAATATCATCTTTATCATCAGTTTTATTATAAGCAATCCAAGTACCTTCAAATTTGCTGTTAGCATTATTGTTTTTGTCATTATTATCACTACCACATGCAGTTACGAAGAGCATTGTAAAAGTGAGTAATAGTGTAATTATAAAGTTACGTTTCATATAGTCTCCTTATGCTGCATCGCCATAATATTTACGACGTAAGTAGAAGATGTATCCACCACCAATGACAGCAATGATAGCTACGCCGATGCCAATATAGAATAACCAACTGTGGCTTGGTTTAAAGATAAAACGAATATGACTATTTTGAGTGAAGGTAACAGTGTTTTTATCTGTTAATGTTCCAGTTTGAACACTTACTGGATCAATTACACCAGATACGGTAACTGTCGTTTTGCCTTGAGAAGTTCCTAAATCTACAATATAACTACCAGAAGTTGTTTTTTCTAAGGCGAGTAAAGGCCCTTGATCTTTATTTCTCAATGTCATGGCATCTCTAACTTTATTGAGTTCTTCTACGTTGTTGAACTTTGATTTAACGGTCCAAACATTATAAGGTGTTTTGTCACCATCATCTACAGTAATCTCTTTTCCTTGATCGTCAAGAGCCTTGATTGTATAGTCTTGAATATTGTATTCGTTTATAATCTCCGTAATAGAGTCTTTCGGCAACGGGCCAGCTTGTGATTTTACTTGAGCGTTCCAAGTACCGCTACCATCACTGTCAATTTTTACATCTGAATCTATTGTGGCACATCCAGATAGTAGTAACATACATAAACTTAGAATCATAAGTGATAATTGTCTCATAGTATTCCTCTCTTTCACACTACAAATTTTAACTATCTATAAAATGCTAGTCGTGATATATTGTACATTAATTATATAATTATAGGCAATATATAGTGCGGAAAGGGTTAATGAAATGTTAATGAAGTTTAAACAACTTGGGATTGCAAAAAGTATACTAAGTATTATGGTGGTAATTGGCGTACTTGTGAGTGCTGGATATGGATTGTACTATCAATTTGTGTATAAGCAATCTCCAGAATATTCGCTTCAAGTACTTTATAAAGCAATTCAAGATGGGGATACGGATACATTTTTTATGATGGTTGATGGTGAAGGAATTTTGCATAAGGTATATGATCCGTATATTGAAAAATTGTTAAAAGAATCTGATGGACGGAATATATCTCAAACTAATTCAAAAGGAGAAACTAAGATTTTAAATCTTGGAGAAGCGTTGTTGTTTACAGCAATAGATAGTTATTATTTAGATGTAAAAGAGGTATTACTTAACCAAGATTTAAGAACACATATACCTCATAGAGCTGACCCCAAAGATCCATTTAAAGATAATTTACAGACGTTAAAAGAGATAGGGCGATATGAATTAATTTCTATAGAAGAAAAAAATAAGAATGATGGAGTTGTTAATATAGAAATTCGTGCATTGGATACTAAGACTAATGAAACTAAAGTATTTCCGATAGAAATGACTCAAATGGATAATAAGATGTGGCGGATTACTGGATATGATTATAAGACGTATAGTTTACCATATGATGGATTTGATAGAATTTAATTAGATGACGTATTCTGTTTTGAGATGTTTGATTGCTATCGATAAAATTTAATTGTTATCTTCTTGATGAGTCATGGTTTCCTAGTTGACAATTTCCCCGTTTGAGTCCTATAATTATCTATTATATGAATATTGCGTTGAAAAAGACGGCATGTCTCAGACGGATTTAGTAGAGACCAAACTCATGGGCTGAAAGGTTTGGAAATCTAGAGATTTGCGGATCACTTTGGAGCAAGCGGCAATGCCGCCGGTGAACACCGTTATATGTTTAAGTGGCTTTCACAATATGAGAGATGAGTTGCGTCTTATGTGTTACAATCATGTGCTAGCATGGTGTGACAATCGCAGAAATGCGGTGGCGCTAGCTTTCACAAGTAACGAGAGTCAGTAGGGTGGTACCACGGATATGACGTCCGTCCCTTCGGGGACGGGCGATTTTTTTATGTAAAAGGAGCACAGCATGGATTACGGTAAGACGTTACATTTGCCTGAAACAGAATTCCCTATGCGCGGCAATTTGCCTAAGCGCGAACCAGAAATCTTAAAGTTCTGGGAAGACAACAAAATTTATCAAAAACGTTTGGAATTGCGTAAAGACGCAAAACCTTTCATTTTGCATGATGGCCCTCCATATGCAAACGGTAAATTGCACATCGGTCATGCCCTCAACAAAACGTTAAAGGACATCATCATGAAATACAAAACAATGACTGGTCACTATACTCGCTACATTCCTGGTTGGGATACGCATGGTTTGCCAATTGAACATGCGGTTATTAAAAACACTGGTCTTAACCGTCATGAAATGGCTCCATTGGACTTGCGCAATAAATGTAAGGAATATGCATTGGAGTGCGTAGAAACACAAAAACAAGACTTCATTCGTTTTGGTGTATTAGGCGAATGGGACCGTCCGTATTTGACATTGCGTCCTGAGTTCGAAGTTAAACAACTTGGCATCTTCGGCGAAATGGCAAAACGCGGTCACATCTATAAAGGTCTTAAAACTGTATACTGGTGTACGCACTGCGAAACTGCATTGGCAGAAGCAGAAATCGAATATGCTGAGAAAAAATCCTTCTCCATTTACGTAAAATTCCCTTATGTATCCGAGAAAAAAGTTACATTGCCAGCTGGCGTAGATCCAAAACAAGCATACTCTGTTATTTGGACAACTACTCCTTGGACAATGCCTGCCAACGTAGCTATTTCCGTTAACCCTGAGCTTGAATATGGCTGGGTAAAAGTAGGCGACGAATACTACTTGATGGCTACTGAACTTGTTGACGCAGCTATGAAAGATATCGGAATCGAAGACTATGAAATCGTAAACCGCTTCTCCGGCGCAGATTTGGAATTGGCTGAATTCAAACATCCATTCGTAGAACGCACTTCCACTGTATTATGCGGTGACCATGTAACACTTGAAGCCGGTACTGGTTGCGTACATACAGCTCCTGCACATGGTGAAGACGACTTTAACATCGTTATGCGTTATAACAAGGAAGGTAAAACTGAACTTCCTATCGTATCCCTTGTAAATGAAACTGGTAACTACACTAAACAAGTAGACGACAACCGTTATGGCGATACTGAATTCCCATTAGCTGGCGTAGAAATTCACGATGCAGAAGTGCCTGTAATCAAAATCTTAGCACATAACAATGCATTACTTCACAAATCTAGCTTGCGTCACCAATACGCTCACTGCTGGCGTTGTAAAAATCCTGTCATCTACCGCGCTACAGAACAATGGTTCTCCTCTGTAGATGGTTACCGTCAACAAGCGCTTGATGCGATCGACAATCAAGTGCAATGGATTCCTAAATGGGGCCATGACCGTATCTTCAACATGGTGCGCGATCGCGGTGACTGGGTAATTTCCCGTCAACGTATTTGGGGCGTGCCAATTCCTATTTACTATTGTGAAAGCTGTGGCGAGCACATCATCAACGATGATACTATCAAAGCATTACAAGAAAAAGTAGCCGTAGAAGGCTCCGATGCTTGGTGGGCTCACAGCGCTAAGGAATTATTACCAGAAGGTTTCAAATGTCCTCATTGCGGTCATGATGAGTTCAAAAAAGAAACAGACATCATGGACGTATGGTTCGACTCTGGTTCCTCTTGGGCTGGGGTGCTCGAAGTAAATGATCTTGATGTACCATGTGCTATGTACCTTGAAGGTTCTGACCAACATCGCGGTTGGTTTAACTCTTCCTTGTTGACTGCAGTAGCCACAACAGGTAAAGCACCGTACAACTCCGTATTGACTCATGGCTTCGTAGTGGACGGCGAAGGTCGCAAAATGTCTAAATCTGTAGGTAATACAGTAGCTCCTAGCGACATTATCGACGTATACGGCGCTGACGTTATGCGTTTGTGGGTATCTTCCGCAGATTACCAAGCAGACGTACGTTTGTCCAAAGACATCGTAAAACAATTATCCGAAGTATACCGTAAGATCCGTAATACATTCCGCTTCTTGCTTGGCAATTTGGATGACTTCAATCCAAACACCGATAAAGTGGCTTACGCAGATATGTCCGAATTCGATAAATGGGCATTGTTGCGCTTAGAAGAAGTACGTCAAAAAGTTACTGATGCGTACGAAAACTATGAATTCCACATGTTGTACCATGCAATTCATAACTTCTGTACAGTAGACTTGAGTTCCATCTACCTTGATGTAATGAAAGATACTATGTATGCTGAAAGCAAAGATAATGTAGCTCGTCGTTCTGCTCAAACAGCGATGTACGAAATCTTGAAAACATTGGTAGCCATGGTATCTCCAGTACTTTCTTTCACAGCGGAAGAAGTTTGGAAATACATGCCTAAAGAAGAGGGCATGCGCGAATCCGTTATGCTTCAAGATTGGCCACAAGGTCATCCAGAACACTTCAACCAAGAATTGGCTGACAAATGGAACCAATTGTTAGACTTGCGTACATCTGTACAAAAAGCATTGGAACTTGCTCGTCAAGACAAAACAATCGGTCATCCATTAGATGCATCCGTTACAGTATACGCTAAAGGTGCTGCATTTGATGCATTGAACGCCCTTGGTGAAGAAGGCTTGGCTAAACTCGTTATTGTATCCGAAGCTCACATTGTGAACGGCGCTGCACCGGCAGAGGCTGTCAAAGACGAAGAAACTGGCGTTGCCACAGTTGTTGTTGCCTCTGGTCTCGAAAAATGTGAACGCTGCTGGATCCACCGCGATACAGTAGGTCAAGATAGCGCACATCCTACACTTTGTGCACGCTGTGCCGATGTTGTAAAAACACTATAATAAAAAAAGACCATCCTCTGAACTTTGCTTCCAAAATTTATGTCCAATTTTTGGAGTATAGTTCACTGGGGATGGTCTTTTTTATGTTTGTAAATCCTTTGGCACTGTTAATTGTTTCCAATTATCTAGTTCAGGGATTTCCAAGGTATTTATCGTTTTTTGAATCCAATAGTTTAAGGAAACTTCGTTTCCCACATATTGTTCAAATAAGTAGGTCTTACCAGGCGTGTCTTGTTGGTTTCCATCGTCATCAATGGTATGACGGGCCGACTCTTTCAGATAGAGCTGCACCCTAAATGGGGCCGACTGATTACCTTTAAAAATGAAATAGGATGGGCCCACAAAGTCATGAGTACGAATATTAATTTGTTCGTACTTTTTCTCTTTTAATCCTTGCAAGGCAGCCTGAATCATAGCGTTTGCATCATCGTATTCCTCTAGCAAGAACGGCTGTTGATCCACATCGAGCACGTAATGCCAGGTTGGTTTTTCTTCGTTTTTTTCGATAGTCCAATTATCCTCGAGGCTAGGCAATTGATGATTATCGTAAAGCTCTTTCAATAGGCTTAAGGTATCTTCTTTGTTGTATACGGCCTTATAGACGATTTCCTGTCCTTCTGTTGGATCATAGCCGTGCAGCCTTACTTGATAATGATTTCGTAGCATCCGCGTTACATCGAGCTTGAAGATATTGCGCAATGCATCTGGAATGGATAGGAAATGATTGTAAAAGCTGAGCTTCATTTCTTCCTGTGACTCTATGGCGGTTTCAATGGTTTGCCAGTCGTACAAGGTCGTATCCCATAGGAAGTCGTCCATAGTTACAGATAAGCGGGCCGCATTTTGAGGCCAGGTGGTAGGCGCAGGACGTACCGTAGTAGTGGATTCGGCAACGCCTTCTTTGTATTGCCAATGACCATCGACCTCCTCGAAGGCTGCTAAGCGTTCTTCTGCTTCGTCGTCGATAGGAATATCTTTTAGCTCCGGATCCAAATTGGCTTTGTGAGACAAGATATATTGATGGGATTGCTCGTAATAGGATACGGCTTGATCTAAATCTGGCTTGCCAGTTACATAGCCTTTTTCGTAGGCATAACCTAAGGCAACACGTGTTAAAGCGCGCGTAATGTCGTAGAAAAGAACGCGATTCTCCTCTTCAAAGGCTCGTTGTTCTTCGTCTAAGACACGCAGTAATGATTGCACACCAAAGCGTATATTTTTCGTTACCCCTAAACCGTGGATTCGCATGTATCCGATATAGGGCAAGGCGAATATGAAACGATCTTTTGTGGCCGCCATATGTGTTAAATCTGCAATGAGTCCCCAGTCGAGAGGCAGGTGGCCTATGTGAAAGATATACCCAAAGGCTGCCTGTAAGGCGGTATATCCTGCATCACTAAACTCTTTTGTTGCCGCACGGCGATAGAGACCGATAGCTTTTACCGGATCGTAGGGAATCGTAGAACGTAACGCTTTAGCATCATAGAAATGATAGTAATAATCCGCTAATTCTGCGATACTTTCAGATTGACCTAAGGCGGCACCTTTAGTGAACCACGTGAAAGCATCCTCAAATTTACCATTTTCATGGCAGTCGAGGCCTGTATATAGCATCATGGCGGGGTTACCAAGTTCGGCCGCAGTCCTAGCAACACGGCGCGCATTGGTAAAGTCGGCTTCGTCGATATAGATATTGCGCAAGTTCCCTTGGAACATAGCAAGACCGTTGTCGAGGGCCTTGTTAAACCACTCTTTCGCAAGGTTAGATGCATTTTCTTGCAATGTTTCATCTGGCACAGTGCCTTGCAAAGCGGCAATGCGATCCTGCACAGAGTTTGCTGTGAGGCTTCTTTGAATGCGTTTAGTCCAACTCATAGGCGGAGGTGTTAGCATAGTTTCAGCGGAGCTGATGCGATTGTCATCACGCCAGAAAAAGACATTGCCTATAACATATTGGCAATATGCATCGCCTTGGTTTGCGTAATCATAGACAATGCGAAATGCTTCGTCGAAGGAAATTTGCATATCCTTCTCCACGGTAGGGGTGATGGAGCCTTTGATGCGCAAAGCTTGTAATGTGCCGATAGGGCTACAGCGGCGAATGCTATCATGCAAGCATTGATAGGTGCGCATATTATCCTCTGGGAAGTTAGATTCTTCCCAGGTAAAGCGAGGCCCTGCATAGACGCGCGCCAAGAGGGCATACGCATCACCTAGCTCTCGAGCCTCTGGATCATTGGCTATCTTCAGAGCGTCCTCTTTATTGTCTATATCACTTTCAAGACGGCTTGTCTTGTCGTTTCGTAAGGCTCTATCTTTTAGTTGACTGGGATTTTGCTGATTATTGATGATGAGCTCCAATTGACGTAAGCCTTTTTGAGCCATGTTTTGATTATAGGATGTAAAAATCATGTGGAAGACCTTTTGCAGGCGTTCCGTAAAGTACTGTGCCATTAGGCCTCCTTTTATACATGTATACAGTAAATACATATTTATTATATAACGAACGCGAGGTACCGTAAAAGAGAAAATACTAGTATATCTGTATGTTCTCTATTGATATCATACTGCTATCGGTTACCTGTTCTCACAATATACTAAGCTATTTCTAATTTATATCTATGCATAATACAGAGCCTTCAGCATGTATTGGATTCAAATGATAAAAAAATCCCCTCTGAAGAAAATCTGCTGTCACAAATTTTATGTGATGTCTGCAATCTTTCAGAGGGGTTATTATGTATCCTAGTTCTTAGGAATACATATTATTTTTTGTTGTAATCGCCGAACCATTTGTCGTAGATTTTTTGGTAAGTGCCGTCTTCTTTAAGTTCTTTAAGAGCTTTGTTAACAGCTTCTTGTAAAGCTTTGTTGCCTTTTTTCACGCCAAGAACTGTACCTTCAGCTTTAGTAGGTTCGCCTACAAGTTTAAGGTCTTGATCAGCACCTTGTTTGAGGTAGTACATAGCTACAGCGTTATCGATGATAGCACCGTCGATTGTACCAGCTTTCAATTCCATGAAGATATTAGCATTAGAATCGATTTGTTTTACTGTTGTACCAGGAATTTTTTGAGCCATTTCAACCGGGATTGTACCGATTTGAGCGCCTACAGTTTTACCTGCTAATTCATCCATGTTGTGGATTGTTGTGTTGTCTTTACGAACAACTGTGATGAAACCGCCTTGATCAAAGTACACATCGGAGAAGTCCAATGCTTTTTCACGTTCAGGTGTAGCATTGATGCCTGCTGCGATCATGTCGATATCGCCAGATTGAACTGCTGGAATCAAAGCATCGAAGCCCATGGATTTGAATTCCATTTTTAAACCGAGTTTTTTAGCAATTGCTTCGGACAAATCAACGTCGAAACCAACGTATTTGTCGCCTTCAGTGAATTCGAATGGTGGGAATGTAGTTTCAGAACCTACACGCAATACACCTTCTTGTTGTGTCATTTTAGGTTTGTCGTTGCCACAACCAGCCAATAAACCCATTGCTGCTACCGCTACGAGGGCGATGGCTGTCAATTTTTTGAACTTAAACATAGTATCCTCCTCAAACATCCATATACATGGTTTATACATTTCTGTTTATATTGTACGGAATTTTACACCAATAGGCAATAACATTGTATAATTAAGAGTAAACGAGTTTTTTATTCTTTATTGTAGAGTATCATAATCCTTTACAATAATGTGGTTATATACATGGAGGCAATATGTCCCTTACAACTACTTTTGCTGATCTTTGTAAAAGCTTCGCACCTGATGCGTTTGCCATTAATTACACATTAGCCAAGAATCCTGAGATTTCCAGTCAGGAGTTTGAGTCCGTTAAAACCATAGGCGCTGTTCTTGAGAAATATGGCATGGATGTAACCTATGAATTCTGTAATTTGCCAACAGCCTTCAAGGCGTCTGCCGTGAAAGTAGACAATCCAAAAGGTCGTTTGGCGATCCTCTGTGAATATGATGCATTACCAGAGGTGGGCCATGCGTGCGGTCACTCCGCTAGCGGCTCTATGAGTGTGTTAGCTGCACTAACACTACGTAAAATGCAACAAGAGGGCGTAGCTTTCAACATGGACATCGATATTATCGGTACACCAGACGAAGAAGCGATGGGGTGCAAGGTGGATATGTGCAATGCAGGGGTGTTCAAAGAATACGATTTTGCCATCATGGTCCACCTTGACGGCGAGGAAACGCGTCCTAACTCACAATTCTTGGCACTCGACTGCTTCCGTGCTAAGTACCATGGTAAGCCAGCTCATGCAGCTGGCGAGCCTTGGAATGGCATCAATGCGGTGAATGGTGTGCAACTCGCTATCCATGCTATGGATATGATGCGCCAACAAGTGCGCCCTGAAACGCGTATTGGCACATGGATCATTGCGGGAGGTACTGCATCCAATGTGATACCTGCCTTCGGTGAATTAGAGGTCACCGTGCGTCACACAGAACGGGAGTACTTGAATGGTTTATCCGAGCAAATCAAAAAAATCTTTGAAGGGGCGGCCCTTTGTACAGGTACAACTGTGGATGTTGAGTTTTATGGAAATCCCTATGATGATATGAACCAAAACAATCGTGGCACAGCGCTTATCGAAGAGGTAATGACCGACATGGGCCTTGATTTTGAGCCCGGCCCAGCAGCCCTTGGAGGTAGTTCAGATATTGGCAATGTAAGCTATCAATGTGCAGCATTCCACCCTAAGTTACGTTTGGTCGGCGAGCCAAAGGTGTGCCATTCTAAAGAATTTGCTGCTGCCATGTTAGAGCCTACCATTGAACAGACCATCATCGACGGTGCAAACATCATTGGTGGCACAGTATTGCGATTGGTAGAAAAACCAAAAATCTTAGAAGAGATTGTAGCCGAATTTAATAATACTAAATAAAAGTAATAGAAGGAATAGAAGGAGGATGTATGGCCACGACTGAAACATTAGAAATAAAAAATTATATAGGCCTCACTGGGGAGAAGCCCATTCGATTCATCGCATCAGATGTAGATGGTACCTTGGTAAATGATGCAAAGGCGATTCCTGAGGATGCCATTGATGCGATTCGTGCCGCTCGTGAAAGTGGCATTCTCGTAGCCATTGCTTCTGGCCGCGCTTGGAATGAGATGAATGATGTCATTGAAAAACTGCCGTGCTTGCGCTATTTCATGTGCACCAATGGCGCTTACGTGATGGATAAGGATGAAAACCGCAGTCTATTCCACGTAAGTTTTGATAAAGAACAAGCATTACATTTATTGCGCAAACTATTAACCTATGGTGTCTATGTAGAGGCCTATGTGAAAGACCAAATCTTTGGCATGTATCCTCCATCTAGATGTATTACACCTGAACGCTTAGGAGTATGCGCTAGCGAGCGCTTAGGTGTATGTGCTAGCGAACGCAATGAGGAAGATAAAAAGACTGTATATGGCATACTAGATAATCATCTGCCTAATACTAAAAATCAGATTTCTGGTATAGGGGACACTCGTCTGCCTGGAGCAACGTACGATCACTATGCATTGGCAGAAGGTAATGAAGCCGCAAAGGTAAAGATGTCTGAATGTGAAATAGAGCAATCTAATTTCTTCTTTAGACCTAATATTCGCCCATTTATCTTGGCTACGCGGACAATGGTATGTGATCTACTAGCCCATATGGAATCCTTAGACGAAGGGCCTGAGAAAATTCAAATCTTCTACGGTGATGAACCGATGCGTCAACGTATCTTGCAAGACTTACGCGATGAATACCAAGGGCTATCTCACGACGGTACAGGTCGAGAACGCTTTTATGATGTGCTGCTCTCTAGTGAAGGTAATTTAGAATTTGTCTTGCCCCACACTACAAAGGGTACAGCCGTAGAAGCCTTGGCAAAACATTGGGGCTTAAGCCCTGACGAGGTAATGACACTAGGGGATAGCGAAAATGACCTATCTATGTTACGCTTTGCGGGCGCTGGCGTGGCCATGGGCAATAGCAAGCCGAACATTAAAGAAGTGGCACGATACGAAACGACAGACAATAACCACCAAGGCGTGGCAAAGGCAATCTATTCTGCTATTGCGTATAATGGTGAATTAAATAAGAAAAAACAATTATAATAGCTGTTCTTGTATTGAAATATTTTGAATATATTCTTGAGCTAGCGTGATGTTTGTGATCTTATATATTTAAAATATGAATTCTACTATTTAAAAGTAGATAATATTAAGCTTGGCACAGATAAAGAATGCATAGGAGGTGATGTATAATGGGAAATCTAAAGTTTAATATTGACGATACTTGCGTTAAATGCGGTGCTTGCGCTGAGGATTGTCCTGTTCAATGCATCACCGAAGGTAAGACTCGATTTATCATTGGGAAAGGTTGTATCAGTTGTGGTGACTGCTATTCCATCTGTCCTGTGGGGGCTGTAAAAATGTATAAGCGAGAGACCCCTAAAAAGTGATAGCTATATATTTTAGCATGGTTAGCAAATTGACTTACATAGGGAAGGTTCCTAAAGAGTGATAGTTAGAAATCCGAACATTAAAGATTTATTTATAATCTAAATACGGAATATATGGAGTCGTTATACTTCCTATGGTATAATAAAATGTAATGAAAATTAGCGTTTGGCTTGGAAAAACGCGCCCCAGTACAGAAACGTATGGGCAAAAAATAGTGAATATACTTTCACAAATAGATGCATATGGAGGAAGGCATGGAAAACAAGGAATTTGTAATTGTTGTTGACTTTGGTGGTCAATATAACCAATTGATCGCGCGCCGTGTTCGTGAAAATCACGTATACTGCGAAGTATATCCATACAACAAAGCGCTGGATAAAATTAAGGAATTAAAACCGCAAGGTATCATCTTCACAGGCGGTCCTAACAGCGTGTATGAAGAAAACTCTCCAAAAATTGACAAAGAGATTTTTGAACTTGGTATTCCTATTCTTGGCATGTGCTATGGTATGCAATTTATGGCGCATACATTGGGTGGCGAAGTTAAATCAGCGGATAACCGTGAATTTGGTAAAACACCTACTAAAGTGGACACTACATCTCCATTGTTCAAAGGCTTGGAAGAAGACCAAGTTGTTTGGATGTCCCATGTTGACTATGTAGCAAAAGTTCCTGAAGGCTTTGAAATCGTAGCACATACTAAGGATTGCCCTGTTGCATCCATGCAAAATAAAGAACGTAAACTATATGCTATGCAATACCATGCAGAAGTATTGCACACTGAACATGGTAAAGAAATGCTTCACAACTTCTTGTACGAAGTATGTGGCTTCACAGGCACATGGACAATGGCAAACTATGCAAAAACTGCGATTGAAGACATCCGTAACACTGTAGGCGACGGTAAAGTATTGTTGGCATTGTCCGGCGGTGTAGATAGCTCTGTTGCAGCAGCTCTTATTTCTAAAGCTGTAGGTGATCAATTGACTTGTATCTTCGTTGACCATGGTTTAATGCGTAAAAACGAAGGTGACGAAGTTGAAGCAGCTTTCAAAGATTCCGGGATGCATTTCATCCGTGTCGATGCTGAAAAACGTTTCTTAGATAAATTGGCTGGCCTTGAAGATCCAGAAGCTAAACGCAAAGCTATCGGTGAAGAATTCATCCGCGTATTCGAAGACGAAGGCCGTAAAATCGGCTCCGTTGATTTCTTAGCGCAAGGTACAATCTACCCTGACGTTATCGAGTCCGGTACTGGCGAAGCGGAAGTTATTAAATCTCACCACAACGTAGGCGGCTTGCCTGCAGTTGTAGACTTCAAAGGCCTTATCGAACCATTGCGCAACCTTTTTAAGGATGAAGTGCGTGAACTTGGTTCTGAATTAGGTTTGGCTGATTACCTCGTATGGCGTCAACCATTCCCAGGCCCTGGTCTTGCTATTCGCGTAATGGGTGAAATCACTAAAGATAAACTCGACATCTTGCGTGATGCGGACTATATCTTCCGTGATGAAATTGCAAAAGCTGGCCTTGATCGCAGCATCAATCAATACTTTGCAGTATTAACATCTACACGTACCGTAGGCGTTATGGGTGACTTCCGTACATACGACTACACATTGGCATTGCGTGGCGTAACAACAACAGACTTCATGACTGCTGACTGGGCGCGCATCCCTTACGACGTATTGGACACAATCTCCCGTCGCATCGTAAACGAAGTACAACACATTAACCGTATCGTGTATGATATTACATCTAAACCACCTGCTACAATTGAGTGGGAATAATAAGTATTTTTAACAGGTATTTTATTTGCAAGACGTAGCTTATAAGGCTGTGTGGTTAAGTAAGTTCTGTTGAACTGTTAAAAAAAATCTAATAATAGCTCAAATAGCGTTATTGATGAATATAAACAGACCGTAGCTTGGCTGCTACGGTCTGTTTTGAGTTTTATTTATAAATCTAATATTATAGAGTCATCCACATTTTTAAAATATAATCAATAAGATATTTTATTTTAGCAAAATCATATTTTTTATAGAAGTTTTTATGGAATGATTTGATTAATAAATCTTTTGGTTCAATGTTTCCTTGATATTGTATTAGTGTTTTATCAAATCCTGTCCATCTAACATAAATATCTTCTTTAACTGAGGTATAATCTAAGAAGCACTCTATAGAAACTGCTTTTCCATTGATGTTTTCGAAGGATTCTCCTTGAGGGCCTTTGCACTTGAAGTTGTTAAACTCTATATGGTTAGGAAGAGTGATGACTTTTAAATTTTGTGGTAAGGTTATCTGTTTAATATCGTTGTATACAGAGTAACCAGCTGTATCGTTATCTAAAATAACTAATATATTATTTTGAATATTTATTTTAGATAATCCTTTAATAAAATTTTTTAAATTACCGGTGCCGGTAAAAGGATAATTCTTTTCCATATCTATATAATCGAAAAAATCAGAAATATCATTGTATAGTAAATCGATACATTTTTGAATAATATTTGTATCGGTACTTCCCTCTGTTACAATTAGAATTTTTTCTTTAGGTGTTAATCTAGGTGTTATATCTTTTTCTAAAAGACATCCAGTTTCCACAATATCTTCAGTTCTCCAAATTAAATCTAAATCTAGATTATTCTTATTTTCAGATAAAATTCTTAATGTAATATATGGTGAAAGATTTTCTAAAAACTCGCCAATCATGTAGATATCGTTATTAAATAAATTTTTTAATTCTGGAATTTCATTTATAACGCATTTTCTTACATATTCACCTAGATCATAATCTCTTTCGTATTCAGCAACTGTCATATCAATTTCTTTTATATTGATACTTTTTAGTACATCGCAATAATCAGTAAAATTAATGGAGAGAGAAATATTATATAATTGATTAAAATATTCTATTTCTTCATCAAACATATTTTCAATTTTCTTTAAGGTATAGCCTAATAAATTCAACCTTCTTTTTATTGAATTCATATTTTTTAGAAAACCTTTTTTATATTTTACTTCATTGTAAGGGTAGTAATATGGAACTGTTTTAAAATCATCTTGTTGAAATAAAAATGAATGACTATCATCAATATTATTTTTTCTCCAATCAATTTCCATTCTATCAATTCCTAATCTAATCATAGATTCCATTGTTATTTACCTCATACGCTAGGATATGCTATTAAATTCTTTTAGGATCAGCTCTATTAGCAATAATTTTGGTGTTATATCTTAATAGTTGTTATATTTTAGTAAAATCTAAGTACTAGTATTAAAGTAGTACGATTTAAACACTAATGTCAATCTAATAATGGCTTTAAGGAAATAAAAATTATTTAAGGTTCATCTCAAGGAGGTTGATTGTAGAATTTATATCAAAAATTATAACATGAGGCCTGAGAGCTAAAAAATAGAATTAGAGGAAAATCTTGAAACTGCTGGGTATGCTGACTATGCTTAATGAATACTATTAATAAAAAGGGGGAAATATGGAGCTGGTGAAATTTGTAGCCGTTGGAGATAAAGGTGGTAAATCAGATTATTATAAATATATACAATCAATATTGACAGGGCTTTACGAACAAGGATATATAGATTCCTATACTTTAGATGTTAATATTCACACATGTTGCCTTTACGCTATTTGTGGTCATATATGTAAGGAGGACTTTATTGTTGATGTAGCTTTTGAAATTAATATATTCAATAATGTAAAACAGATATTGATTGATATTAGATCCGATAGTTATGAAATTGATATTAATAGAACTTATTTAGAGGATTTGAAGTTATGCATAAAGAGGATAATTATTAAAGATTGGGAAAAAATAATATGGTTATATGATGAAGATGCTTACCTGTTGTCAAAAGAATTATATAGTTATCTTTATATTGTAGAAAATAAAATTCGTAGATTTATTAACGAGTTTATGGTTAAGACCTTTGGAACAAATTGGTGGGATTATTTATCCGATCAGACTATTAAAGATAAGTATAATGCTAGATATAGCATGTACAAGAAAGCCGTGACCGGGTTTAATAATGTCGATGATCATTTGTTTTCAATTGATGTTGGTGATTTGTATAAAATGCTAACAATGAAAATAATGTCGTGGAGTCCAGTTTACGATACAGATATTGAAGCTTTGTTAGTGGGGAGAACCGAGGGTAAAGAATACTTAATTGTTGAGAAAATAAAAAAACAGTTGATTGTAAAAGATGACTTTTGGGAAAACTATTTTAAGCTTTATTTTGATAGTGAGTTTTCAGAAAGTTTTAGGCAGTTTGGGTTAAATAGAAACCACATTGCGCATAATAAAATATTAGATAGAGCTGCATATAATGTTATTCGTAGATCTATAGAAAAAATTGATAAATATTTTGATAATGCATTGATAGAACTTTATAGGAATGAAAAATCATTTGAACCAATACAAGGAGCATTACTGAAATATAAA
Organism: Veillonella sp. S13054-11; assembly: GCF_002959795.1. Taxonomy (NCBI): domain Bacteria; kingdom Bacillati; phylum Bacillota; class Negativicutes; order Veillonellales; family Veillonellaceae; genus Veillonella; species Veillonella sp. S13054-11. Next base: position 162,599 of record NZ_PPCY01000004.1, read on the forward strand.
GATTTACTAATAGAGACAAAACAAAATGATTCAGGTATAGAGATTAGAGACAATAGTAGAATAATTGCTTTGTTTAAGGATGTTCTTTTAGAAACATCTATTGATATAACAGATGCATTAAGATTTAGAGAAGATATCAGTATTAATACATTGGATTTTGATTACAATAATTTGGAAGGTAAATTATTTTCAGCAAGATCAAAAGTTACTAATCAACAATTAGACTTTTTTTACTCTATGAAAATTAATGATGAGGAAGGCTCTGAGAGTATCTTAACAATAACAGGTACTCCAAATTTTAGTAGTCATAATGAATTTAGTGTTGATATTACTTATATTAATGGTGCTGTAGAGTATAATGATGAACAAGGCTATTATATGCCTATTGCTAATGATGGGATTCTTAAAGCTGATTTAGATAATTATTTAGATAAAGTAGTAGATTTTATAAATGTAGAACTGGAGAGTCTTAAAGAATATGTGGATTCAATAAGTTATGAGCGAGTGAAAGATGGAGGAACTTTACCTATTGCTGATGGAGTTTATTGTGACGAATGTGAAGAGGAATATATATGTATTGATGAAGGTGTAGCAGAAGTAGGTATATGCCTAAATTGTGGAGCACATTATAAAATTTCTGTATGTGAAAGATGTGGTCAATACTTTATTGATTATGAAGATACCGATATTAAAATATGTGATCAATGTAAAGCATATTATGATAGAGAATAGATATGTATTGAGTTTTATTCTTTTTAGAATTTGAAAATAAGATAGATAAAAGTGTCAAATACTAGAAAGTAATAATAGTATTTGTAATGTAATTCTCATAAAAAAATAATATATGAAAATCAAATTTTACAAACAAATATTAAAGCGATTATAGGCGAAGTGAATTTTCTATACTTACTGTAGTCTGTAATTAGGTGAGTTACAGACTAAGGTTAGTTAGATATAATTGAATGAGGCCTAATATGAGCAATTTAGATTTTACTATTAGCTGTACAGTTACGTTCTTCAGTAAAAAGAGAACGAGTCCACCGAATTTAAATTATGGAATGTACTATCCTCATATTGTTATAAAAGGTACTGAGGAGTATCTTGGCATCAACTTTATTGATGGTGAAGATCTCATCTTTGATAAACCGATTCAAGCGAATGCTTTACCAGTATATGAAACCGTAGATTATTCTGCTATACAAGCAGGTGCAGAGTCCCTTATCATGGAAGGTGGCAATATTGTTGGTGAAGGGATTGTAAAAGCTATCTTTCAACATAAACCATATGGGAGTAAATAGTCATGGGTTATAAAAATGTATGTATAAACTGCCGGATTTCTTTGTCAGAGGGCACAAATTACGAGTTATTTAACAGGAATAAAACTTGCCCCACCTGTAAAGGTAAAATGTACTTTGTGAACGAGAAGTTCAAGGCTCCTAAAAAATCTAATGATAAAGAATGGAAGATTATCGAGTATTTGTTGTTGAGCGGTTATGATTTCCGAAATCCTTATTGTGGTCATGAAAGCTGCATTTATTTTGAGTTCCCTAAGAACCTACAAGAGGCAGAGGCGTTTATTCATGAGATGCGAAAGTTAAAGTAATCACTATTATTGGAGTTTAAATGATTAAGATTGTTGATGGAAAACCTTATTTAGATCAGGTAAAAGCGTTAATTATAGAATATACAGAATGGCTTGGCCGTGATTTAACCTTTCAAAATTTAGATAAAGAATTGGCGGATATTGCTGAGAAATATACGGCGCCTAATGGTGAATTATTGGTAGCCATTGATGAAAATGAGATAGTGCTAGGTATGGTGGCCTATTATCAGCATAGTAATACGCGCTGTGAAATGAAACGCCTCTATGTACGTCCTGAGGGACGTGGATATGCTTTAGGTGATCGTCTTATTGAAAGTATCATGGACCACGCTAAGGCTTCTGGATACACAGAAATGGTATTGGATACAATAGAACCATTGGAGGCAGCTATTCATTTATACAAAAAATACGGTTTTACTGAATGTGAGCCGTACTATCATAACCCTATGGATGATGTTATCTATATGAGTAGGGAGCTCGTTTAATAGAGACTATTTAGTTCAATAGTGATTATTTAGCTTTATAGTCTATTTAAATGATAGATATATCTATTTGATAGTGTATATCTCGGGATTTGTTGGAGGAGCTTTTATGGCGATTACGTATACCGAAGAAAAGAATTTTACACCCCAACAAGTAGCAGAGTTGTTTCTGTCAGTTCGCTGGGTGGTGGGCAAGTATCCTGACCGATTACATAAGGCTTTGATGAATTCATCGCGCGTGATTTCTGCTTGGGACGGTAATCGTTTAGTAGGACTTATCCGAGTCATAGATGATAGCGAACTTGTGTGCTTTATAAATTATGTGTTGGTTCATCCTGATTATCAAGGTCAAGGTATTGCCGGTCATTTGTTAGAAATGGTGAAAGACGCTTACAAGTCGTATTTGTATATTAATGTTATGATTGGCGACAGCAAGAATGTGAACTTTTACGAGAAATATGGTTTTAAAGTAAAAGAGAATTCCTTACCGATGCAGTATCGCAATGTGCCTAAGTATACGGAGAAATAAATATATAAGTACATAAAGAAGGATATAATATGTTAATACGAAAAGCGATAATCGATGATTTAGATTTAGTGACACATGTCGAAGCAACTTGTTTCCCTCCGGCAGAGGCGGCGCCTCGTGAGGCTTTTAAGGAACGGTTAAAGTATTACGCAGATTATTTCTTGATTGCCTTTGATGGAGGCACTCCCATTGGTTTCATCGATGGTTTTGTGTCTGATGATGAAATCTTAACTGATGAGATGTTCGCAGATGCTTCCTTACATAACCCAAGTGGTGCTTGGCAGATGATATTTGGTTTGAATACAATGCCTGAGTATCGGAACCGTGGCGTAGGAGGCAGACTGATTGAGGCTTTCATAGAGCTAGCAAGAGAAGAAACGAGAAAGGGCGTTATTTTAACTTGTAAGGCGGAAAAGATTCCTTATTATGCCAAGTTTGGCTTTGTAAATGAAGGTGAATCAGAGTCTGATCATGGCGATGCTAAATGGTATCAAATGCGGATTAGACTATAGCAGTACCCCTATGTGTTTATTGACATGGTATGCCCCTCATGCTACGATGAGAAAAATCACATATGATTGGGTTAGGTGTCTATTGACTTAATAGAGAATTTGGTACAAGCCAAAGCGGTCACGCCACTGTAACAGCGAGGTACTTTGCATAGAGGATAAAATGCTCTCGGTCACTGAAGTTTTTGGGAAGGCGCAAAGTAACGTTAAACTGGAGCCAGGAGAACTGCCTAATTAACAATTGCCGATTGACCTGCGAGAGACAGGGATGGGGATTGATATAGATGAATTTATACTAGCTATGCATAGTTGAAAGCTCATACTATATGCTAGCTTATTAGGCGTGGTAGTTAGTCTAACTGAGATGATAGCCCGTTTCCTCTTCGTGGGGAAACGGGCTTTTTATGTGCACTTATAGTGATAGTTTTAGTTGAGAGAAGAGGGATACTTATGTTTAAACAAAAGAAGTTTATGGCGTATTTAGTCACGGTTTTTCTCCTAATTGTGAGTATGCTTATCGCTGCATGTGGAGGTCCTAGTGAGACAAAGAAAGATACGGCGCAAAGTAACAAGCCTATCGAAATCACAGACGTAACAGGGCGTACGGTAACGCTCAAAAAACCAGCGGAGAGAGTTGTTTTACAATGGAGTGGCGCTGGTGGTCCATTCTTTACGATTTCTGCACTTATGGGCAAGGATACACCGAAGGTTATTGCTGGCATGGATACATCTTTACAGGAATATAGAGCGGATATGTGGAAGCACTTTACTACTGAAATGCCTGAGTTAGCTAAGATTCCTGTAGTGGGGACTATCGGTGATAAAACATTTAATGTGGAGCAAGTTATTTCCTTGAACCCAGATGTTATTTTCATTCCTGTTGATTTGAAAGAACAATATGAGTCCGATGCTAAGCCAAAATTAGATGCAGCAGGTGTACAAACGATTTACATTGACTACCATGCTGAAAAACTTGAAAGTCATCAAAAATCCATCGAAGCCATCGGTAAGGCTTTGGGTAGAGAAGAACGCGCTGCAGAAATTAGCAAGTTCTATACGGATCGCGTGACAAGAGTTCTCGACCGTGTTAGTAAAATTAATAAGCCAAAACCAACAGTTTACCTTGAAGTTGGTATGAATGGCCCGGAAGAATTTGGTAATTCTTTTAGTAGTAATTACTCTTGGGGGGCATTAGCTACCATGGCTGGTGCTGATGTCATCACCAAGGATGTTATTAAGAAAACGTCTCCTATTAATCCAGAGTTTATACTTGAAAAAAATCCAGATATCATCATGATCATGGGTTCTTACTGGCCTAAGAAACCAACCTCTATGCGTTTAGGTTTTGAAGCAACCGAAGCTTCATCTCAAGAGTTGTTGAAAGCTTTCACAACAGAGCGTCAAGGTTGGAGTGATTTAAAAGCTGTTGAAAATAAACAAGTTTATTCCGCGCATCATGGTCTTCCACGCGAAGTATTTGATGCGGCCGTATTCGAATATTTAGCAAAAACATTCTATCCTGAAGAGTTTAAGGATGTTGATCCAGAAGCTACACTTAAAGAGTTCTATGACAAATTCTTGCCATACTCTTATAGTGGTATCTGGTTTATGCATATGAACTAGGATTTTGTGTTGTGTCGATAGGGGTTGATTGACCGAGGTTTTGAAAGTTATTTTCTGATGTTATCATTTGAAATTATTGTGTTTTAGATATGAGGTGCTTTTATGGTTAAGAAAAAGAAATTTATGGCCTATCTTGCCACCGTGCTCCTGCTAGTTGTGAGTATGATTATGACTGCTTGCGGTGGTCCAGCAGATACGAAAAAGGATGCTGCTCAATCTGGTAAACAAATTGAGATTACAGATGTAACTGGTCAAAAGGTGACATTGAAAAAACCGGCTGAACGCGTAGTAGTACAATTGAGTGCTTCCGGTGGTGCGTTCTTGACTATGGCTGCATTGCAAGGCAAAGATGTAGCTAAGACCATTGTTGGTATGGACCCATATTTGAGCAAATTGCGTACAGATATGTGGGATCACTACAAAGCGGACGTTCCAGAATTGGAAAAAATTCCTCTCATCGGTAATGTAAATGACAAAACATTTGACGTTGAAAAGGTCATCTCTTTGAATCCAGATGTCATCTTCATGCCATTGTTCTTTAAAGAGCAATATGAAGCCGACTACAAGCCTAAAATCGATGCAGCTGGTATTCCTACTATCTATATCGACTACCATGCTGAAAAGCTTGAGAATCACCAAAAATCTATCGAAGCTATCGGTAAAGCTTTGGGTAAAGAAGAACGTGCTGCAGAAATCAGTAAGTTCTACACTGATCGCTTAAATAGAGTTATGGATCGCATTGGTAAAATCAATAAACCAAAACCAACTGTTTATATTGAAACAGGCAATGAAGGTCCAGAAGGTTTAGGTTTTGCGTATAGCGCAAACGTAGCATGGGGCGCATTAGCAACTCAAGTTGGTGGCGACCTTATTACAAAAGATGTGGTTCAAAAGGCCGGTCCAGTTAACCCAGAGTTTATTTTGGATAGAAACCCAGATATTATCATGATTATTGGTTCTTACTGGCCTAAGAAACCGACTTCTATGCGTTTAGGTTTTGATACAAACGAAGCTAAATCTCAAGAGTTGTTGAAAGCTTTCACCACAGAACGTCAAGGATGGCCTGAATTGAAAGCTGTTCAATCTAAAAACGTATTCTCTACTCACCATGGTTTACCTCGTGAAGTATATGACGTTGCAGTATTTGAATACTTAGCTAAAACATTCTATCCTGAGGAATTCAAGGACGTAGATCCAGAAGGCACACTTAAGGAATTCTATGAAAAATTCCTTCCATTCTCTTACGGTGGCGTTTGGTTTATGCATATGAACTAAAAAGGGGTTTTGTATAGTGACTGAAGTTAACAATCAGTACGATTATAAGAAGCAAAGTTATAAAAAGCTGTTGTTTATTATCATCGGTCTGATCATTTGTACGGTAAGTTTTGTTACCGATATTATTGTGGGTCCTGCATCACTCACCTTGAGTGATGTGTGGCTCGCCTTGACAGACCCAGCAGAGGTTTCCAAAAACGCTTATGTCATCATTTGGTCGATTCGCTTACCGACGGCCATTATGGCATTGCTCGTGGGTGCTTCTTTGGGCATTGCTGGCGCTGGCATGCAGACCATTCTAGATAACCCACTATCCAGCCCGTATACTCTTGGCATATCTGCAGGTGCCGGATTTGGGGCATCCCTCATGGTAGTTGTGGGGGCTAGTGCACTAGAGTTTTTAGGTGTCTTTATGGTTCCTTTCGGTGCCTTTGTATTTGCTAGTTTGACGAGTTTCTTTATCTATTCTATCAATAAGATTAAGAATTTCTCCTCTGAAACGATGATTCTCGCCGGTATTGGTATGATGTTCCTGTTTCAAGCGCTTCAATCTTTGATGCAATACATGGCATCTCCTGAGGCACTTCAAAACATCGTATTCTGGACGATGGGTAGTTTAGCGAAGGCTAACTGGATAAATATTTCTATCGTGCTCATCGTACTAGCTATCATGCTTCCTCTTATGATGCGTGAATCTTGGCGCTTGACGGCGCTAAAATTAGGCGATGAAAAGGCTTCTGGTTTAGGTGTTAATGTTGAAAGTTTACGGGTAAAAGTATTCGCTTTCATTTCTATCATTACTGCCGTTGCCGTTTCCTTCGTGGGAACCATTGGTTTTATTGGTATTGTAGGTCCACATATTGCACGTATGCTCGTTGGTGAGGATCAACGTTATTTCTTACCACTATCTGCAGTGTGTGGCATGGCGATTTTGTCACTAGCATCAATCGTTAGTAAGATGCTAGTTCCTGGGGCGATGTTCCCAATCGGTATTGTGACGGCAATCATCGGGGTACCGTTCTTCTTCTCGTTGGTATTAACTAGGAAAAGGAGCTATTTCAAATGATTGAAGTTCATAATCTAACCTTTGGCTACTCCTCCACGGAAGACGGACAAATACTAAAGGGCGTTGATTTTGCCGCTCAGACTGGTAAACTAACGGCTCTCATCGGTACCAATGGTGCTGGTAAATCTACACTTTTAAAAACAATCATGGGCATCTTGAAAGGCAAGGGTGAAATTTCCGTCAACGGAAAGTCTGTATCTGAATATTCCAACAAGGATTTCAGCAGTACAGTCAGCTATTTGTCACAAGATAATGACTGTAGAGTTAATTTGACTGTTTTTGAAGTGGTCATGTTAGGGCGTATGGGATCCATGTCCTTCCGCGTTAAGGATGAGGATATTCAAGCAACACAAGAGGTGTTGGAACGGTTGAACTTGCAGCGGTTTGCATCTCGCAACATTATGGAGCTCAGCGGTGGTCAACGCCAGCTAGTGTTCATGGCTCAAGCCCTTGTAAAAGAACCTAAAATCTTAATTCTTGACGAACCTACCAGTGCTTTAGATTTGCACAAGCAATTTGACTTGTTAACATTGCTAAAAAATCTGACTCAAGAAAATGATTTTACAACACTCGTAACATTGCATCATCTTGATTTGGCAGCTATGTTCGCAGATGAAATCATCGTGCTCAAAGAGGGTACAGTATACGCTCAAGGCGCGCCGAAAGACATCTTTACAGAAGCCATGATGGAAGATGTATACCGTGTTAAAACAAAAATATATATCGATGATAATGGGCTACCTCATGTAATTCCATTAGAAGCTATTATTAATTAATAGGATTCTTTGTGATTGTGTTGAGCTTATTATAGTGTTGGAACTATTTATTATAGATAATCATTGACGTGAATCCAGTTATATTAATAGGCTGTAAAATAATTAGTTAATAATAAAAGAAGCTGAAATCTTTGCAGAGCAGCATTGATTTCAGCTTCTTTTTGTTGGGAAAAGTAGTGGTATTGTATTTAAATAATCTCTTTAACTTGTGCTATACCCTTATCAGTAAGCACGTAGTGTCCATTTGTCACATATAATAGACCTTGTTTCTTTAGCTGTGAAGCAGCTTGATGCGTATAGTCAGGTCTCCAGTTCAAATGCTCGTGAATGGTACCGATGCCGTTTTCAACGTGCGCAATAGGTGTATCCATATGCGTATAAATGTGGCACAGCATCATCGTTTCTCGATAGTGACGACGCAAATGACGTTGACGGCGGTATGTGGCGATATAGCCTGTCTTTGGTGTTGCAATAACAGCGATAATCAGTGCGATACCGATGGTGGTTGCAATAGAACCCGCGATGGATACGTCCATGGTGAAAGATACTTCCGTACCGACGACAGCACAGATAATACCGATGATGATACTGCTAGTAAGCATGGCTTTCACAGAGTCCGTCCATAAATAAGCGATGACCGCAGGCCCAATCATGAGGCCGATGACGAGAATGGCACCTACCGCTTGGAATGAGGCTACAACGGTGAGGGATACCATGGTCATCAGCACGTAGTGGATGAGGGCAGGCATAAAGCCGAAGAGCCCTGCTAGTAGCGGATCAAAAGTAGATAATTGCAATTCCTTGTAGAATAGCATGACTAAAATTAAATTGATGAGCGCCACGCCTAGAGAAATCCATAGCGATACAGGCCCCAAGTCGATGCCGTTCACAATCCATCGATCAAAGGGGGCAAAGGCTATCTCGCCAAGTAATGCGGTATCTACATCGAGATGAGCGTTACCGCTGTATAGGCTGACCAGAATGATGGCTACAGAGAATAGAAGCGGGAAGATGATGCCGATAGACGCATCTTCGTTGACAAGCCCCGTATTGTGTATCATTTCTGTAAGCCATACGGTGCCTACACCAACTAAGGTAGCCCCGACGAGTAGAAATGGAGAGTTTAAATCTTCCGTCATAAAGAAGGCTAGCACGATGCCGAGAAATACGGTGTGCGTAATGGCATCGGCCATCATGGACATGCGGCGCAATACGAGGAAAACCCCAGGGATGGCACATGCGATGGATACCGCAATGGCAATGAGCAATATCTCTGTATGAACTGTCATGGGGCACCTCCTATGCGAGGTTGTGCGTCCTCTGCTATGTAAATACTTTGCTGTGCCTTGGATTTGGGAGCCCTTGTGGTTTCTAACAATAATGCGTGCTTTGACTGTCTATTTTTGCGGAACTGCCAGAGCATACCTCTGTTAGGAGCAAAGATGAGGCTCAATAATACGAGAATCGATAAAATGACGATGATAGCTGGGCCTGTCGGTAATTTTGGAACTGATGTACTCCAGATAGTACCGCCGATGGCGGATATCATGCCGAAAAATCCTGCTAATATACACATGGTGCCCAGTTTATTCGTCCACTGTCTTGCCCCAACGGCGGGTGCAATGAGGAGGGAGCTAATCAAGATAGCCCCTACCGATTGAATGCCGATAATGATGGTCATGATCAATAGTGAACGATATAAAATGAGTGTAAATGTGACGGGAATTTGCAATGTTTTAGCATATTCTACGTCAAAGGAAATGAGCTTTAGCTCTTTCCAAAATAAGGCTGTTAAAACGATTATGATGAGCGCTGCCACCGATGTAATGTACACGTCGCGGGCTAATATGGTGGCGGCCTGTCCAAATATAAATTTTGAAAGTCCCGCCTGACCTGCATTGTTTAGACTTTGAAGGTAGGTGAGTAGAACCATACCGAGCCCAAAGAAAGCAGATAGTATAGTAGCTAGAGCACCATCGAATTTGATTTTACTGTTTTCTACGGTGATGGTAATGAGCCAAGCCGCAGTGATAGAGGATAGAGCAGCACCTGCGATGAGAACTTCGATGTCCTTGATGCCCGTCAGCAAGAAGGCTATGACCACACCGGGTAATGCCGCATGTGATAGGCCGTCACCGATGAGGCTTTCCTTGCGAAGTACCGCAAAGGTTCCAGCGATACCACTAGCGAGGCCTAATAGAGCCGTGCCAAGCAGTACCATCTGCGTCGTATAGGATTGGAGTATGGTCATACAATCCTCCCCTTGCCGTAGGTGCGCTCAATAGCTTCGTCCGTAAATGTATCTGCTACGGGGCCATAGGCGACAGTTTGTTTGTTTACCATCGTTACCCAATCGAAATATTGGGGCACCGTATTTAAATCGTGGTGGACGACGATAACCGTTTTGCCTCGAGCTTTCATTTCTTGTAAAAGCGAAATAATAGCATGCTCTGTGGTTTTATCGACGCCCTTGAAGGGTTCGTCCATGAGGTAAATATCTGCCTCTTGGACGAGAGCTCTTGCGAGGAAGACGCGTTGTTGTTGTCCCCCTGAAAGCTGGCGAATTTGTCTGTCCACATAGTCGCTCATGCCCATTTTTTCAATCATGGAGAGGGCGAGTTCCTTATCCTTTTTGCTAGGACGCTTAAACCAACCTAGATGACCATAACGGCCCATGAGTACTACATCTAGTACTGTGGTAGGGAAGTCCCAGTCTACGCTGCCACTTTGAGGGACGTAGGCGATTTTTTTGTAATCGTTTTTGTCCATCGCTAAGTGGTGATCGATATAAAATTTTACACTTCCTGAGATAACTGTTAGTAGACCAAGCATGGCCTTTAATAATGTGGACTTACCGGCCCCATTAGGGCCGACAATGGCCGCTAAGGAACCGATGGGTACCTTCATATCTACGTCCCATAATACGGGTTTTGTCGTATATGCTACGGTCATATCTTCAACTTCAACGGCCCATTCCATGGAAACCTCCTTGTATTAATGCGTGCCACTAGCTAATATTGCTAGTAGCACATGTACTTACAATAACAAAGTAAATTTGAGTCTATTTAAGTTAGTATACGTAAATTTAATTTGTCTTATTTAATTAAGAAAATCTAGCAATTGATTATTTAAGTGCTTTGGTAATTGTATCAATATTGGCTTTTACCATGCCGATATATGTACCGCCTTCAGTGCCTTCGGAGCCGAGAGAGTCGGAATATAATTCGCCACCGATGGCAACATTCCAGCCTTTAGCCTTAGCTGCTTCTTGAACGGCTTCAATTGTTTTATGTGGTACAGAAGACTCTACGAAAATCGCTTTAATTTTGTGGTCTACGATATATTGAACCAGTTCATTCACATCTTGTGTGCCTGCTTCTGTAGCAGTGCTTACACCTTGCAAACCTTTTACTTCAAAGCCGTATGCGCGAGCGAAGTATTGGAATGCATCATGAGCTGTTACAAGTACGCGAGATTCTTTCGGAATAGATTCTGCTTGAGCTTTAACGTACGCATCAGTTTCATCTAACTTAGTAAGATATGCGTCATAGCGTTTTTTGTAATCTTCTTTATGAGCCGGATCGGCTTTAGCAAGACCTTCGTATACTGCTTTTGCTGCCAGCTTCCAGTTAGCAACGTCAAACCAAATATGAGGGTCTTTTGTTTTTACACCATCTTCTTCGTCAAAGTCGAGCAATGTAGATGGATCAATGGCATCAGATACGCGGATGGTCGCTTTATTTTGCTTTGTTAGATTATCGAAAATGGAGCCCATTTTACCTTCCAAGTGAATGCCGTTGTATACTACAACATCCGCCTTAGACATAGCTGTTACATCGCCTGCACTCGCTTGATATAGGTGAGGGTCTACACCTGGGCCCATGAGACCTTGAACGGTTACATGGTCACCGCCGATTTCTTTTACTAAATCCGTTAACATCGTCGTTGTAGCTACGACATTAAGTTTTTTCTGACTATCTTGGACAGTGTCTTTTCCGCAGCCTGCAAGGGCAAATAATATAAGTGCTAATGATACGACGACTAATACGATTCGATTGAATTTCATAATAAGCCTCCTTTTTATAGATACTAAATTTAAAAACGTTAACAATCTTGTTTGAGGGAAATGTTTTGTTTTAATAATGAATTAATTTGAAGAAGAATATTTCTCTGAATTTAAACGGAAAAATAGCCGCTACTAACGTAGCGGCTAGTGGCAGTTATACAGTCTTCTGCTAAGGTCAAAATAATTTAGGGAATAAGTGCTTGTAGATGGTTAGGCCCAACGAGGGCAACGATACCAAGTACCATCATGACCTTCATTTGAATACGCTTTCTACGTCTCATGATGAACCTCCTTTGTGTAGTTTTTTGTCATATCAACTAGATATGTGAGTCCGAACAGTTATCTTGAATTCAGTATATCATAAATGAGAAATTTTATCAATAAGAATTTATTCTTTTAATATTCATCTTTATTTAGTATGATATTATGCATAGGTAGAGGTTAATAAGGAGGCTTATTATGAATAAATTATTCCGATACGCTGCTGCAGCTGTACTCGTTGCATCTTTTGGCATGTTAAGTGATTATACAGCTGATGCGGCGAAGTTTTTAGAATCTCCAAGGGAGGTTACTATTGTAAAACCTGAGTTGCCTGAGATTCCTCAAACCGCTACGGTAGCGCCTGATATGCGCGTACGCTTTTTGATTGATAAAAAAGGTAATGTTAAAAATGTTTTCGTAGAGCGCTCTTCTGGCTATGCTCCAGTTGACGAAGCAGTAAAAAAAGCAATTTTACAGTGGAAATTCACACCTGCTATTGGCACAGATCAAAAGGCACACGAATCCATTATTGGGATGACAATTACTCTGCCTAAGCAAGCTGTGAAAGCTAAATAAGGAGAAAACGATGAATAAAGTGTTGCGTTGTATTATATTAAGCTCATTGTTTGTAATGAGTATGGTAGCTTCTGTGTTGGCAGCTCCATATGATCCACCAGTAGCTATAGCTACACCACCTATTGACCGAGCATTACTCGCTGCCTATGGTGAAGCGGCTCATGGTGCAGATATACGTTTTACCATCAGGGAAGATGGTTCTGTAGGGGATGTTGAAGTTGTTTCATCTAGTGGCTCTAGTGCTCTTGATGCAGCCATTGTTGATACTATTTCTAAATGGAGATTTAGTCCTGCTACAGATTCCAATGGTAAGCCTGTAGCATCTTCTAAAACTGAATATATTGATTTTAAAAACTAATCAAAGGCATTCATACAGAACTGCACTTCAAAAATTGGACACAATTTTTGAAGTGCAGTTTTTGTATGCCAAAATATTCTAAAAAATAAAGTAAGGTTATTCATTTTCATAACATTGGATTCGTAAATCTTAAAAATTAATCAAAATTGTATCTATAGCAACTGAAAATTACTTTCAAAATGGTATAATAAAAATATAATTATAGATTAGCCCGTGGAGGTACAAGCATATGAATCCATTAAAACAAAAGCTAGATATTAACAATGAACGTTACAGAATTATTGTGTCCATTAAAGAAGATTATTTAGATGGTAAATTGTCCTTAGAAGAGGGCAATCGCATTTTAAAAGAGAAACTAGGTACTTGTACACCTGATGAGTTTGCCTACGCAGAGCAAAGCTTGAAAGGTGTTTACAAGGATGAAGAAATCCTAGAGAAAATGGATGATCTCTTAGATTTATTTGACGGCGTTTTAGTACGTGCCGAAAATGAATACCCTGAAAACCATCCGTTGTGGGCATACTTGGAAGAAATCAACGCTGTTGAGAAGGTAGCCCTAGAAGCGGATGAATTATTAAAGCAAGAGAATTTTATCAAAAATCCGTGGCTTGGCGTTTTTGATTCCTTAGCAGAGTGGAGAACACATCTGTCTCGTAAGCAAAATCAACTGTATCCAATGCTTGAGGACCACGGCTTTGACCGCCCAACGCGCATTATGTGGACCTTTGATGATGCTGTGCGCGATGCTATCTCTGCATCCTATGCATTGCTTCGGGAAGATAAATACGAAGAATTCCTAGCGTCTGTGCCAGAAACATTGGCGAAATTGCGTGATTTGAATTCTAAAGAGTTAGAAGTCTTATTGCCTACCTCTTATAAATTGTTGAGTGACGAAGAGTTTGTGCGGATGAGTAAAAATGACCATGAAATTGGTTATGCTATCATCAATGCGCCAGGCTTATATGTAGTGCCAGGTATCAATGATTCTGCGGCGCAATTGAATGATAATAATTCAGCTCAAAGTGGTGCTGTATCTAACGAGTTCTTAAATGATTTAGCCGGCTTGCTATCTAAATATGTAGGCCCTGTTGGTGGTGCGCCCGTTGGTAAGGACGCAGTCCTCGATGTAGCCACAGGTAAATTGACATTAGAGCAGATTAATTTGTTGTTCCGTCATTTACCAGTAGATTTATCCTATGTAGATGAAAATGAACTAGTTAAGTTCTACAGCGATACGGCACATCGTATTTTCCCTCGCAGTGCGAACGTTATCGGCCGTGAGGTGAAGAATTGTCACCCAGCAAAATCTGTTCATATAGTAGAAGAAATCGTAGAGAAGTTCCGTTCTGGAGAACAAAGTCAAGTGGAATTCTGGATCAATAAACCAGGCTTGTTCATCTATGTTATCTACACAGCAGTACGCGATGAAAATGGTAAATTCCGCGGCGTATTGGAAATGATGCAAGATTGTACACATATCCGTGAACTCGAAGGTTCTCGTACATTGTTGACCTGGGATAAAACCGATTTTGTAGGCGATGGTGGTAAGGAAAAATCCTTGGCTCAAGAGGCTGCAGAAGAGGTAGAAGAAGAGCCGTTAACAACTGATGCGGATGGTCGATTCCATATCGATGCGAAAACGACATTATCTAATCTAATTAAACAATGCCCAGAAATTGTAGATCATTTGATTTCTTTAAATCCTAAATTTGAGAAATTAAAAACACCTATGGTAAAAGTAATGGCTAAGGTGGCAACAATCAAGATGATGGCAGAGCGCGGCGATTTTGAGGTAGATGATCTAATTAGTAAAATCGATGCATTTATCAATAAAGATAAGAAATAATTGTATTCTTTAAATGCTAAAGAGGCGAGTTCTTAAGAGCTCGCCCCGTTTTGTTATTTGATTGATTGCTTTGCAACTATGTCATGTTTTAACGTATTCTATTGAATACTAATAGTTTTATAAAAGTTAGACATTATTTTATTGCATTACGAATGTGTTGCACTAATTCAAAATAAACATACATTAATTTCCTATAAATCATCTGTTTTATGTATACAAATTTGATTGAACAAGGTAAAATAGAAAATAATGAAAGTATTTGCGTAAGCAGTGTTTTCGTATACAACATTACTTTTACAAGAGAAATTGCTTAAATATTAAAAGGTGAGGATCTAGATACTATGTCGACAAGACGCGTTTGGAAGCAAAGTGAAATTAAAACAAACCCATTATTTTCTATGATGCGCAGTACAATTGAAACTGCATTCTATGGGAACAATGTAACTCCTGTAACATCTGTGGCACAAGCGTATCAACTAGCCTCTGAAGAACCAGGTGTTATCGTCCTCGATATGCCGGTATTTAAACCATTAGAACAAGGTTTGCCAGCTGATGCAAAGGTCCTTGTTACAAATGATGGTAAAACTACAGGTCGTTATGCTAAAGCTCGTCGTATTATTGGAGACGAGGGCATCGATGAAGTTGAACTCGCGAATATTGCACGTGATGCTGTGTATGATAGCCGCAATAAAGAGTGGATTTCTGCAGAATCTATCGTTGGTCTTGATAAAAAATTCACAGCTCGTGCTCATTTGATGATTCCAAAAGATCACGCGTCCATTTTGTATTCTTGGCTCATGAACTTCAAGTTCTTTGATGCAGCTGTAAAAGAATTCTACAATGACAGTGTAGAGATTCCAGAAGGCGACATCTATATTTACTCTGATCCTGACTATGTTGTACCAGGTCATCCAGGCGGTCTTGCTATTTTCGACCCTGCTCATAACTGTGCTATGATTCTTGGTATGCGCTACTTTGGGGAGCATAAAAAAGGTACACTTACACTTGCGTGGTCCTTAGCAAATCGCTTCGACTATGTTGCTTGCCACGGTGGCATGAAACGTTACAACCTTGAAGATGGTAAATCTTACACTATTGGTGTATTCGGTTTGTCCGGTTCCGGTAAATCCACATTGACTCATGAAAAACATGATGGTCGTTATGATATTTCTATCTTGCATGACGATGCGTATATCATCAATACTGAGGATTTGAGTTCTATTGCTCTTGAACCTACGTACTTTGACAAAATGCAAGATTATCCTGTGGAACATCCTGCTAACGAATTCTTGTTGACGCTACAAAATGTAGGTGTAACGATGGATGAGGATGGCCGTAAGGTTGTACTGGCCGAAGATGTGCGAAACAGCAATGGACGTGCTATTAAATCTCAATTCTGGACAGATAACCGCGTAAACTACGTAGGTGAACCTGTTAATGCAATTGTATGGCTTATGAAAGATAAAACATTGCCACCAATCCTTAAGATTTCCGATCCTGTATTGGCTTCTACAATGGGTGCAACCCTTGCGACTCGTCGTTCTACAGCAGAAAAACTTGATGCTCACGTCGATCCAAATGCGCTTGTTATCGAACCATATGCAAATCCATTCCGTACATATCCATTGGTTCGTGATTATGAAAGCTACAAAAAATTATTCTCCAAATGTGGCGTAGAATGCTACATCATGAATACAGGCTTCTTCTTGGAAAACAAAATTCCTAAAGAAGTTACTCTTGATTTATTAGAGCGTTTGGTAGAAGGTACATTAGAATTTAAACCATTCTGTGAATACGAAAACCTTTCCTATGTAGAGGTTCCTGGCTTTGAACCTCCATTCGAAGTGCGCGAGTATCATCACCAATTGCACCAAGCTTTTGAGTTCCGTTATGATTATGTAGAAAAACTTAAAGGTCATAAAAACGAATTACCTCAAGAAGTATTGGATGTACTTAAATCTTTAATGTAATCTAAAAATTAAAAAGGGCTGTAATAGAATGCGGTTTTACCGCATACTATATGTAGTTCGTTTACCTTATAAGATATACCAAGAAATTTAGGTTTGTAAGACACTAAATTTCTTGGTATTTTTATTTTTCCCCATGTATATGTAACGTATATTTTAGTAATATATAGTTATAATAGAAATAATGTTTTATTATAAGACTTGTATATGTACATAGTTATAAGGACTCGTGTATGGACATAAAAGACATTAAATATATTAGTACCATCGTTGAGATGGCATCATTCTCAAAGGCATCTAAAAAATTATATATTTCACAGCCAGCGTTGAGTCAGGGAATTCGTCGTATTGAAGCAGAGCTAGGAGTTACGTTATTTGTTCGTGATCGTACAAAAGTCGTGCCAACTGCTGCGGCGTTACAAATTGCAAAAGAGGGCATGCCGTTAGTTTTAAAGGCGGAGGCTTTAACGCAATCTATCATTAATCAAGGCACAGATGTAGCCTATCATGTGCGTATCGGCTTGTCTCAATTCTATGGACATCATATGTTGGGGAAAACATTGAAAAGCTTTCAACAGATAGAGCCTTCTTGGGAATTCCATGTTGTAGAGGGCGAATCTCACTTCTTGGAACAGCAAATTTGTGATGGTTTAGTAGATGTAGGGTTATTCCCAACGCCGATTTATTCTCAGGATCTTGAAAGTTATCCCGTTCTAGATGAGCAGATTTTATTGGCTATTAGTATGGAAAATAAGAAGGCCATAGCCATTGCAGATTCGCTCATGACCGGTGATGGAATTCGAGAAATATCTCCTTTTGGAGCATTTCCGTTTATTTTGCTAAGAGAAGGTCTCAAATTGCGGACGTTGGTTAACCGTCTATGCCAAGCGGAGTCCTTTGTGCCAAAAGCCGTCATTGGCTCTGAAACGTTAGATTCATGTCGGTCCTTGGTAGAAGATGATTATGGTATTACCTTCTTGCCGAGCACACTCAATAGCAAGGGGGATGACGATAAGGTTAAATTCTATCCTCTTGCATCGAAACTTTGCTTCCGCCAATTAGTTCTTGTGGCGAGGTCTGATAGGGCAAAACGTTTCCATTTATCTGAAGTAGCACATATTATGCAGCAATTTTTGTAATGTATAGGTATAAAGATATTTAGATGGCATATCCTGAGGGAAGGATCATATTAATAAATTAATAATTAATACATAAATTAATACGTAAATCACTTAATCAATTATAGAGATTAATTCCTGTAAAGTTTGGGGATTAATCTCTTTTTATTTGTGAAAAGAAACTGAAAGAATCGAATTTAATAAATATAGTAATTATCATATTCTTAGATATAGATGCGTCAAAAATTTCTCAAATTTTAATTGACAAATGTCCTTTCAGAAAATATACTTATAGTAGTTTAAAACATATTTAGGAGATAGGATTTAAAACCCATTATTATAGTGGATTTAAAGTGAATTAAAAGTAGAATATGTTTTTGTTTTTATTGGTTGGCCTATGTAGGCCCCTAGGAGGTTTCAAATGAGTAAAGATGTGGAAAACAAAAATACCCATGACCATAATCATGGTGAACAACATGTTCATGGTCACGATCACGATCATAATCATGAACATCATTGCCACTGTGGCGGTCATGTTCATCATCACGACCACGATCATCAACATGACCACGATCATGACCATGGTCACGACCATAGTCATGAAAAGGCTCTTCCGACGGATAAATGGGTGCCACACACTCATGAACCAGGGGTACCTCATGAACATGGCGTAAACGACTATATGAAAGCCGTTGCTGAATATCGTAAAACATGGCCTACAAAACAAGATGTTATCGAGCAAACACCAGATCCTGCGGTACGCGAAATGATTCTTCGCATGGAGCAAATCGGTTGCGATACAGTATTTGACCGTTTTGATAAACAACAACCACAATGTACATTTGGTATTGCCGGTGTATGTTGTCGTATCTGCTTCATGGGTCCATGTAAAATTACACCTAAAAGCCCTCGTGGTGTCTGTGGTGCTGATGCAGACCTTATCGTTGCTCGTAATATGACACGTGCTGCTGCAGGTGGCTTGACTCAACATGGTGCGCATGCTCGTGAAATTTTGATTTCTTTGAAAGCAGCTGCTAATGACCAATTGGATATTCCAATTTTAGGGGAAGAAAAAATCCGTACTGTATGTAAAGCTTTCAATATCCCTGAAGAAGGCCGTTCCTTAAAAGAAGTGGCAAATGACTTGGCAGATGTTCTATTAGAAGATTTGAGCCGTGCATTACCTGGCGAATATAAAACAATTACTGCAATGGCTCCTGCTGAACGTCGTGAAGTTTGGAAAAACTTGGATATCTTGCCTATTTCTGCGTACAATGAAGCCTTTGATGCATATCATCGTACATGCGTAGGTACAGATGGTGATTGGGAAAGCAACATGAAACAATTCTTGCGTTGTGGTCTTGCTTTCACATTCACAGGCGTAGTAGCAGCGGACATCGCAACAGACGCATTGTTTGGTCAAGGTGGTCGTCGTACATCTAAAGTTAACATTGGTGCCTTGAAAAAAGGATATGTTAACATCGCTGTTCATGGTCATTTGCCAACATTGGTATCCCAAATTTGTAAAATTGGCGCTTCTGAAGAATATTTAGAAAAAGCAAAAGCTATCGGAGCTAAAGGTATCCAATTCTACGGTATCTGCTGCTCTGGTTTGTCCAGTATGTACCGTTATGAAAATGTTATTCCATTGTGTAACGCTATCGGTGCTGAACTTGTACTTGGTACAGGCGCTCTTGATTGCTGGGTAGCTGACGTTCAAGACGTTTATCCTGCTATCATGGACGTAGCACGTTGCTTCAACACAAAGGTTATTACTACATCTGATGCAGCTCGTTTACCAGGTGCTGAACACATCGGCTACGACCATCATCACACTAACTTGGCTGAAACAAAAGAATTGGCTCGCAAAATCTTGGATCGTGCTCTTGAAGCTCATGAATTGCGCAAAGGTATGCCTGTATTCATTCCGCCATACGAAATCACAGCAGAAGTTGGCTTCTCTCCAGAATCCACTGTTAAACATTATGGTTCCTTCAAACCATTGGCAGAGGCTTTAAAATCTGGTAAAGTTCGCGGTATCGTTAACGTAGTAGGTTGTTCCAACCCTCGTGTTATCTATGAAAAGGCAACTGTAGATATTGTTGATACACTTATTAAAAATGGCTGTATCATCCTTACAAATGGTTGTGCATCTTTCCCATTGATGAAACTTGGCTATTGTAATACAGATGCTAACAAGAAATGTAGTCCTGCATTGCAAGAGTTCTTGGGTGATGATCAACCACCAGTATGGCATGTGGGTGAATGTGTAGATAATGCGCGTTCCTCCGGTATCTTCGGTGGTATTGCGGCAGAACTTGGTCTTAACTTACCTCAATTGCCATTTGCTATGTCTAGCCCTGAATGGTCTAACGAAAAAGGTATCGATGCATCCCTTGGCTTCCGCTTGATGGGGATTAACTCTTACCACTGCGTTGAGCCACCTACACAAGGCTCTGATGCTGTTACAAAATGGCTCAAAGAAGACACTAAAGATATCTTAGGCTCTGTTATGTATGTAAATACGGATCCTGCTAAAGTAGCTGAGAAAATCTTGGCAGATATCGATGAAAAACGTGCTGCTTTAGGTTGGGCTGAAGTAAAATAGTAAGATAGAAATTAGTAAATTGTAGTTTATAATAAAAAACGCTCAAAAGCGTAATGGTTATCGTATTTCCTTAAGCTTTTGAGCGTTTTTTTTAAAGAATATAGTATTACTTGTTAATTCGTGAGTCCTTATAAACCCTTTACTATTAACCCTTATGGTAATATGTATGTAGACTTAACAATATGTATAAGTTTATGAAGTAACGAAAAAAGGACTCTGTATAGAGTCCTTTTTTCATGTAAGGGGAGTGTTAGTATTAATATCAAATGAAACATGTATTTAAACAAGTAGTAGGTTTGGGGTTAGTATTACTTGTCGGGAGATAAATACACGTACGGTAACCAGGGAATTGTTACCTCTATTTATCATTTGACATTATCATTATAGGAAGGGTAAATGAGTTAAAAATGAAGAAATTTAATAAATTTCTTTAAGTTTCTTATATTTGTAAAAAACATGGTAATTAATTTTAATTATTGTTGATAAATATGGGACAATTTTGGTATTATATAAAGGAGAAGTTGTATATTTTATAAAGGTTTATCCACATTAAGCTTTTATAAAATATACAGCTCGATAGCATGAGAGGGGCAGTCATATGAGTAAAATATTCACCATATTAACACTTTTGTGGCTACTCAGTATAGGGGGGACTACTAACGCAACGGACTGGTACTATGTTGGACCAGATGCATCAGGAAACCAATTATTTATTGACAATGACAGTGTACAGAAGAGTGATTACGATGCACTTTTGTGGCTGCGAGTTAATGAACTGGGTGGCGACGAATTGCGATATAAAGTTTATATCAGTAGATATAATCGAACCATGGAAACATTGAAGGTAGATGCGTACATGTCAGACGGGACGCCGTATGAGAATGTAGAATTTAATGAGAATCCTGAGCCCATTGCGGGTAACACAAATGGTCAAGCCATTTACATTTTATTATGGAAATAAAAGAACCATCTAGTACAGCAAACTAGATGGTTCTTTTTATGTGTAAAATATTTATAAAGCATTAGGGAATAATTTATATACTACATCCTCTAGATATGGAGAATGGTATATATGAGGTTTTTAGACTTGAGCTGTATTGCGAGTCAACTCCAAGTCTTGAATCATTTGGAGATCGTCTTGAGGTGAACGACCGCCAGTGGTTAAGTAGCCACCAACCATGATACCGTTTAGGCCACCTTTTAGAGCATAAGCTTGTAAGTCCCGTAGATTTACTTCGCGACCGCCTGCAGTACGAATCAATGCATTTGGCAAGATGAAACGGAATACGGCGAAGGTACGTAAGATATCCAATGGACGTAAAGCTTCGTTGCTTTCAAATGGAGTCCCTTTAACAGGATTCAAAATGTTTAATGGCACGGAGTCAATATGTAAACGTTTAAGTTCGAACGCCATTTCTACGCGTTGTTCTAATGTTTCGTTAAGGCCAAGAATGCCACCAGAGCAAACACGGATGCCTGCTTTTTGTGCATTATCTATGGTAAACATTTTATCTTCGTAGGAATGTGTAGTACAAATATCTGGGAAGTGACTAGGTGCCGTTTCGATATTGGAGTGGTATCGAGTAACACCAACTTCTTTTAATTTGAGTGCTTGTTCGTAAGTTAACAACCCAAGAGAACAGCAGATTTCAAGGCCAATTTCGTTTTTGATACGGCCTAATACGTGGATGATTTGATCAAATTCATCAGGGTTATTAGTATTACGACCACTTGTTACGATGGAAAAACGAATGGCACCAGCCTCTTTAGCTTTACGTGCTGCTTGGAGAATGCTTTCTTCATCCATGAAAGGATACTCCTGAACGCCTGTGTTGTGGTGTGCGGATTGAGCACAGAATTTACAGTTTTCAGGACATTTGCCGGATCGAGCATTAACAATGGCGCATACATCTACAGAATTATCATTGAAATGTTGGCGAATTTTATCAGCCATAGCGAGTAGAATCATAGTATCATCATCTGAAGTATGAATTAGCTCGATTGCTTCTTCTTTTGTAATTTCGCCGCCGTTCATGATGCGGTTTGCAATGGTAAGTATTTTTTCGTATGTACCCACTTGGGATGGTTGTTGATCTATAGGCAAAGCCATAATAGCCTCCAGGAAATTGTTAACTTAATAAAAACATAATATATTGACAATTTGATTGTAAACGTTCGCGTATAAATTGTCAACTTAATGCGTGAATTGGTTAACAAAAATAATAACATATTATGATTTATCTCTTATGATGAAAGAAAATGTGCTTATCTTATAATTTATATTTATTAATAGTTAAGAGAAGTTTAGTTTAACTATATCTTTTTGATGGTAAATGATAGTTATTTTTAACTTATCTTTAAGGTTTTGTAGTATAATAAACTATTGTAATTACTATATATAACTATAATAAGAATATTAATGGAGGAGTGGATATAGATGCAGCCGTTTCGATTTATACACTGTGGTGATCTGCATTTAGGGGCACCCTTTCAATATGCTACAGGTATTAGCAGCGCTGTAGATCGCGTTGTAAGTGAAGCAACCTATGTAGCCTTAGATAAAATTATTGATACTGCTATTACAGAACATGTTCATGCTGTTGTAATAGCTGGTGATATTTATAATAGCGAAGACCATAATTTAGAGGCTCAAGTCCGTTTTGTGCGCGCCATGTATCGCTTGGCGGAGCATCGTATTGATGTCTATATGGTACAAGGTAACCATGATCCTGCTGAAAGCTGGAAAGCACAATTACAGATGCCAGATAATGTACATGTATTTTCTAGCGAACAGGTACAGCGTTTCCCGCTCATCGTTAACAATATAGAAATTGGTGGCGTATATGGTATTAGTTGTGGTCATGGTAATGAAAGCGACAACTATGTTCGTCAATACAGAGCTTTTGAACGGGATGAGTTTTCTCTTGCTGTTATGCATGGTACTGTAGGTTCTAGTGTAGGCTCTGAAAATCATAATGTAATAGGACCTTGTAACTTAACTGATTTAACAGAGGCCGCTATGGATTATTGGGCATTGGGCCATATTCATAAATCTCAAGTTCTTAGCGAGGAGCCTCTCGTAGTTTATGCTGGTAATTCGCAAGGATTGCATCGTAAAGAACATGGACCAAAGGGATGTTATCTTGTATCCGTATCTCATAATGGTCATTGTGATTTGCGATTTATCGATACCTGTGCTGTCCGATTTGAGGAAATCAAAATCGATATTGCTGGCATGCAAAATGAAACGGATTTCTTAGAGATTTTGCGCCGTAAAAAAGAAAATTTGCGAAAGCAGCATAAGAAAAACATCTTGCTATCCATTGTTTTGTCTGGTACAGGACCTCTACATCGCCTATGTACGCAAGAGGGGATTCGAAAACTATGGTTGCAAGAGTCTCAAAATGAAGAGAAAAGCAAATCTATATTTGTTATGCCTTACCGTATCACTTCTAATACAAGACCTAGTATTAATCTAGTTGAACGACGTCTATTAACAGATGTAGTAGGTGATTACTTGCGTGCTTATGATGATATGGTAGATGGGGATGCGATACAGACTGCGCGCCAAATCATGGCGGATCGTCCTGAATTTAAGCGCTTAGGCGCATATGCCGATTTATTGAGTGATGAATTATTGGCGCGAGCTTTGAAACGTTGTGAAATTGAGGGTGTTACTGTATTGATGGGGGCTAATGATGAACATTAAACGCATACGATTTGATGAATTTGGCCCGTATCGCGACTGGTCTTTCACTACGGGTGACAATGGGGTTCAACTCATGTATGGCCCTAATGAAAGTGGTAAGACATCCTTGCTCGAAGGGATGCGCACCTTGTTGTTTGGTGGTACTCATAAGGCTTATGGTCCTATGACGGGGGCCCTTGATGTGGACCGTAATGGTGAAAGCTATTATATCGGTCGTAAGGGTAAGCAGTTAGACTTTTACAGTCCTGGTAATCCTGCCATCCATGAAGAGCCGGCTCAACATTGGTGGCATGGCATCGATAAAAAAACATATAACCGCATATTTGCGTTAACATTAGACGACCTACAAGGCCTTGATGTATTACAAGAGGTAGAGGTTCGTTCCCGATTCTTTGGCGCTGAAGGGGGAGAACACTTAGGTGGCGCTGTTAAGGATGTTGAAAAAGGGGCTACAGACCTACTTGTAGCATCCTCGAATGGTAAACGTCGCATCAATGTATTGATGGATGAGCTTAAAGAAAACCGCCAAAAGCTGAGTCAGTTGGCGGAGCATGAAGCGCAATATGTGGAATTACAAACCGTCTTTCACAGTACGGAGCAAACCGAAATGGAATTGCAAAATCAGTTGAAAGAATGGAAGGAATATCGGGATGGTATCGATGTAGTATTGCGTGCGTGGGATACGTATCGTCGCAGTGAAGAGGCACGTATGCACATGCAGCAGTACAATAGTGAGCTCGCCTTGAGTCGTGATGAGTTTCTTCGCCTTGATGAAGAAATTAAACGGGCTCGTGACAATATGCAATTATGGCAGGAAAAGGAAGCGGCATTGATGCCAGCTAACTTTAGTCCTGATAGCCCATTTGGAACTTATGGCCAAGATATTGAAGATCTTATTCAACAAGGTGCTAAATGGGAGCAGTTACGCCGTGAGTGCGAAGAAGGCGATGCGTACATCCGTAAGGTTAGGGAACAATTGGAGTTTTCACGCACCTTACATTCTGCGTGGCGTCATGATGAGCCAATGGCAGAAGACATCAATTGGTTTGATGGAGAACGTTTGGCAAGTCGTTTGCGCACCGCAAAAGAACAACTTTTACATTGGCAAGACCGCAAACCTGCAGAGGCTACCGATGAGTTGCCGACGGCGAACCTTAAAGGGGCATCCTTACCTAACTTTAGTGAAGAAGAATTAGCTAAAAAAGAATATTTAGAACGTGAATTAGATCGTATCTTAATGGATATAG
This sequence comes from Veillonella sp. S13054-11, assembly GCF_002959795.1. NCBI lineage: Bacteria > Bacillati > Bacillota > Negativicutes > Veillonellales > Veillonellaceae > Veillonella > Veillonella sp. S13054-11. Next base: position 188,218 of record NZ_PPCY01000004.1, read on the forward strand.
ATCGAGTAGAGGCTAGACGGAATAGTCCTGGTTCAGATGCACAGCCTACAATTCTGCCAAAATGGCTACAACGCATTAGTGGTATAGGCGCTGTTATTGCTGTATTGGTAGTATTAGCAGGCCTGTTGGTTCTTGAATCGGCATTATATACTATAGGTGGTTTTATTTTTTTGATTCTATCTATGGGGCTATTCTGGTATGCTACAAGGAGGCTTCATAATGGTAACTCTGAAGTGTCTAAATTAAACTATGAGTTACAAATTTTATCCTCCCGTAAATCCGATGTAGAGCATCAGCTAGAGGCTTTGATCAAGGCTGCTACACCTACAGCAAGTCCTGTACCATCCTTAGAAGGGGCGGCACATCTTGAACGCTGGATTCAGGAAGGGCATACATTACAAGGTATTTACGATGAAGCTCTCGCAGCATGGCAAAACTGGTTACCACAAGGGGCGGCTAAGAGTCTCGATGAAGATGATTTCTTTGGCCTCAAACATGAATATGATCAATATCATGAGCAACTACGTACTATAGAAGGCTATGAAAAGCGTTTAGCGGAGCATAAAGAAGGTCTACGTATTATTGAAGACCAAGCGATGGCTTTGTGGTATAACCTTGGGATAGAGGCGCCAGTATCTCCAACAGAGCTAAAACGCATTTATAACCAATATAAGAACTTCCAACAAAATAAAATTGTATGGGAACAAAAGGAAGCACAACGTAAAAGCTTCCGCAATGAATACGATAATTGGCATCGCAAGGAAAAAGAGTTACTACTTCGTCAACAAGAACTGCTCCATAAAGCGGGTATGGAAAGTTCCAATGAGTATCGTCAACATCTTATCGATGAGGACCAATATAAACAGTGGCAAACCATCTACAAGCAAAGTCAAGTGCAGCTTGATTTGCTTGCTCCTGACGCGGAGAATAAAGACTTGTTCTACCGTCGTTTGCGTGAAGGCAACAAGGATAACTGGTTGGATGAACTGGCTCATTCTGAGCGTGAAATAGCCTCTATCGAAGATAAATTGGCTACCTTGTACGAGCGTCGCGGTCAAATCGTTGAAGCCATGCGTACACTTGGATCTGACCAGGAACAACACCAAATGTTGCAAGAACGTGAAGCTTTACGAAGTGAATTAGAGTCTGCTCTCGAAGATTGGGCTACGCAAGTATTGATAAGTCATTGTATGGATAAGGCTCAACAATCATATGAACAAGAAAAACAACCTCATATGTTAGAGCTTGCCTCCTCTTATGTTGAAAGACTAACTGGTGAGAGGTATACGCTTGATATTCTAGGTATCAATAAAGGGGTAGCACTTATCAACAACAATGGGGAACGACTAGAACTTAAATTCTGGTCTAGTGGTCTAGCTGACCAAGTATACTTGGCATTGCGTCTTGCCCTAGCCAAGGTATTCTCTTATCAAGTAGAATCCTTGCCGATTATCTTGGACGATATTTTGGTGCGTTTTGACGAAAACCGTCAACGTAGTGCCTTGGAACTGTTGGCCGAGCTTGGAAAGAATCAACAGATTTGGCTCTTTACCTGTCAACGCTCTGTATATGATATGGCTCAATCTATTATGGGCATCGATTGCCATAGACTAAGTCGTAGTTAAATAAATTTCGGACTTGAATTAAAGACTCAGTCAAATTAAAGTAGTGGTTACATTACAGTACTAGTAAATTTAACGACATACTTGAATTAAAGTCTTAGTTAAATCAAAGTGGTAATGAAATAATAATCCCTGTGGAGGCACATGCTTTCACAGGGATTATTAGGGATTATTAAAGAATAAATAATGTGTGTGATTGTAACCAAAGTAACTGTTTTAGTTACCATAGTGTGTTAGTATACATTTAGAACGAAAGGGGTTGAGTACTTGAACACAGCTTATTTGGACATGATCCAAGGGAAGAACCCTGGTGTAACGCCTGTGTGGTATATGCGTCAAGCTGGTCGTAGCCAAGCGGAATATCGCAAAATCAAAGAGAAATATTCATTATTTGAAATTACAAAAGAGCCCGAGTTATGTGCTCGTGTTACGGAATTACCTGTTAAGGAATACGGCGTTGATGCGGCAATTCTCTACAAAGATATCATGAGCCCAATGGTGGCTATGAATGTAAATGTTGAGCTCAAGGCCGGTGTGGGTCCTGTGTTTAGCACGCCTATCCGTTCTATGGCTGATGTAGAGGCTCTAGATTCCTTTGATCCTACCAAGGTAGAGTATATCGGTAAAACGATTACACTCTTAACATCTGGCATGCTCGACGTGCCACTCATTGGTTTTTGCGGTGCGCCGTTTACGATTGCATCCTACCTTATCGAAGGGGGACCAACGAAGAACTACAATAAGACTCGTGGCATGCTCATCGGTGCTCCTCATGTGTGGAATGCATTGATGACTAAACTGGCGGACATGTCCATTGCGTACTTATCCATGCAAGCCGAAGCGGGTGCCAATGCACTTCAAATCTTCGACTCTTGGGTAGGGGCTGTTAATGCAGATCAGTATAAACAAGGGATTTACCCTCATATGGAACGAATCATTAAGGCTGTAAAAGCTAAATATCCTCATTTACCAATGGCCATGAATGGCGTTGGCACTGACCATTTGGTGTCTATTTGGTCTCATTTGCCATTAGACGTCATTGCCCTTGATTGGCGTAGTTCCATTGTTATGGCGAATGAACGGGGTGTAACGCAAACCGTGCAAGGTAACTTGGATCCAGCGTATCTGTTCGGGGACGAAAAAACATTGGCTCACGAAGTAGATCGTATTTTGCTCGAAGGAGTTCGCTATGGTCGCCATATCTTTAATTTAGGTCATGGCGTATTCCCCGAGGCAGATCCTCAAAAACTCCATTGGCTAACGGACTATGTGCATGAACGTAGTCGTGAAATTTGGGCTCAAGAGAGGTAAATTAGTGAAAGTAGAAAAAAAAGGATTATTATTCCTGTCTTATGGTAGCCCTTTAAGTAAGGATGATTTAGTACCCTATATGACGAGTATTCGTCGTGGCCGTGTACCAACGAAAGAAGAGATTGCTAATCTTACTAAGCGTTATGATACAATCGGTCAATGGGAAAATGTTGAACTTCAAACTATGGCAGAGTGCCAATATAGAACCTTGCTTACTCTGTTGCCGACTATGCCTTCCGCTATTGGTTTTTTACACATGAAACCGTCCATTGCAGATGCAGTTGACTCCTTAGTCCAGCAAGGAGTGGAGCATATTATCGCTATTGTAACGGCTCCATTCTTCACCGCTCTCGGTACTGGAGCTTATGAAAAACAAGTGCAAGTAGCTATTTCCAACCATGATAATATGACATTCGACTTTATCCGTTCCTGGTGGGATCAACCAACTTTCAAGGAATACTGGGTAAAAGCAGTTTCAAAGTGTGTGAATATTAATAAAGATTTATTTGTTATTTTTAGTGCTCACAGTATACCTCTTATCAATAATCATGGTGGCGATTCGTATGCGTTAGCTTTAGAGGAAAGCGCCAAAGAGATTGCTGAACATTGTAAATTACCGAAATGGACTGTGGCGTGGCAAAGTGCAGCTCCTCATGGACAATGGTTGGGCCCTACTGTAGAGGATGCTATCAACGAAGCCTTACAAACTGGTGCTGATCGCATTGTTTTTGTACCATTTGGATTTGTAAGCAATCACGTTGAGGTATTGTACGATAATGATGTGGAGTGTAAAGAACTCGTTGAAGCAAAGGGCGCAACATATATGCGTGCACCCATGCCAAATTGTAATGAAATATTTTTACAAGCAATGGCGAGTGCAATAATAGAAAGGATTCATTCGTGAACGTAACAATTGTGGGCGGTGGCTTAACAGGGCTAACAGCGGCTTATTATCTAGGTCATGCAAAGCCAGAATGGACCATTACTCTTTATGAACAAGCACCACGATTTGGTGGGAAAATACAAACGCAACATGTGGATGACTTCGTAGTGGAACTCGGTCCTGACTCCTACTTGGGTCGTAAAACAGAAATGACAGATCTTGTGCATGATCTTGGACTAGGGGATACCCTTGTGTCTAATGAAACAGGCCAAGCCTTTGTATATGATAAGGGTTCTATCCACCCAATTCCAGGCGGCTCCATCATGGGCATTCCTACGGAAATGATGCCCTTTGTGAAAGCAACGCTCATTTCTTGGTCTGGTAAATTGCGTGCGGGTTTAGATTATTTTAAGAAACCATACCAACTCGATGAAAATGGTGATGTATCCATTGGTCATTTCTTCAAATACCATTTAGGTCAAGAAATGATGGATAAACTCATCGAGCCCTTATTAGCGGGTATCTATGGTGGGGATATTTATAAAATTAGTCTATTGTCGACATTCCCTCATTTTATTCAAGTAGAACAAAAATATGGGAACATGGTAAAAGGTATGATGGCTGCTAAGATGAGTCACTCCAAAGCAGGTGTCTCTAAGGCCGCCAAAGGGGCTGTTACTGAAGGTGATGTGCCTCGAGCTGGTAAAGGAACCATGACGGACCGTCAATTTGAAAGTCACGAAGCTAAGACTAGTCAAGATAGTGCTGCTAGTAATAGTGTAAACGGCTCTAGCCATGTGACAAAGACTAGTTCTAATCATCAGTCTGCTAAGGCGCAAGCGGATATGGAAAGTAGAAAGGGTACTGCTGCTCAATCTGGTATGTTCCGTCAATTGACAGGCGGCCTTGAAAGCGTTATTACCGCTATCGTCAAGGCCATGCCTAGTAATGTACACTTGCATACAGGTGCGCTAGTTTCTGATATTCGATATATTGATGGTGTATATGTAATCGATGTAGTGAAGTCGTGTAACGATTCTTGTGGCTGTCAATCTACGGCAGACCATGTGATTATCACTACACCGCCGGCAACATATACTCAATGGTTCAAGGATGATGCGGGTTTTGATTTCTTGCGATCCATGGAGCAATCTAGTTGCGCCATTGCTATTATGGCCTTTGATAAAAGCACCTTTGATGGTGATTTAAAAGGATCGGGTCTGCTTATTACCCGTAATACGGATACACCTCTTACAGCGTGTACTATTCTTAATCAAAAATGGCCTCAAACTACCCCTGATGATAAGGTGGTTTTGCGCGTCTTTATTGGTAAGCCAGGTAATGATGTAGTAGAACGACTCAGTGAAGAGGAACTTTCAGAATTGGCAGTCAAAGAAATTCAGCATGTTATGAATTTTTCTGCCAAGCCAGAGTGGGTGCGCATCAATCGTCTCATTCACTGCATGCCTCAATATAATGTAGGCCATCGTGCAGGTATTAAAGTCGTACGTGAACATGTAGCCGAGCAGTATCCAAATCTACACCTCATCGGCACACCTTTTGATGGAATCGGGATCCCTGACGGTGTAAAACAAGCAAAAGAACTCGTAGAAAAACTTGTGAATGACAAGTAAAATAGTGACTTGCTTAAAAGAGTTAGTACAGTATTAAGCAACATAGGATTATCTCAGCCTAAAAGCAGTAATTTAGTCTTAACTAAAGAATATACTAATAAAAAATCTCAATAGAAACTAAATTGAAAAGACTCTATATGCTATAATAGTAAGTGGAGTCTTTTGATTTCCGTAATTATAGATATACATTATTATTTTGATATAATCACCATAGATAGGAGTGATCATAATGGGAAAAGCAATCCCTACAGTAGAAGGTTGGCATAGCCAACACATGGTATTCGCCATGGATTTCAGCGCATGGAACTGCTTCACAGAGGATGAAAAAGCAGCAGCGCGCAATGAATTAAAAGCATTCTTAGCCGACCTTGAAGCTGAACATCAAGCTAAAGAAGGTAGCTATGCATTCTATGATTGTAATGGAGCAAAAGGGGATTTAATCTTATGGATTCTCGGTCCATCCCTTGAATACTTGGCTCAAGTAGAACGTAAATTCCGTCGTTTAGCTATTGCAAGCGTGTTGGTGCAAACTTATTCTTATACTTCTGTAACAGAAGTAAGCACCTATGTTAAGGCCAAGTTAGATACAGAGGAGGTTAATCAAAAATTATATCCTCATGTACCTCGCGATAAATATATCTGTTTTTATAATATGAGTAAAAAACGCGAAGGTGATGACAATTGGTTCATGTTACCACCGCAAGAGCGCGGTGCTTTGATGAAAGCTCACGGTGAACTTGGTAAAACATACTTGGATGTATTATCTGAATTCACTACTGGTGGCTGTGGCCTAGACGACTGGGAATGGGGTATTACTATCTTTAGTAACGACGACATCCAATTCAAAAAAATTGTATACGATATGCGCTTCGAAGAAGCCAGTGCAAAATACGGCATCTTCAGCGATTTCTACGTTGGTACCATCATCGACGATGCACTACTAGAAGAAATCTTTGGATAATAAAAAGGGACTGCTTGGCAGTCCCTTTTTGTTATTATTTAATTCATATATATCGATAAATAACTGCTTATTTTATCGTATATTCGTTCGATTTATAATGTTCTTAAGGTAGTCGGCGAGGTTGGGTCTCTCTTCGTTATAGAAGGGGGTGAGCTTATGAGTGACTTTGAACTTATTACAGTTATCATTGGAATATTGACATTAGTCGTTTCCTTTGGTGCACTTATAGCGCTTATTTGCCTTACAAAAAGCAAATAGCCCTCCGTTACCCAGTGTAATTAGATAAACAGAAAGGCCATTTCCTATATGTTTTGTTTTTGAGATGCGCCTGACGTTCCTACTCGTCTGACTATCTATTTATATTATAGAGATAAAGATATATATCGTCAAATTAGAATGAATGGACTGCTTAGCAGTCCATTTTTCTTCCCTCAAAATGAAGGCTATAATTTTGAACAGAAAAGTTAATATACGCACTATACTTCGTAAAATATAATTCACAATATATGAGTATCGCATTCGCAACTATATTCTCATAAAAGAAAACCCCGCATCGATCCGACTTACGAGGTCAAGGCCCTAGGCCGCAGACCTGATAAGTATGGAGGAGAGATGCGGGGTTTCTTTTATCACTTAGTTTAGAAAAGTGAATTATATTTTGTTGTACCGTCCAGTGAACGTAAATTTTCTGTTCCAGAAAATTATACGTTCATATTGGCGCTTTTACGCACATAGAACCAGTAGCATACTGCTACAGTTACGATGTTGAAGGCTAACAATACAGCAAAGGCTGGATGGATATTACCAAATGTGGAATATACAAAGCCGAAGATTTTAGGTGTAATAAAGGCACCGTATGCAGCTACGGCAGCAACGAAACCTGTAATTAAAGAGGAAAGCAATGGATTGCCAAATACGTGTGGAATCATACGGAATGTTGCACCTGTTGCGAAACCACAGCTTACGAAGGTCAACACGGACATAGCAAAGAAGAATGGGAAGTTGTGCATATCTACGCCAACTGCAATTAGCGCTGTTGTTACACATAGACCGAGAAGGCTTACAAAGGTAACTTTTGTACCGCTGTTAATTTTATCAGATAACCAACCGCCTACAGGACGAAGGGCACCTGATACAAGAGGACCAACAAATGCGATAGAAGCAAATGGAACTTCAGGGAATTCTTTACCTACTAATAAGCCAAGTGCTGCCGCATAACCAGAGAAAGCACCGAAGGAACAAGTGTATAGCAATGTAAGCGCCCAAGTGTGTTTGTTCCCAAAGATTTGTACAAGATTTTTAGGATTTGGTTTTTCTAGTGGTAAGTTATCCATGAAACGTGTCATAAGTGCAAGGATAACAACGAGTGGTACGATCCACATGAAAGCCGCATTGGCAAGGTATACTGCATTACCTTTGATGATAGCTGGTGTTACACCAAATACGCTACCTAATGCAGCGGAACCCATAGCGAATGGAGCTAAGAAGTAGATTACGGAGATACCAAGGTTACCAACGCCGCCGTTGATACCAAGAGCTGTACCTTTTTCAGATTTAGGGAAGAAGTTGCCAATGTACGCCATGGAGGACGAGAAGTTGCCGCCCGCTAAACCGATAAGGGCAGTTAAAATCATGAATGTCGTATAAGAAGTTGTTGTATCTTGAACGGCAAAGCCAAGCCATACAACAGGAACTAATAAAATAAGTGTAGAAATAAATGTCCAGTTCTTACCACCGATTAAGGCTGGCATGTAGGTATATACGAAACGTAATGTAGCACCTACAAGACCTGGTAATGCGGCTAATGTAAATAATTGATCTGTTGTAAAGTTAAAGCCAGCGCCATTTAGTTGTGCTGCAATGGTTGCCCATAAATACCATACACAGAATGAAAGGGTTAATGCAATTGTGGATATAACCAAGTTTTGTTTAGCAATTTTTTTACCAAACTTTTCCCAAAATTCTGGATTATCTGGTTGCCAATTAGCCACAATTTCGCTACGGCTTGCCCCTACTTGAGGCATTTTTAGTTCGCTCATTTTGAACTTCTCCTTACTGAAAAACTATACATGCAATGAAGACATGGAAGATACAATTATCAGTCAATGTATATGAATATTGCAATTTATAGAATTTCTATAGAAAATATTCGAATTACTTAGAGAACTGAGTTATAATTATTGTATCAACAAAATTTGCAATGTCTTATATCACAAATATATTATATATTGTAAAATTTTTTGTGAATGTGATATAAAACACACATATTCTGAAATTAATAAGTTATAATAATCTTATATATACAAAAAAGTATATAATACATGTACTTTTACTATAAATAGATTAGTATAACTAATGGATTTTATTTTAAAAGTACAATGGAGTGGTAAAGGTATGGATAAAAATTTAATTAACCAATTACTTGCTTTGCCGGGCGAGGAACTCCATCTTAAAAAAGGTGATTTTCTCTTCCACGAGGGGGACAAGGCAGAACACTTTTACGTAGTGTTAAAAGGTAGAATGAGCATTAAGAAATTCGAATCTAGTGGGCACATTTTTGCGTTGCGTCTAGTAGGTCCGAATAATGTAATTGGTGAGGTTCCGTTGTATGAGGAGAACACAAGAACTTATGTGTTCAACGCCATCGCTCGGGAGGATTGCTCTGTTTATTCCATTCGCTATGATGTGTTAGAGCCAGCTATTGCAAAAGATCATTCATTGGCTATTGCGATGATGCAAATCTACACATTACATATGCGTCGTCAACAGGCAAAATACCGAGACTTGCTACTATATGGCAAGAAGGGAGCATTTTATTCTACCTTGTTGCGCTTAGCCAATAGTTATGGTGTAGAGCGCGAGGATGGTATCTTTATCGATATCGCCCTAACAAATCAAGAGTTGGCTGAATTTGCTGCCACATCAAGAGAAAGTTTAAATCGCATGCTAAGTGAGTTGCGTAAGTTGGGCTATGTAGCCTATGACAAACACCATCTAGTAATCTGTGATTTTGATGCTTTAATCGGATTGCTTGATTTAGAGGTTGATAATATAGACCCTAATATTAGTAATATCGAATAACAGTATTTTCTCCTTTGTGTTAGCTCAGCTAGCACAAAGGATTTTTTTGTAGTTTTGAAGGAGGACACGAGATGAGCTTGTTGTCTCAAAAGTTTAAGTTTCTTCGCAAGAAGAACGTATCTCCAAGCGGCCATCAAATAACTGAAGATGGCGGTCGCGAGTGGGAAAATTTTTATCGTGACCGTTGGTCTTACGATAAAGTTGTCCGCACAACGCATGGCGTAAACTGTACTGGTTCTTGTAGCTGGAATATCTACGTTAAGAATGGTGTTGTAGCGTGGGAAAATCAGGCTACTGATTACCCTGAAACACCAGATGATATGCCGGATTACGAACCACGTGGGTGCCCTCGTGGTGCAACATTCTCTTGGTATCTCTATAGCCCATTGCGCGTAAAATATCCATATGTGCGCGGCGAATTGGCTGAGCTTTGGAGAGAAGCTAAAAAGCATGCTAAGAACCCAATCGAAGCTTGGAAATCTATCGTAGAAGATCCTGAAAAAGCGAAGAAATACAAATCTGCCCGTGGTATGGGTGGCTTTGTGCGCTCCACATGGGATGAAGCGACAGAAATTACTGCTGCATCCTTATTATATACTGCAAAAACATACGGCCCTGACCGCAACGCAGGCTTCTCTGTAATTCCAGCGATGTCCATGTTGTCCTATGCAGCAGGTGCTCGTTTCCTTAACTTAATGGGTGGTTCACCATTGTCTTTCTATGACTGGTATGCCGATTTACCACCTTCTAGCCCTCAAGTTTGGGGTGAACAAACTGATACACCTGAATCTGGTGACTGGTACAATGCTGGTTACATCATGACTTGGGGTTCTAACGTACCATTGACTCGTACGCCAGATGCTCACTTCTTAACAGAGGTTCGTTACAAAGGTACAAAAGTAGTATCCGTATCCCCTGACTATGCGGAATCTACAACTTCTTCCGATGCTTGGCTCAATGTAAAAGCCGGCACTGATGCGGCTCTTGCTATGGCAATGGGCCACGTAATCTTAAAAGAATACTACATCGATAAAGAGACTCCATACTTCAAAGAGTATGCTAAAGAGTTCACAGATATGCCATTCCTTGTACGCGTTGAAGAAATCAACGGCACTGTACAACCAGGCCGCTTCTTGAATGCTAAGGATTTGGGTCGCCAAGAGGAAGGCGCTAACTTCCAAATGGTATTAATCGATGATACAACTAATGAAATCGTTGTTCCTAATGGTACAATGGGCGAACGTCACACAAATCCACAAAAATGGAACTTACGCCTTGAAAATCGCGATACAGGGGCTAAAATCGACCCTCGCTTATCCGTGTTTGATCAACGTGAAGATGTGACTGTTGTTAAGTTACCGTACTTTGGTGATGAAGAACACGAAGGTATTATTGAACGCGCTATTCCAACTATTACAGTACAAACTGTTGATGGTCCTGTGAAAGTGACTACTGTATACGATCTCATTCTTGCTAACTACGGTATTGACCGCGGTATCGGTGGTGAGGTAGCGACAGCTTACACTGACGACACACCTTATACACCTACATGGCAAGAAAAAATCACTGGTGTAAAAGCGGACATTGCTATTGCTACAGCACGTGAATTTGCAGATAATGCTGAAAAAACGAAAGGTCGTTCCATGATTATCATGGGCGGTGGTATCAACCACTGGTACCATGCCGATGTTATTTACCGTACTATTTTGAACCTTATCATGTTCTGTGGTACAGAAGGCGTTAACGGCGGTGGTTGGGCCCACTACGTAGGTCAAGAAAAGCTTCGTCCTGTTGAAGGTTGGGGTGGTATCATGACTGCCAATGACTGGAGTAAGGCTCCTCGTTTGCAAAATGGTACATCTTGGTTCTATTTTGCTACAGAACAATATCGTTCTGACTGCATCGACTTGGCAGACCGCGTATCTAAATTGGCTAAACCTCGCTATCGTCATCCTGGGGATTACAACGTCTTAGCAGCTCGTTTAGGTTGGTTGCCATCCTATCCTACTTTCAATAAAGGTAGCCAAGAATTGATTAATGATGCTCGTGCAGCCGGTGCTAGTACAGAAGCGGAAATCAACCAATATGTGGCACAAGCTTTGAAAAATAAAGATTTACAATTCTGTGTAGAGGATCCAGCAGCTAAAGAAAACCATCCACGTAACTTGTTTGTATGGCGTGCGAACCTTATCGGTTCTTCTTCTAAAGGCCACGAATACTTCTTGAAACATTTATTAGGCACAAAAAATGCCGTATTGGAAGATGATGATGCTCCTACACGTCCAGAAGAAATTAAATGGCGTGAAGCAGATGGTGCGGGTAAGCTTGATCTCTTAATTGATATCGACTTCCGTATGGCGTCTACAGGTTTATATTCTGATATCGTGTTCCCCGCAGCTACATGGTATGAAAAAGAAGACTTGTCTTCTACGGACATGCATCCATATGTACATGTATTCCAAGCAGCTGTTGATTGCGCATGGGAAACTAAATCCGACTGGGATACATTCCGCACTCTTGCAGAAACAGTATCTCGCGTAGCAAAAGAATCTGGCTTTACAGAATATGAAGATATTGTAGCTACTCCACTTGGCCATGATAGCCCAGGCGAAGTAGCGCAACCAGAAGGTAAAGTTCTTGATTGGAGTAAAGGCGAATGTGAACCAATCCCTGGTAAAACAATGCCGAACCTCGTTCATGTAAAACGCGATTACAGTCAGATCTTTGAAAAATACATTGCTTTAGGACCTAATATCGAAAATAAAATGGGTGCTCACGGTTTGGCGTGGGATGTATCTGACGAATATCAAACATTGTATGGTCAAAATGGTACGATTGATAATCCAGACTTCATTTCTCATGGCCGTCCAAGCATTTACGAATGTAAGGAAGCTTGTAATGTTGTATTAACATTATCTTCTTGTACAAATGGTAAATTAGCGGTTCGTTCTTGGAAAGCGATGGAAGAAAAAACAGGTCTTTCTGGGCTTGAAAAGAATGCAAAAGGTCGCGAACAAGAAAAGATTACTTTCGATGACATGGTTCGTCAACCACGCTTTATCATTAGCTCTGTAACAAGTACAGGTAAGAACGATAAAAACCGTCGTTATTCCCCATTTACAACATCTACAGAAGATAAGGTACCATTCCGTACTGTAACAGGTCGTCAATCGTTCTATTGTGATCATGAAATGATGCGCGACTATGGCGAAGCTATGGCATTGTACAAACCTGTATTGTCATATAAACCAGTACAAGGTGATTATAAACAAGAAGGTATTCCAGAAATTACGTTGAAATACTTAACACCACATAATAAGTGGTCTACACATAGTATGTATTTTGATAGCCAACAAATGTTAACATTATTCCGCGGAGGCCAAACAATTTGGCTCAACGAAGATGATGCAGCAGAAATTGGTGTTAAAGATAATGACTGGGTAGAAGCTTTCAATAAAAATGGTGTAGTTGCAGCTCGTGCAGTTGTATCTCCACGTATTCCTCGTGGCATTTCTTATATGCATCACTCCCAAGACCGTCACATCAACGTTCCTGGTACGCAAGTTAAGAAAGATCGTCGCGGTGGTACACACAATGCGCCAACACATATTCACATGAAGCCGACACACATGATCGGCGGTTATGGTCAATTGAGCTATGGCTTTAACTACTATGGCCCAACTGGTAACCAACGTGATATGACAATTGTGGCTCGTAAATTGAAGGAGGTGGATTGGCTTGAAGATTAAAGCTCAAGTATCCATGGTCCTAAATTTGGACAAGTGTTTAGGCTGTCATACATGCTCTATTACTTGTAAAAATACATGGACGAACCGCGAAGGCGCGGAATATATGTACTTTAATAACGTGGAAACCCGCCCTGGCGTGGGTTACCCACGTAATTGGGAAAACCAAGAGAAATGGAAGGGTGGCTGGACTCTCGATAAAAGCGGTAATTTGGCGCTTTCCACAGGCTCTAAAGGCTCTCGATTGATGAAGTTGTTCTATCATCCAGAACAACCAGAAATTACGGATTACTTTGAACCTTGGACATACGATTATGAAACATTGATTCATACCGGTCGTAAAAATAATCAACCTGTAGCACGTCCTCGTTCCTTGCTAACAAAGCAAAAAATGGAAGTAACATGGGGCCCTAACTGGGATGATGATTTGGCTGGTGGTCATCATGCACGGGAAGATGTGAACTTGGCTAAGATGGGTGATGATATCGTATTTGACTACGAAGAAGTATTCATGCGTTATTTACCACGTCTTTGTAACCACTGTTTGAATCCTGCATGTGTAGCAGCATGCCCATCCGGTGCTATCTACAAGCGTGATGAAGATGGTGTTGTACTTGTTTCTCAAGATGTATGCCGCGGTTGGAGACATTGCGTTCCATCTTGCCCATACAAAAAAATCTTCTATAACTGGGAAACGAATAAAGCTGAAAAATGCGTATTCTGTTATCCTCGTTTGGAAAATGGCTTGCCTCAAATCTGCGCTGAAACATGCGTAGGTCGTATGCGCTATGTTGGTGTAGTTTTATACGATATGGACAAAGTTCAAGAAATGGCAGCTACGAGGGATGAACAAGACATTTACCAAAATACAGTAGATTTAATCTTGGACCCTAATGATCCAGAGGTTATTAAAGCCGCTCGCGAAGCAGGTATCTCTGAAGCATTCTTGAAAGCAGCTAAAAAATCTCCTGTTTACAAGCTTGTAAAAGAATGGGGCGTTGCGTTGCCGTTGCATCCAGAGTATCGCACATTGCCAATGGTTTGGTATGTGCCACCGCTCAGCCCAATTTTACAACGTGTTACATCTGATGTATACTTGCCAGATGCACATGAAATGCGCGTGCCTGTACAATACTTAGCTAATATGTTTACTGCTGGTAATACAGATATTTTAGCTCGTGTATTACAACGCATTCTCGATATGCGTGAATACATGCGTCGCCGTGAAACAGGTGATGAAGCAATCGCTCATGAAGTAGATCTTACAGAAGAGCAAATGTATGCTATGTACAAATTGTTAGCCTTGTCTAAATATAATGATCGTTTTGTTATCCCATCCGATGTTAATGTATCTCGCGAAGGTCGCTTAGAAATGCAACACAATCGTGGTTTTGCATGCCCGACAGGGGGTTGCCATAATGGATGATGCACAAAAAATAGCTCTCATTGCTTCTTTTTTGCTTCGGTATCCAGATGAATCTTGGTACAATGAACTTGGTGAATGGAAAGAGGATACTCGCTCTGTTGAGCATCCTCAACTTCGCCAAGGATTGTTAGAGTTCTTTGATTACATTGAAGAAACGGATCGTAAGGCCTTTGAAGACCAATACGTACGTATCTTTGACTTCAGTCGTAATACGACGATGTACTTATCAACTTATGAATTGCAAGGTACAGGGGAACAAGCAGAGGAACTCGTTAAATATAAAGCCTTCTTCCTAGAAAATGGCTATGATTTACCAAAGGAGATGCCTGACTATATTCCAGCTATTCTAGAGTTATGCGCTGTTATCGAACCTGAAAAGGCTCGTGAAGTGTATGATTATTGTAAACCAAAGCTAGAATATATTAGGGATCGATTGATCGAAGCAAAACTGACCTATGCATTCTTATTTGATATCATATTGTCGGTTGCAAATGGATTGGAGGACGGTGCACGATGAATCTATTTTTATGGGGCGCTTTGCCATATATTGCGTTTACCTTCTTAATCGTAGGCACACTTGTTCGTTTCTTCTACTTTGAAAGAAACTGGACTACAAAATCAAGTGAATTTTTAGAGAAAAAACAATTACGTATTGCCAATCCATTGTTCCACTTTGGTTTGCTATGCGTTATCGGCGGTCACGTAGTAGGTGTATTAGTACCTAAAGCTTGGACTGCAGCTTTGGGTATCAATGACCATATGTACCATGAAGGTGCATTATATATGGGTGCTGTAGCGGGTATCATCTTCATCGTTGGTTTCTTGCTCTTGATGAAACGTCGCTTTACTGTACCTGCTATGAAAGTAAATACATCTGGCCTTGATAAATGGTTATATTTATTCTTAACATTAGCTATTTTTAGTGGTATGGCTGGTACATTGCTTAATGCATCTGGCTTCTTTGACTACCGTGTATCCATCGGCCCATGGTTCCGTAGCTTACTATCCTTTATGCCTGATCCATCCTTGATGGAAGGCGTACCATTCATGTTTAAATTCCACATGTTGGCATGGATGGTGGTTGCTATTATCTTCCCATTCAGCCGTTTGGTACACTGCTTGAGTGTTCCACTCAACTACTTAACACGTCCGTTTATCGTATATCGTAAACGGGATCAAAAATAATTAGGATGATGATTAATTTGTATGCCTATATATAATAGGATTCATTAATCTATGGCCCCTTGTAGTGGTGAAAGCATATGCTCACAACTATGAGGGGCTTTTTATTTACCGATTCTGTATTAGTAGATTACAATGTATTCCCTGTAGAGAAGAAATTTATTCATTGTAATAAGCTTAGAATGACTATAATAAGTATTTTAATTTAGAATTATTCTTATAATATATACTATGTATCTAATATAAGTAATCTACAAAATTCGATTTAAATGATAAACTATATCGTATAGATTGAATTTTTTAGGTATTATTTTCGAGAGGTATATGATGAATCAAGTTGAAACAAAACAGAAAAAAAGTATTTACCATATCTTTGTATGGATTGCTATTTTCTCCTTAGTTATGATCGGTTTATTAGAGTGGGGTTACATCGCAGGTGGTCGTGCCTTTGGTAACTATAAAGTGTATACGGGTCTTGTGCCATGGTGTGTATGGATCGTCATGACCTATTTAACGACTCGCCCTAAATGGTTTACAAGCCGCTATAATTTAGGTGACATGTATAAGGTACACCGTGCATTAGGTATTGCCACTGTAGCTGTTATTGCATTCCATTTATATCTCTATTTTGGTAAAGCGGCTAAATCCATCCTTGGTTGGTGGGGCGGATATGTGGCTCTTACCTCCTTTAGTATTGCTACAATCTCTGGCCTTGCGTTTTTAACTCCAAAACTTAGAAAGGTTACACCATCTGGTCGTAATGTAGGTATTTGGTTACATCGATTAAATCTTGTAGCACTTGTTGCTGCAGATATCCATATTCATGGTTTTAATCGTATTTCTAAAATGGTGCCATTTTTACAAGTGTTTGATATCATTACATACGGTCTCGTTCTTTACTGCATTTACTTGATATTTAAAAAGAAATAATATGAATTACTAGAATCCCTTCTGTATCATGCAGAAGGGATTTTTCGTTACATTTATAGTTTCTAGTAAATTAACATAGGATATTA
Organism: Veillonella sp. S13054-11; assembly: GCF_002959795.1. NCBI lineage: Bacteria > Bacillati > Bacillota > Negativicutes > Veillonellales > Veillonellaceae > Veillonella > Veillonella sp. S13054-11. The sequence goes on from NZ_PPCY01000004.1 coordinate 205,080, forward strand.
ACATAGGATCTTAACATAGGATATTATCAGTTTGAGTCATAAATGATTTTGAGATTGATATACATTTTCCCTTTACTCATATAATGAAAATTGTTATTATCTGTATGTTAAACATGATAATGATAATTAGGTTCACAGATTCATTATCTATTCATTTTTATTCTTGTTATTTTTATTGTGTGAGGTTTAGTATGATTAAACGTAAAATGATCAGTGCTTTTGCAGTGGCTGCCATGATGGGTGTGGCTACAGCTTTTGCTGTTAACCCATTTTCTGATGTTCCTTCTGATAGCTGGGCTTATCAAGCAGTAGATCAATTGGCTACAGCTGGTATTATCAATGGATATCCTGATGGTACTTTCAAAGGCCAAAATAACATTACTCGTTACGAAATGGCCCAAATGATTGCGAAAGGTATGGCTAATCAAGATCGGGCAAATGCGGAACAACAAGCTATGTTAAATCGCTTGGCGGATGAATTTTCTAATGAATTGAATACACTCGGTGTGCGTGTAGCTAAATTGGAAGACCGCGTAGGCAATGTAAAAGTTACTGGTGATGCTCGTATCAATTATATCGGTAAAGAGGGTGGCGATGGTTATGATTACGAAGATAAGATCACAGCTCGTGTACGTTTAGGTCTCGACGCAAAGGTTAATAAAAATACCTCTGTTAAAGCCCGTATTACATCAGGTTCTATTGAGCTAGGTGATAGCTCTAAAGAGGCACAAGCTAATTGGGATTTAGCATATGTAGAGCACAAATTCGGTAAAAATGTTGTGGTCGATGCGGGTCGCTATACTCAAAAATTTGGTGGTGGCTTGATTTATAGCTCTAACTTTGATGGGGTAGGCGCTACAGCTAAGCTTGGTGATAAAGTTACATTAAATGGCGCTTATGGTTACATGACAGCAGGTCGTTTTGCTAAGACTAGTAAAGCTGATAATGGTGATGTAGGTCTTATCAATGCTAATGTAGCTGTTAATGATCGCTTTGGTTTTGGTGGTATGTTTGCTCATGTAGGTACAACGAATGTACGTATGGGTAATGGCAAGAAAAATAACGAATTCGATAATGTATATGGATTTAATGCTAAGTATAATATTGGTAAATTCGGTATTGATGGCGAGTGGGTAAAAGCATCTGGCTTGAGTGATTCCGATATTTGGAACGTTGGCGTTAAATGGGGCGACTATAAAATTAATAAGAAGAACTCTTGGGCTATCCGATTAGATTACTTTGATCAAGCTAAGAATGCACCTGTATTTAAAACACAAAAATATGAATCTAATGATTTATTAAAGAAAACACGGTATGAAGGCTATAAAGCATGGCAATTAGGTGCATCCTACGCACCAGAGAAAAATATCGGCATTAATGCATACTACGGCTTCAATGCTAAAACACAAGAAGGCAATCGCGTAAATGATTACTATCGTGCGGATCTTAACTTCAAATTCTAATTTAATGATTGGATTTTAAGTTAATCAGTAATTAGTTCTAAGTAGAATGCTATAGGGTGAGAGTGTTTTATTAGCATGCTACATTAGGCCAAACTAGATGTATACTTGTAGATTGTATAAGACATAGAGAGGTTTATTATGGCAGAAGTTGTAAAAAAACAGTTTAAGAGTAAATACCATATTTTAATTTGGATTGCAGTTTTATCCTTAATATTTATGGGCATGGTGGAATATGGTTATGTAACAGGTGGTAGATCATTCGGCAATTGGAAGGTTCACTTAGGCCTTATTCCTTATGTTGCATGGCTTGTATTAACATACATTGCAACAAAACCAAAATGGTTTATCAAACGATACAATCCAAAAGAAATGTTTGAAATTCATCGCATCGTAGGTATTGTTAGTGTGGTTCTCGTATGTGCACACTGGTATGTATACTTCTTGAAAGCTTTGAAATCCTTCTTAGGATTCTGGGGTGGTTATATCTCCCTTGTGGCTATGTTTATTGCTCTTATCTTTGCGATATTATACTTAACACCTTGGGTAGGGAATATGGCAAAATCTGTATCTCGTAAAAAAGCAATCTGGATTCATCGCTTGAATCTTGTTGCTATTATTGCGGCAAATATCCATGTTCATGGATTTGGACGTTTATCTAAAATGGTGCCATTCTTACCTGTGTTTGACGTAGTGACTTATGCGCTTGTTATTTACTATATTTATTGGATGTTCAAACAAAAATAATATATCGTAGGCATCTCTTTCTTTGGTAAAAGTAGGAGAATCACACGATAAAAAAGACCATCGCTGACCCTTATGGGTATAAGCGATGGTCTTTTTAGGTTGTTTGCGATACAATAGAATTATAAGTATATATTCTATGGATTTATGTAAATATATGCTGTTGCATTCTTTTGAGGTAAGATTAAAAATCTGTTCTATAAACATTTCTTTTGTATTATAGTATTCTTTAGCTCATATCGATATGTATATTACTACCTTTATAGGTAATTTTAAATAAGAAAGAAGGATATTATGGATTCTTCTTGGAAACGAATTATATACCTAATCTGTACTATACAGGTTGGTGGGGGTATAACAATTATTGGTGTATTATCCTTTCTTCCGTTATTTTTAGCTGAGCTAGGTCTTCATGATCCAGGAGAAGCCGCCATGTGGGCAGGCCTTGTATCAGGTGTAACGCCTTGTATGGTGGCACTGAGTGCACCCTATTGGTCGCGTAAGGCTAATCAGCTTGGTCCGCGTAAGGTGATGATGTTCATCTTGTTTACCCTGATGGTGACTGTTGGCGCCTGTGCTTTTACACAAACACCATGGCAGTTATTAATGTTACGTATATTGCAAGGTGTGGTAGGGGGCTATGTTCCAATAGGATTGGCTATTATTATTCTCGTAACCCCTGAAAATAAGGTACCTTGGGCAATGGGCTTATATCAAGCCTCCATGGTTATGGGCCTCGTTTTTGGACCACTCATGGGTGGTTTGGTGGCGGACTTATTAGGTTATCGTGCACCATTTGTTATGTTCTCAGCCTTAACAGGGCTTTGTATGTTGGGAATTTATCTATTCATGCCTAATCTACAGTTTGAGCATAAGGTAGATGCTAGAGAGTCGCAGCTGTCTCTAATTAAATCCTTTTTGGTCATACCTCGAGTTCGCCTCTTGGTAGGGCTATTGTTCTTATGTAATTTTGGTATTACTGGTATTGGTCCCATTTTACCACTATACATTAAGCACTATATGCATATGAATGATGAGTTTGTAGCCACTATTGTTGGTATAATCATCTTTGGCGCCGGTTTGTTTAGTGCTTTAGCTTCAATCTCCATTGGCAAGATAACAGAACGTTTAACCATGCCTCGTATTGTTTTTACTGCTACATGGGCTGTAGGGACTTTGTTTATACTTCAATATATAATGCCTAGTATATGGGGCCTTGGCATATTCCGTGCCATTGCAGGATTCTTCATGGGTTTTATTACACCGATTGCCAATACGCTCATATCCAAGGCGGTTCCTATTGAGCGACGAGGTATCGTGTTTGGTGCGGTGTCTAGTGTGGCCATGATGGGAAATGTATTGGGGCCTGTCCTTAGTGGCATGATTGCTCGTGCCTTTGGGTACGGGGCGGTCTTTTGGTCTACAGCAGCTATATTCTTTGTAGCGGCGCTGTTTATTTATCGTAGTTTAGTTATTCCCAGTGAAAGTCAATCGGCATAGCTGATTTGCTTTCACCGTTTTAGACATAGTTAAATATATTTAGTAGTATGTATAGAATCTATAAATACTATGTAGAGGAAATGTATGGCAAACTCCAATATGGGGCCGTATGTTGCGAAATGTTTCAAAGATATTGAGCTGTCTAATCTGCAAGAGAGATGAGAGTGCATCGTTATGTTATTAAAACAATTAGAGTATTTTGTGTGTGTAGTAGATAACAACAGTTTTACACAAGCTGCAACTGAGCAATATGTATCTCAATCTGCTATATCTCAGCAAATCAAAGCTCTTGAAAATAGCCTTGGTGTTGAATTAATGGTTCGAGAGAAACGAAGTTTTCATCTAACACCAGCAGGACAATATTTATATCGATCTGGTAAGAAGCTATTAGAACGGTTCCATGATATTAAGGTAGAAACGACGCGCATTGGTACAGATGCACGGGTGAGTTTGCGCATTGGCTATTTGAACCGTTATAGTGGGATTGCTATGCAGCAAACTGTGATTCGCATGGCAAAGCGTTATAAAAATTTAGATATTCGTATGTACAGCGGCAGCCATGAAGAGCTATATGGCATGCTCAGCGATCGTCGTGTAGATGTAGTATTTAATGATCAATGGCAAATTTTATCTGATGATTTTGAAAGTCATTTAATTGATAAAGCCACTACATTTATAGAGGTACCACAAGGATATACTAATGAAGATTGTGTAGAACTAAAGCATATCGATGATTTACCACTTATTTTATTGTGTCGCGGGAAATATACCTTGTCTGAAGAGGAACACTATCGCAAAGCCATAGGTTATAATGGCGCCTTCGCTTATGCTCGCACGTTAGAAGAAGCACGATACCTGGTTGCAGGGCAGCAAGGGCTATTACTATTAGATTGTTTTAAATACTTAACAGATCCTATGCCAGGTATCGAGCGTAAGGTATTGACGAATCATGGTAAGCCTATGGAACGCCACTACTACTTTATATCGCAACGAAATCAAAATAATTCGTATATTGTAGCTCTTAGAGATATGTTCCGGCAGGTACTTGAAGAATTATAAATGAGATTATAAATGAAAAAGTCGTTAACAACTTGTTAACGACTTTTTTCTTTTTCTGTACATCATTTATTTGTATTTTTCTTATATAGTTATGATGGTATTAGTGATTTAGACTTTTCTTTGTATCTATGAGTATAACCTTACAAAAAGGCTCTTAACATCATGAAGCCATCAATAGATAGTTTGATACCATAAATGACGAGAACCGAACCACAGAAACGGTTAATCCATGCCATATGAGTAATTTTAATTTTTTTAGCTAGTAGATGCATTGTAGTAGCTAGAGAACCAAACCAAATTGGTGTCATAACTAAGAAACCAGCGAAGAAGTGGTAGATGCTTTCTTTTGGAATATTAGCTTGAAAAGCACCGAGCATCATTGTCGCATCTAGAATGGCTTGAGGATTGCCCCATGATACCGCAATGGCTGAGACAATAATTTTTCTAATTGGGATATGTGTGTCCACATTGTGCATGTCTGGTTCAGTTTTAAATATATTAAAGCCCATATAAACAATGAGGAGGCCTCCAAAGAGGAGAACTATGAGCTTTGTGAGTGGCCACATTTCAAGAACGGCACCAATACCATAGAAGGCGGCAGCACTTAAACTCATGTCAAAAAACGCTAGTATGATTAGCGTCAATATAATGCGACGGACAGGTTGCACCAAGGCCGTATTAATAATGAAGAGGTTTTGCATGCCAACAGGGGCAAACGTAGCGAGGCCGACAAGAAGTCCTTGTAAGAAGTACATATTAACCCTCCTGACTATGGTATGATAAAGTACTAATAAGGTGAATAGTAGCACGAAACCCCTCCATTACTGGAGGGGTCCTTACTATTCTATTCATATATAATTATAACATAATATACAATATATGTATATTTTCTACCATAAACCTATCATATGTTGTGCCATAAGGCTTACGGCGGAGATAGCAATCCAGCAACAAGCGCCTAAGGCTAGGGCAGAGCCGCCGGATTTTAATAATTTTACAATATTTGTATTAAGGCCGATTGCTACCATGGCCATTGTAATAAAGTATTTGGAAATTGTTTTGAAGATACTCAAGAATTGAATATCTACATTAGCATAGGATAATGCTGTTGTAATAAGGGAGCAAAGTACAAAGTATAAAACGAATCTTGGGAAAATCTTAGCAATACTAACGTTTGCACCATCTGTCTGAGAGGCATTTTTCTTGGCTTTGTATACTTGATAACTAGCGAGGCCTAAACATATAGGAATAATAGCTAGGGTACGTGTTAGCTTTACGATAGTAGCATATTCCAAAACTTGAGTGCCCGTACCTTTCATACTATCCCATACAGCAGCTGTTGCTGTTACAGAAGAAGTATCGTTAACTGCAGTACCAGCGAACAATCCAAAGCCCATGTTAGAGAGTCCAATGGCGTCGCCTAATTGAGGAAATACGAAGGCGGCTACTACATTGAAGAAGAATACAACAGAGATTGCTTGTGCAATATCGTGATCCTCTGCTTTAATAACTGGTGCCGCTGCAGCAATAGCGGAACCACCACAAATGGATGAACCAACACCGATGAGAACAGCTGAGTTAGAGTCAATATGGGTTAATCGATAAATAATATAGGATACGATTAACGATGTAGCGATGGTAGAAATGATGACAGGTAAAGAAATCCAACCTACATGTAGAATCTGTGTAATGTTAAGACCAAAGCCCAACAAAATAACGGCCCACTGTAAAATCTTTTTGGATGTAAATCCAATGCCAGCACCTGTTTTTTCCCGTTTCCAAGAGGTGAAGATAGAACCGATAATTATACCTAAAATGATGGCAAAGATTGGACTACCTACTAGATGAAATTGCTGTCCTAGTAGCCAACAAGGAATAGCGAGAATGGCACAGAGCAAAATGCCTGGCAACGTTTTTTGATTGATACCCATTATAAAACCTCCTTACTGTACATACAGTTCACGTCATATGCGGTATCATGTGGCGTTTGCTTTCTATAGTGTTAATAGTACCATAGGAAGGGTTTTTAAATCTACTATATATGTCAGAATTATACAGAATATTCATCGCATTTTTGAAGTTTTTATATGATTGATATAAATAAAAACAAATTATAAGATAGAAGTTAATATTATTGAGTTAAAGATTTTGTATAATCGTAAAATTCATAATAATAATTTATAAGTTGAAATTTAAACTTGTTTTGTGATGAATAAGGTGTATATAATGAATAGAATCTATTTCAGGTGGGAATAGAGTATATAAAGTGAGGACCCTTATGATTGATATTACAAAAATAATTGAAACCAATAAAGAATATGTGAAACAACACCCTGAGCTACCAAAGGCAAGATTAACAAGCCATCCTACAAAAAAGTTAGGCATCGTAACTTGTATGGATACCCGCTTAGTAGGTATGCTAGAAGAAGCACTAGGCTTTAATCGAGGTGAGATAATTGTCATCAAAACTGCAGGAAATAGTGTAACACAACCTATCGATAACATCGTGCAAAGCTTGCTCGTTGCTACCTATGGTATGGAAATTGAAGATGTGCTAATCATCGGTCATGAAAACTGCGGTATGATTGATTTTTCTGCTACAACATTCATGGAATCTATGAAAGCGAAAGGTATTAGTGAAGATGCTATTCGCATGATTGAACCGGGCCTTATCGACTGGATGGATCGATTCCATATCTCTGAAGACAATGTAATTTATACAGTTAACTTCCTACGCCACCATCCACTATTTCCAAAAGGAATGGGGTTCTATGGAGGCATGATGGATCCTGATACAGGCGAATTCCGTTATATTGAGATTTAGTGGTGGCCTCGATGGGGCCCCATTAGATAATTACATTTAGGTAAAAAAGAGTGATGACTAATCTCTACGCTCCAAAGCGAGCTAAGTCGCTAATCGATTAGTCATTACTCTTTTTATAACTGTATTTGTGAACTCGTCCCATCGAGTCTATCCATAAATCAATAAAACAAAATTCACTGTATCAAAAGAGAAAGGGAATGGCTTAGCCATTCCCTTTCTCTTTTCCCATATAGCCAACCTATTATTATCGTATTCAAAGTAGCGGTCTGTGACTCTATGGGACTAATACTGCGATAATGTTATAAAAAGCTGTGTTCCTAAGCGAAGTGCGACTTAGTTTACTATGGAGCGCGGAGGTTAGGGACACAGCTTTTTAGCTAAAATGTAGCGATGTATTCGGGACCCATAGAGTCATAGCATCGTAAACTTGAACAGTAATAATAGGTTGACTATATATTCCTTTTCGCTGTATATTGTAATTAGATTGTAAACTTAATTATATAAATTAGTTAACCTATGCGGCAGTAAGTATTCGCTTGAGAGGAGCTTTGTATGAAGCAGTTAGGTATTTCTATAATTGGTACAGATACAGATGTAGGTAAGACGTTTGTGACAGGGTTATTGGGGGCGATGGCTGTAGACGATGGCTTTGCTGTTGGTATGGTGAAACCTGTGTCTTCTAGTGCAGTTCCTTTCCCTGAATGTGTGACGATGGATGAGGATAATTATAATATTGGCCTTGAGAGTAAAGATGCAACACATTTGATGCGCTCGGCAGGTATTTCTGAATCTCGTCGTCATGAAGTGAATCCTTATGCTATTGCCGGTGATTTCTCTCCTCGCCTTGCAGCGGAATTGGCTGGTATCGAGATTGACTATGATGGCCTTGTAGAACATACATTAGATGTAGTGAGTCGCTATGACATAACCTTTGTAGAAGGTGCAGGCGGTATCACGACCCCTCTCTATGGAGATAAAACTTTCACGGATTTTATGAAAGATATCAAATTATCAGCTATTGTTGTAGCAGATGGTCGCCTTGGATCTATTAATCGCGCCGTTTTGACTTGCGAATATGCTAAGTTGCATGGTATCGAGGTGAAAGCTATTATCGTAAATGATACAACAGCTGTAGATCTGTTTTTGTTGAAAACAAATGTGGCAGATATGGAGCGTTACACAGGTGTTCCTGTAGTAGCTGTAGTGCCGCCATACCAAGGTCCGGATATTCACAAGGTTCAACTTGGTTGGGCTCGATCTTTTATTGATTCCAAGGAATTATGGAACACAGTATTAGGTCTATAAATAATAATTGGCTGATTTTATATTAGCTATAGTAATTTAGTATATATTAACAGTGATTTTGAGTACATATTAACAGTGATTTTGAGACGTATTAAATTTGTAATTTAGCATACCTTAGATAGGGCAATTTAATTTAGTTTATATAAGGTATATGTAATAGAGAGTTATAGTTTGTAAAGCTTAGTAAGTATGAGGTGACGAAATGGCAAAGAAACAGCTTTCACAAGCAGCACAATGGGACCACGAGTTTGTATGGCATCCATTTACACAAATGCAAGATTGGCTAGCACAAGAACCAGTAGTAATTGAACGCGGTGAGGGGGTATACCTCATCGATGAAAACGGTAAAAAGTATTACGATGGCGTATCCTCTTTGTGGGTTAATATTCATGGTCACAACCATCCTGTATTGAACCAAGCATTGAAGGATCAAATCGATAAAATTGCGCATAGCACGTTATTAGGCCTCGTAAGCCCTCCGTCTGCACAATTGTGTAAAGAACTTGTAGAGCTTGCTCCAGAAGGCTTAGATAAAGTATTCCTCTCTGATGATGGCAGTACGGCTATCGAAGTGGCTATTAAAATGGCGTACCAATACCGTCAACAAGTAGGGCAAACGAAAAAGACTAAGTTTATTGCCCTCAATGCAGGCTATCATGGGGATACATTAGGTACCGTATCCGTAGGTGGTATTCAATTATTCCACCAAGTATTCCATAATCTATTATTTAAACCATTAACATTGCCAAGTCCTGGTGTGTATAGAGATTTGGCAGATCGAGATAAAGCCTTTGAAGAGTCGTTGACTGAATTGGAACGCATACTTAACGAAGAAGGTGATGAAATCACAGCTCTTGTTATGGAACCATTGGTGCAAGCAGCAGCGGGCATGCTCGTAATGCCTCACGGCTATTTGAAACGAGTTCGTGAGTTAACAGAACAACACGATGTATTCCTCATCGTTGACGAAGTAGCTACAGGCTTTGGTCGGACTGGTAAATTCTTTGCTTGCGAGCATGAAGGGGTATCTCCAGATTTTATGACCTTATCGAAAGGCATCACTGGTGGGTATCTTCCATTAGCGGCAACATTGACTACAAAACGCGTATTCGATGCATTCCTCGGCACCTTTGAGGAAAAGAAAACATTCTATCATGGTCACTCCTATACTGGTAATGCCTTGGCCTGTGCCGTTGCGTTGGCTTCTTTGAAAGTATTTCGTGATGAAAATGTAATTGAACAATTGCCGGCTAAAGTAGAAGCTTTCACAAAGGCTCTAGAACCTATTAAATCTTTGAAGCATGTTAAAGAGGTTCGTCAGCGGGGCCTCATCGTAGGTATTGAACTTGAAAAAGATGTGTCCACCCACGAAGCGTATCGCCCAAATGATGCGGTAGGTGCTAAGGTGGCAATCCTTGCCCGTGAACAAGGTCTTATTTGCCGCCCTATTGGCGACGTGGTTATCCTCATGCCTCCATTGGCATCGACTGTGGAACAATTAGAGGACATGGTTCGTATTGTGGGTGAAAGTATCCAACGTGCCACTGAGGAAGAGGGGATACTTGAAGATATGCGTCCAATTATTTTGTAATGCTAAATTAATTATTGAAAAGCTACACCTATTGTCTTTTGTTAGTAGTTTAAGGCAATGGAGTGTAGTTTTTTGCATAACATAGCGAAATTTCGTCATATTTTAAACTATAGACTATACATTGCCAAAATTCGATGATTATTTAGCATATCTATGATACTATATATGTATAAAGGAGGTCATCGTATGGACATTTATGTAATTATGCAAGTTATTATTTTATTTGGTGCCATCTTCCTCGGTGTTCGCCTAGGTGGCATGGGCATCGGTTACGCTGGCGGCCTTGGGGTTGTGTTGTTAAGCCTTGGTATGGGGATGTTTCCGGGACAGATTCCATGGGATGTAATTCTGATTATCATGTCTGCTATCGCAGCCATCTGTGCCTTACAGTTAGCCGGCGGTCTTGATTATTTGGTGCGCATTGCTGAAAGTATTTTGCGTAAAAATCCTAAGCACATCAACTACTTAGCGCCAACCGTTACGTATTTCTTAACTATTCTAGCAGGTACTGGTCATACAGCATTCTCTATGATTCCAGTAATCGTAGAGGTGGCGAAAAGTGAAAACATTAAACCATCCGTGCCATTGTCCATTGCCGTTGTAGCGAGTCAAATTGGTATCACAGCGAGTCCTGTATCGGCAGCAGTAGTTGCTATGAGTGGGTTCCTTGAGCCATATGGTGTTAACTATCCTACATTGCTCGCCATCTGTATTTCCACAACATTTGTAGGGGTTATGATTACGGCATTTATCATGTCTACCTTTGCGAATAATGATTTATCTTCTGATCCAGTGTATCAAGAACGTTTGGCGGCAGGTCACGTGGCGCCACCTCGTGAAAAAAGCACTGATTTCCACTTAAAACCTGGTGCAAAAACTTCAGTATTGATTTTCTTGATTGGTATCATTTGTATCGTATTCTACGCAACAGCAATTTCCAAAAACATTGGTATTATTAAACCAGTTATCTTTGGTCGAAATGATGCTATCATCGGCTTTATGATGATTATTGCGGCTGCTATCACATTCTTCTGTAAGCTTGATACAGCAGAACTTGTTAATACAAGTACATTCAAATCCGGCTTATCCGCTTGTGTCTGTGTACTAGGCGTAGCATGGTTGGGTGATACCTTTGTAAAAGGTCATATCCCTGAAATCAAAGCGCTCGCTTCTAGCATGGTAACAGCATATCCGTTCCTATTGGCGGTAGCGTTCTTCTTTGCAAGTACATTGTTGTATAGTCAAGCGGCAACTACGCAAGCTTTGGTACCAGCTGTAATTCTAGCTCTCGGTATTACACCAGAGAACACAGGATCCGTTTATATTATTATCGCATCCTTTGCAGCTGTATCTGCACTCTTTGTATTGCCTACATATCCAACACTTTTGGGGGCTGTACAAATGGACGATACGGGCTCTACACGAATTGGTAAACTCGTATTTAACCATCCATTCTTTATTCCAGGCGTACTTGCTATTGCCATCTCCGTAGCACTCGGTTTCCTAGTGGCTCCGTTGATGCTGTAATTGGTGAAAACTAAATAAGGTTAATACAAAACATATTTAAAGCTAAAAAGGACGTAACTATCAGTTGCGTCCTTTTTGTTGTTTAAACATTAGTTGTCTATTTTCTACTTCTTGTTTTTGCACTTCTTACAAATTCCTGCGATCTCAAGGTGATGTTCCGTCACAGTGAATCCTGCTTCGCTGAGTTCTTTAGGCATTTCTACGACGGGGCAGGTATGGAGTGGTAGCATCGCACCACAGCTCGTACATACTGCATAGTGGCGGTGTGTATGAGGGGTGATTTCATAATATGCCATATCACTACCCATGAGCGTGGTACGTGTAACGATACCCTTAGTTTCTAATAGTTCAAGTGTACGGTAGATAGTAGACATCCAAGTAGTACTACCATTACCTAAGCGTTCTGCGATTTCAAGGGCTGTAATAGGTTTATCTGTAGTTGTTAATACAGACCAAATGGCTTCGCGCTGTTTGGTCTTTTTTATGCCTTCCGGCCAAGCTGTTGTATTCATAACTCTTTTTCGATTCTGTTTTAATACTAAAACTGTTATACACTTGTATAGTTAGATGATTTATATGGCTAATAATATATCAAATATACTATCGGATTTAGTTAGCTGTATTTTTTTATTTAATTAATTATATTATTCTAACTAGCTATGTTGTTTATATCTAAACATATTAATGATTGTTTTAGTTTATTTGCTAAACTGCATGCGTCGTATGATAGCTCGAATATTCTTAATGACTAATACTACTAGTAAAATACCTACCGATGTTAGAGATACGAAGCCACCAGGAGCTACGTTAAGGAAGTAGGATCCAAAGAGTCCAATGATCATAGCGAGCAAGCTAAATCCAATGGAGCATAATAAAGTTATTTTAAATCCTTTTTCTAATTGTAATGCAGATGCTACAGGTAACGCAATCATGGCACTCAATACGAGGACACCAACAATTTTAATAGAAATTGATACGGCTGCAGCCATTAAGATGGCAAAGATATAGTTAATAAAATCTACCTTAACACCTGCTACACGAGCGGCCTCTTCGTCATAGGCGATGTAAAGAAGTGAGTTGTATAGGAAATATAAGGTGAGTACAGATAAGATTGTAAGCACAGCAATACTAATCATATCAGTTGCGTTTACCGTTAGGATGCTACCAAAAAAGAATACATTTGCATTAGCCTTTAGTTTGCCTGAGCTAATAAGCGTAATAGCTGTACCAATGCTGAGGGATAAGATTATAGTAAGAATCAAATCGAGATGGTGTGAAAAATATTTTCGCAAGAACTCGATGAGTGCACCACAGATAGCAGTAAAGATAAAAGCTCCTAAAATTGGATTAGTATTCGTCAATAAACCTAGCGTAATACCTGCTAGAGATGCATGACTCATGGTGTCCCCAATCATACTGGAACGGCGTAGCACCATGAAGATACCAATACATGGACATAAAAGAGAAATACAAATCGCTACGAAGAAGGCATTTTGCATGAAATCATAATTAAACATGGTGCACCTCCTCAATTGTGGTATCATCGGCCTGAGCCTGAGACTCTGTTGTTACATCTGTGAAACAGGAGCAGTTTTCGTGATCTATTGGATTGCGATCTGTACTGTGCATGATTTCACTAGCATATTGCTCAGGGGAGCAAAGGTGACCTTGACCATTTGCAATATGGTAGATATTAGTTGAGTTAGCTAAGGCCATTTCGATATTGTGCTCAACAGAGATAATCGTAATATGGTGCTCTTGGTTCAAATTGCGAAGTAGAGCATAGATGCCCTCTTGGCTTTTTCTGTCGATACCCGTTGAAGGCTCATCGAGAATGATAAGATCTGGCTTACCGATGAGGGCACGGGCGATAGATACACGCTGAGCTTGTCCACCTGAAAGTTTGCTGATGAGACGGTCTTTAAATTCCGTCATATGGGTAAGCTCTAATACGCGATTGACTTCCTGCTTATCCTTAATCTTTAAAAGTTTTCGGTAGGAATCGAGGATTTCTTTTACCGTAATAGGAAAGCCTGCGTGAGAGAAGTCATTTTTTTGAGACACATACCGAATATTATTGGTGCTTCGCTTGATAGAACCTTTTACCGGTGTAAGAAAACCTAAAATAAGACGGAGTAAGGTACTTTTACCACACCCATTATCCCCAACGATGGATATATAATCACCACTGTGAATATGTAAATTAAGGTCGTTTAGCACATAAGGAGGTTGACCTTGATAGGAAAAATAAAGATGTTCTATTGATAACATATGAAAACCACATTTCTGATTGACAAAATTCTAAGTAAGTTTATACTATAACTATATTACAAATGCAACTGAGTCGCAACTGCAACTAAAGAATAGAGTGTATTCTGTATAGGCATAGCGATCAGGATTTTACAAAGGAGGACTACGATGATCAAGAAACTGATTTTGTTAGTTGTAGGTATTATGATGGCTGCTTTATTTGCAGGTTGTGGCAATGATGCACCGAATGCACAGAAGGAACAAGCAGGTAAAAAAATCCAAGTGGTAACAAGTTTTAATGCAATGGCTGAGTTTACAAAGGCTATTGGTGGTGACAAGGTAGAGGTATCTACTATTATACCAGATGGTGTAGAACCACATGATTTCGAGTTGAAACCTGAAAATATGAAACAATTGGCAACAGCTCAAGTGTTTGTGTATAACGGTTTTGGTATGGAGCCTTGGGCAAAACAAGCTATCGAAGCAGCTAAGAATGATAAACTCGTATCTGTTGTAGCTACTGAAGGCGTTGAAGCTATTAAAAATACTGATCCAGAAGAAATTAAAGAACATGGTGCAGAAGATCCTCATGCATGGTTATCTTTGAAAAATGCTAAAATTGAAGTGAAAAATATCAAGGATGCCCTTGTAAAAGTTGATCCAGCAAACAAGGATTATTATGAAAAGAATTATACTGAATACGTTGCTAAATTAGATGCAATGATTAAAAAATATGAAGATCAATTCGCTAAAGCTCCTCATAAAAACTTTGTTACAGGCCATGCAGCATTTGCGTACTTATGCCGTGACTTTGGTTTAGAACAAAATAGTGTGGAAGATGTATTTGCTGAAGGTGAACCTAATGCAGCACAATTGGCTAAACTCATCGAATACGCTAAAGAAAACCATATTACTACTATCTTTGCAGAAGAAATGGCTAGTCCAGAAGTATCCAAAACTTTGGCACAAGAAGTAGGAGCTAAGGTAGAAACTATTTACACTATCGAAAGTAACGAAGATAATAAAACATACTTAGAACGTATGGATGAAAACCTTACAAAAATTGCAGCATCTTTGCAATAAGATAAATAAAAGAGCAGCCCCTAGTGGGCTGCTTTTTTGCGTTATAATAGGCTAAAATAATATCTTCAAAGTTAGATTATATAGTATAATATATTATCAGATTAAATAAAAAGGAGACTTGATATGGTTATCATTAATAAATCAGGGGTTGCTGATGAAAGGTCTCGACCATAATTATTATTTTGAAGGGAATCAATTAATTAAAAGTGAAAAGTTATAAGGTATAGTATTATGAATGGTTTGTTTGGTTTATATATAGAAAAATGGATGCATTTAGTGACTATAAAAAATATGTTATTACTTGCTGTGGGATCCCTAATTATAACTGACTTAGGTTTATACGTATTAATGTTGATTTTTCCAAAGAGTCCTTTTTTTAAAACCTTTATTTGGGAGGTTATAGGTCCAGTAGAGTTAGAGGCACTTCCTATTATTGGATATATACTTGGAATTGTAGCATTTGTTCTTGTAACTTCTGGTATTTTATATGGTATTTTTAAAATTTTTAAGGGACAGGTTACCTATAAGCAGCTAGTGGCAGACTTACTTTTAAATAGCTGCATTGCTAGTTGGATTCATTTAATTTTTGTAATTATTGCGGCACCTATTTATCTTTTTTTAGATTTACGTATTAGTGGTGGTTCGGGTGGATTAAGCACCATGGAACTAGTTAATGTCTTTATTATGGCTCAACTTATGTCTAAGCAATTTGGTCTAAGTCCTTGGATAACGGGAATTTCTTTTTACATAGTATCCTTCATCTTTGGTGTGGGAGGTATAATGTTGTCCATGACGGTTTAAATATAGTTTGTGTTACAATTAGATAGATATAGGTGTTTTGGAGGTTTTATGGAAACAAAATGGTATTCAGATATTTGGCAACTTGTGGTAGCTCCATTTAAACGTGGTATTCCACAGATTGTAGAGCATGGATCTTGTCGCAAAGGGTTCTATGCTACAGTAGCTTTGGCATTGGTGGCATTCGTATTTTCAAATATTCTACCTACTTTTTTGAGTATGATATTTGTGGATAAACTTAGTGTTGCACTTACTGGTGCGGCGGCTCTTTCTGGGGCCGGTATATTAGGCCTAGCGGTTGGCTTGCTATTTGCTTTTATTGGTATTGCTATTTATTCTGCTATTTTTTCTTGGGTCGCTAATAAATTTGATGCCAATACTACATATGAGTCTGTGTTAAAAATTATGTGGTATGAACAAGCTTATAATCAGATTATGGGCCTAGTATATTTCATTGGATTCCTATTACTATCATTGCCATTTTTGTTGCTACTAGGATCTAATCCTGATTCTACAGTAGGTGGTATCGTATGGATAATTATTATTATATTCGCAACGATAGCTTTTGCAGTCTATACATTCTGGGTATGTTTAACATTGTTAAGTCGCCAAATTAATAAATCCCGTTTAGCAACTTTTGGCATTTCTATTATTACGAGTTTAATTCCCATAATCGTTTTAGGTATCTTGATTGGCATCATAGCACTTGCTACTTCCAGATAATTACATAACATGAAAACTATCAAAGGGGCTGTAATAAAATAGTCCTTACTACTAAAAAAGCTATTAGCTGATTATATATAATCAGCTAATAGCTTTTTTCTGTATTTTATAAAGAAAAGGACCCCGAAGGATGCATTTCATTGGGATAATTAAAGTATGAAAAGATGTCTCTTTTGTGCTATAATGATGAACGGAAAATGAAAAGTAACTATTTTTATAGTTCCTTTTGGTGTGTTGTATGTTATAGTATTTAAACTTGAATGGTATGTATGTATATTGTGTAAAAGGTGGTGATACTTATGATGGTAGGTTTAATGCAGTTTATCTATCGTTTATTAAACCCTATTGAAGAGAATAATCCTCGTATGTATCACTTTGATATTGCCTATGGGCAACTCATAGGAATGTTGCTATTAACACTTATATGCTATCAATTTACTATTGTAGGTGAAGGCGTATATTTAGATGCTATACGTGCGTTTATACGTAATTCTTCGTTATTGGTAAGGTGGGAATCACTATCTCTTCCAGTAGGTCAACATGAAATACAACTTTTTTTGGAACAGATGGGTAGTCCTAGAGAATTTTGGAATGTAGGTCGCTTTGCATGGGTAATCGGAAAAGTCATTCTCATGGCATGTATCATTATAGTCTATGCGGTTGCTCAACAGCGTAAATTCTATGTTCGAACTGTTACAACCGGTATTTTGCATATCATGTCATTTGCTCAACTTGTTGTGGCACTGATTACTTTTACAGCAGGGATTATGCTGATTCTAACTTCGGTACCATTAATACTGCAAGCGATCATTGGCTTCTGTATGATTGTGCTATGTATTTTAAGTACCGTATTATTGTTACAAACTATGGGACGTATTGTGGGAGCATGTATTAATGGGACCCCTTATGAAGGTCTGATTTTAATGTTGATTGCTCTTTTAGTAGCACACGTGTTTGAATGGATTTATATGTTGACTCGATAAAATACATATGATATATCTAGGACGAGACATGGCTCGTCCTTTTTTACTAGTTTTAAACTAAAAGGAGCATTTATGACATGGTATAAGGATATATTACATTTATTTACCAAACTTAGCGAACAATCATTTCAAAATATTATCAATTACGGATCTCTTACGAGAGCCATTCTGAATCTAGTTGTATCTACTATTGTATTATATATAATGACCTATAGCTTACCGTTTATGGTGAAAGTTATATCTCCATTGCTTGGGATTAAACGGATTACTGGGTTAACTCACTTTGATTTAGTTAGCACTCTAGCAAGTTCTACATTCTTGATTTTTCAAATTATTATCGGTTCATTCGTCATATGGCGCTTACTTATTTTAGTAGGTGGACATGGTACGTATAGCGGCGTGCTGCGCAATTATATATATGGCATAGCTTATACAAATGCGCTTCGCACGGTTGTATTACTATTAGTCCATATAATAGGGATTATTTTCTTCTCTCTATCCATTCAAAAATATGTTGGGGATATGGCCTATCTTATTACGATGTTTAGCCAATATTATGCTGTCTTTATTGTAGCTCAATTAATGCGACGTTATGTTGGACTAGGCATCGTTAAAACTTATATTGTTATGTTTATTGTGGCATTATTATCTGTATCAGCATTGCCTCAATGGATTCGCTTTGTCCATACATTATTCAAATAATATATTGTGATAAGAATTAAAACCGCAAGATACATATCTTGCGATTTTTTGCTCATTAATCTAGTTGAGCTTCGTAATGGTGTAATAAGAGCTCTACATTATCTTCGTCGTATTCGATTTGTTGTGACCATCTTGCAATTTGCTTTAAGGGCTGCCCCTCTAAGGCGCTAGCCATAAGTATATAGTCAGTACCATCCTTTGCATAAGCTAAAATAGATTCCAAGGAATAGTCTGATAGCATATCAATTTGGCGATACAATATATATTGGTACACTTTGTTAAATAGGCTCATATCCTCTTGCTGTATATAGGTCTGTACGGATGCGGTGAGTTGGTCTAGTTTACTAGATAATGTATTAACCTGTGCAGTCCAATTTTCATCGATGGGTTCCGTTTTTTTATATAGGTCTAATAATTCTTTGAAAGACTGCTTTGTGGGATTTGGCGCATATTGGAATAGATTAGGATCTAAATCAAAGGCCAATAATTCAAATACATTCTGAAGTGTTAATCGCTCCTCAGAAGTAAATTCGTTATCGTCATCTTCAATTGTAAAGAGGAGAAAGTCCATCGGTTCCTGCTGGGCTAATAGTTCAACCGATGCTTCACAAGATAATCCGACTCCACATAGCTCTAAGTCTTCAATATATTTATAAAAGCGCGGATGCATATGGCAGGTGTCGCAAAGTCCTTCTTCGCCCAATTCGAGTACAACCTTACACAGTCCATTTTCGTTGAGTAAGGGACACATAGGTTGTGTTTTGGAAAATACGAAATGACTACCTTCGTCATCAACCGTGATGGCTTGTTGTAAACTTTCACCAAGAGAACCTGTCATGGAATGATAACGTTCAGCAGTATGTTCATCTATATCGATGGTCCACAGCTGACAACATGTATTTTCGCATCGATTGGCCTTGCATTGAAATTCGTGATATATAGTGGGGTAAATTGAAATCATAGTTAGCTCACATGTAGTTACAAAAATGAATCTATGTGCATTGTATCATAGGGTGCAGGTACATGCACTAATTATATAAATAAAGATTATAAACCGTGTTGATTTAGTGTATAATTGTATATATATTGTTATGATAACTGTTTGAGATATGGAGGAACCAATGAGATCATTTTTTGTAAAAGGTAGCCTTGTATTGGCCTTGGCAGCGGCATTTGGCATGCCAAATGCAAGTGCAGCCCCTTTAGTAGCTGTAGAGCCAACTGTGGCAGTTGTTGATGGCAACCATGCAGCAATTGTAGGAGCTAATGGTTTATTAAATGCCTTTATCCAAAATCATCCAAATGCTGGAATTACGGAAATCGCCTTTGATGCGGATGGAGGTCAAATTAAGTATGATGTAGAAGGTTTTGATGAAACTGGCAAATATGAGTTAACGTATATCTATGCTACTAATCAAATCTTTGAAAAACGTGAAGGGGACTTCCATAAATCGTTAAAGAAAAAATCTTTTGATCCACGAGAAATTTTACCTCCTGCAGCAGTGGTGAACTTTGCTTATGCCCAAACAAAAGGCAAAGCTGTGAGCCTCAACGAATGGGCTGTGCGCTATGATAAAGGTAAAATCGTGTACAAAGTTAGCTTTGGTACAGAAGATAATAAAGAGGTACATGTACGTATGGATGCAATGAACGGTAAATTGCTATCTGTTAAATTTGATGACTAATATATGATTGACTAGTTATTATATCTTAATAGTGCCTAGTTATTTTATTCTGAATATAATAATTAAATGCCTTAATACTGTTTTTCTTAAAAAAATAACTAGTATTGAGGCATTTTTTGTGAAAGTTTGCTCATGAATGTGAATTTTTAGATATCAATACGTGTATTTTGAAAGCCGTTTATCCCTTATATATGGGGTAAACGGCTTTTGACATGTTATTCATGGAATTTTTAAGTATAAAGTAAATCCCATAGGATTTTATAGGAATTATATATAAATTCATTCTAAACTCACTATAAAATAAGCATTTAATGGTTCTTCTACATTTTGACTTCATAGACTATCGATAGTATGTGTACCAGTCGAAAGACAAACTCAACTATATCTGCAATTTCCAAACTATATATCTACAAGTCCATGCTAGATATATGTTTTGGAACTTACATGATGACATTGAGTTGACTGGAAATATACATGCGTAAAGTTGCATGTATATGAATTAATAAGGAGGACAATATGAAAAAATCTATTTTAAAAAGTAGTATTGCTTTAGCAGTGGCTGGTGTATTTGGTGCCACTGTAGCTGTAACAGCAGCTGAACCAGTAACTCCAATGCCTGTTACGCAAGAAACAGCGAGTACAGCGACTCCAGCACAACCAGTTACTGATCCAGTAGTTCCTACTGTAGCGGTGGCTCCAGATGTGGCTACTACTGCAGTTGCACCTAAAACTCCGGTAGCTCCTGTAGCAGAAGCTAATCAAGTAGGTACAGCAGTTCGTAATACTACACCAGTTCCAACAGCTACACAAGATGTTAAAACACCAGTAGCTCAAGAAACTGTAGTGCCTAGTACAGAAAATCCTGCAGCAGCGGTCCCTTCTATTGAAACTGCATCTGTAGCTAAAGCTCCTAGTGAACCAAGAGTAGTACGCAGTGGTGATAAAAAATCTGATTCTGTAGCGAAGCATGGTAAAGAAGTTAAAAATACTAAAAAAGCTGCAGTAGATAAAGCGCCTAAAGTAAAAGTTGTGAAAGACGAAAAAAAAGCTGATAAAGAAGAGCCTACTAAAGAGGAAAAAAAAACTCTAAAAGTAGAAAATCACAACCTAGCACAACCAACCAGCAAGAAGGCGTAGTAGACCAAAATAGTATTTTCGTAGCTGGTGCTAATTATTTAATTGACCAATTCGAAAGCAAATTTGGAAACTCCAAAATTACAAATGTATCTTTCAAAACTCAAGGTAAAACTGCCATCTATGAAGTAGCTGGTTTTAATACTAGTGGTGCTCATTCTATGACTCTAGATGTGGCTACTGGTAATGTAACGGATGGTACTCCTAAAGCATATGACGCATCTATGGAAGCTAGTGCTATTGATGCCGGAACAGTAATACCTCCACATGTGGCAATTAATGCAGCTTTTGTACAGTCTGGCAAGGTAGCGACTGGTATTAATGCGTGGTCTCTTGCTAATCAAAATGGAAAATCACTATATACCATAGAGTTCCATGATGCACAAAATAAACCGATATCCGTTGTATTGGATGCTAAAACAGGGACGGTAGCAAAATAAGTTGATCTCCTATTCTATAGCGCTGTAAAGTAAACCCTTTCAAAAACGAACACTAAGCACTCAAAACTATACACACATAACATAAGTACACTTACACACACATACACAACACATAAAACACACAAAAACACACACAATAAACAACACACACACAATAAACAATTACACACAGCCCTCTGGATTGGATAGATAAACATTGACTCTCTCCTATGCCGTCTATCGTTCAGAGGGCCCCTTATGAATTGTGGTTCCCTCCGAATCATAAGATTATATACTTGGTATATATACTCTCTCTCACAATAAGAACGTAACTGCTTTACAGCACGCTGGGTATAGGAGAGCAAGAAAGCCCGTATCACATGTAGACTTCTACATGTGATACGGGCTTTCTTTATTTTACATAGGTTAAATATATTGTCGTGGTACGCGCTCTGAGAATCCACAAAAGATCTCATAAGGAATTGTAGAAGCAAGGGCTGCAATTTCTAAAGCAGAAATGCTTTCATGACCTTGAGACCCTAGAAGCACCACCTTATCGCCAGGCTTTACCGTGATTGTATCCGGAACAGAAACCATGAATTGATCCATACAAATACGACCTACTACGGGACAACGAGTGCCATGAATCAGTACGGTGCCCCGATTGGATAAACTACGAGGGTAGCCATCCGCATAGCCTACAGGGATAGTAGCAATTGTCATTGGCTCAGCTGTGATATAGGTAGATCCATATCCAATGCCTTCGCCAGCAGGGATATGTTGTACATGAACAACTTCACTATGGAAAGATAAAACAGGTTTTAAGCCCAATCGATTTGGCACATCAAGGGATGGCATGATACCGTATTGAATAATACCAGGACGAGCATCTGTGAATAAACTATCTTTGACAGATAAGAGCCCTGCACTATTGGCGAGGGAGAAACGGTAATCTGCTTCTGGACGGAATGCTCGTATTTCATCTACCATGCGATGAAATTTTTGTGTTTGGCTATGGGCATGTGTTTGGTCCGCCGCATCAGCATTGCTCATATGTGAGAAGAATCCGTCTATTTCCAAATTTTCGTATGACTCAATGCGTTTGATGAACTCAATAGCATTTTCTGGCTTGATGCCAATACGATGCATGCCTGTATCAACGGCAACAGCAACGCGAATAATCATGTCGTGATTATCGGCTACTTTATCAAGTGATTCCAAGTCGGTAGATTCACAAACGGCAGGAATCGAATTAGTGTCTGCCACAAGTTCAAAGGATTGTGGCCTTGTGAGTCCTAATAAATAAATCGGTACCATAATACCTGCATTGCGAAGTGGTACGGATTCCTCTGGAATAGCAACGGCTAAGGATTCGTAACCTTCCTCCACGGCAATACGACCCATCATAACACTGCCGTGGCCGTAGCCATTGGCCTTGATGACAGCTGTAGACGTACTCCATTCAGGTAAACTATCTTTAATTTTACGCAAATTCTCGCGAACGAGACTTGTATTTATGGTCAAATAGGTAGGTCTCATTGTATTCCTCAATTCTATATAACATTACTCTTATTTTATAACTTTTGGGGAATTACACAATACTTTTGTGAAAGTTATATACAGAAAAATGAGTTTTATTTTGAATTTTATAGGCTTTATACATATATTATATACAATTATTGTGAAAGTATATTAATTGGTATAGGTAGTTGATATATAATAGAAGTTATTTTAGTATAAAATTATATAAATAATAGTATAATTTATATAGAAGTGGTATTACCTATGTTTTAGGCTATTCAATTTAGGAGGTTCTCATGAGCGAACGTGTAGTAGTGGTAAATGCAGGCAAAATGAATTATGACCATGCATTGGATTTCTCCATATTATCTAATGATGTGCAGGTCTACGAAGATAGTACGAATGCTGAGCTTATTGAACGGATTCAAGGTGCTCGTGTTGTGGTCACAAAAGAATTGCCTGTAAGTGCCGATCTGCTTTCACAATTCCCTAATACTGTAGAGCTTATCGTAGAAGCAGGTACTGGCTATAATAATATTGACCTTGACGCAGCAAAGAAAAAGGGCATTACTGTGTGCAATATTCCTGCGTATAGCACAGAGCGTGTAGCACATACGGTGATCATGATGATTCTCAATTTTGCATCCACCATGCAGCAACAAATTGGTATGCTTGTTAAAGGTGATCGCAGTAATTTCACGAAATACCTTCAAGTGAGCCATACAGAAGTGAATGGTAAAACCTTAGGTGTTGTCGGAGCTGGTCACATCGGTATGGAAGTTATCAAAGTTGCAAAAGCGCTAGGCATGAACATCTTAGTGCATACACGTACACCAAATGCTGATGGTGATGGCATTCGTTATGTGAGCCTTGATGAACTGCTAGAAAATAGTGACTATATTTCCTTACATTGCCCACTAAATGACCAAACTAAACATCTTATTAATAAAGAAACAATCAGTAAGATGAAGTCTAATGCAGTCATTGTGAATACTGGTCGTGGACCTCTCATTAATGAAGCAGACCTTTGTGAAGCATTAGCAGCTAAACGTATCGCTGGAGCAGGTCTCGATGTACAAGAGGTAGAACCACCAGCTGAGGATAGTCCTCTCTATTCACTGGATAATGTTATCATTACTCCGCACATGGGTTGGAAAGGCCTTGAAACACGTCAACGCTTGGTAGGCATTATTCGAGATAATGTACAAGCCTTCTTAAAGGGGGAACCAATCAATGTTGTATCTTGATAAATTTTAAATAATTATATAATAGGTTCTATAACGGCATGGAAGTAATTGTCTAATTCTGTAGGCGATTCTTTCATGCCGTTTTTTGCCCACCATAACACCATTTCCACAAAGCTACCTGAAATATGATTAATAATAAAGTCATCCGGTAGATTTGTATTTGCTTTACGGTCTTGGTTGATAAAATATCCTTGTACCAACTCATTTAGATGATCCCTGAAATAGCGCAAAAAGATTTCGTTATTATCACTAGCTAGTAGCTCCAGGATTTTATTTTCATTTTGCTGTAAATGTTGTAATAAATGACCAAATACTGAGACTGGATAAATACTTTGTTGATACAGCCCATGAGCATGAGGTAAATGATTAATACTATCTTTTATATGTAAAAATAAGTCTTCGCAGAGTGCTTCTAGTAATGCTTCTTTTGTGTCGAAATGAGCATAAAAGGTTGTGCGGCCAATGTCTGCGGCACTAATGATTTCCTGAACGGTGATTTTGTCATACGCCTTATTAGATAATAATTTGTTAAAAGCTATAAATATGGCTTTACGAGTTTTTTTCTGCCTACGATCCATATTAACTCCTGTCATTCTTTTAGTACAGAATAGCGTATATGTTCCGTAATGAACATATGAGATGTTTTATATATTGTATTAAAACCATAGGTTGATACAATTAAAGTGAACAAGGTGTTCGCTATCGTAATTATTGTACTGTAAGTGTAGTCATAATTCAATTCATATTGGTAGTGAAAGTGTGATAAGGGGATTGTTGTATGGTACATCGAATACATGATATATTATCTGGTTTATATATGACGATTTTAGCGGGGCTATTTTTACTGCTTGATGGGATTCCGCATTTGATAGAAGAGTTTTGTGGACAGAGACCATTTCAAAATATATTCCCTTTTGAACCTTCCTGGATTACCGTTATTATTTGTGGTTTTCCTCTTGTATATTTGTCTATACGAAGGATTGTATATAATAAGGGGATTAGTAAAATCTCGTCAGCTTTATTGATTTCTATGGCTATGTTTGCGGCCATTGCTATTGGAGATATATTTGCGGCTGGTGAGGTTGCCTTTATTATGGCTTTAGGCGCTCTCCTTGAAGAAGCAACTACGGAGCGAGCAAAAAAGGGATTAAAAAAGTTAATTTCATTAGCACCTGTTAAGGGTCGTAAAATACAAGATAACAAAGAAATGATGGTTTCTGTAGAGTCTATACAAAGTGGTGATTATTTACGAATCCTTCCGGGCGAAACAATCCCTGTAGATGGACGCATTATTAATGGTGAAACAACGGTAGATCAATCCATTATGACAGGAGAGTCTATACCTGTTGATAAAACAATTGATGATGATGTATTTGGCGGAACGATTAACTGTTTTGGTGCCATAGATATTATAGCTACCAAAGTGGGCGAAGATAGTTCTATTCAAAAAATGATTCAGCTTATTAGAAATGCAGAACAGAAACAGGCTCCTATTCAGCGTATAGCTGATACTGTTGCTAGTCGATTGGTTCCTATTGCATTGTTGATTGCTTGCATAGGCTATCTAGTAACTGGAAATATCATCGTTGGTGTTACTGTGTTGGTAGTATTTTGTCCTTGTGCATTGGTGCTTGCTACACCTACTGCGGTTATGGCCGCTATTGGTCAAGCTACTAAACATGGCGTTATTATTAAATCTGGTGAAATTCTTGAAACTATGGGAAAAGTAGATATTATGGCATTTGATAAAACCGGTACTTTAACACGTGGGCAGTTAGCGGTTCAATCTATTTTAGCCGTTGATACAGATTATAGTGAGACTGATATTCTTCAATTAGCTGCATCGGCAGAGGCTAAGAGTGAGCATCCTATTGGCAAGGCTATCGTTTCTCATGCGATAGAGCAAGATTTAGAAATACTTGACACTACTTCGTTTACGATGTCTGTAGGTAAAGGGATTATAGCTGTAATAAAAGGTCGAGAATTATATTGTGGAAATGAACGATTCCTTGAAGAGCATAATATTATTGTCAGTGAGTCTATTCAACAAGCCATTAATGTATATCGAAGTGAAGGAAAGGTATCTGTCATTATTGCAAATAATGAGTATATTATAGGTATCATTACATTATCTGATACAATGCGAAATGATGCGATAAATATTATATCTGCTATCTCAAGCTTAGATATGACAACAGTATTACTTACTGGTGATAGTAAAGCAGCAGCTACATATATTGGAAAGAAATCTGGCGTTTCCGAAATACATGCGGAGCTTTTACCAGGAGAAAAAGTAAGTATTATCGAATCATTGCAAGGGAAACAGCACAAGGTTTGTATGGTTGGCGACGGAATTAACGATGCTCCGGCTATGAAGACTGCTGATGTGAGTATTGCAATGGGGACTATTGGTAGTGATATTGCCATAGAAACAGCAGACATTGCTTTGATGAGTGATGACCTTAGCAAAATTCCTTATATTAAGCGACTATCAGATGCTACGATTAAAACTATAAAATTTAGTATTGCTTTATCAATGGCCATTAATTGTATCGCTATTATTCTCTCATTGCTTGAGGTTTTGACGCCTACTACAGGTGCATTAGTGCATAATGTGGGATCTTGTTTAGTGGTCCTCATCGCTGCCCGTTTGTATGATAGAAAGTTTATTTAAATGCAATAAGAGCCGTCCCCGGTTGTATGGGGGCGGCTCTATTGATTAGGGCTATCATAGATCAAGTTTTGGTATATATATTTATATATATCAAGGGAGGTAGTTATCCTCAAACTTGATTATGATTGATGTTGTGTTTTGATGGGACTCCACCAATGGCGTCTATAGGCCTTGATGCCTTCCACCACGGTTCTTGTCGCTTTAGCTGCAATATCTTTCGTTGCAGCTGGGATGCCCTCTAGGCGATAAGGAATACCTAACTCCTTATATTTAGCAATACCCATAACGTGATAAGGTAAGCAATCAACGGCTTGTAAATTTTTCAGAGATCCTAGAAAAAAGCCTAGACGATAGTGACGATCGGCATTATCTGTAATCGTAGGGACTACTACGTGACGAACCCAAATCGGAACTTCCACGTCTGCCGTCAATCGAGCAAACCCGAGAATGGGCTCTAACGGTTTACCCGTTAACCATAAATGCTTGGCTGGATCGATTTCCTTAATGTCTAGGATGACGAGACTAGTTACACTGAGTAATTTACGGTATGCCACCTCTTGGTGGGGGTCAAAACAAATTCCACTTGTATCTAAACAGGTATGGACGTTTCTTTCACGGAAATATGTGAAAAGCTCAATAACAAAGTCGATTTGCATAAGAGCTTCCCCACCTGTGACGGTGATACCACCATTAGTATAAAATTGGCGGTTACGTTCGTACTGGTCCCATAATTCCTTTACGGTCATGAATTTAGCATTATCGCTAGTTTCATCCCATGTATCAGGATTATGGCAATAAGCACAGCGCATGGGGCATCCTTGAAGAAATACCACCATGCGCATGCCTGGACCATCAACCGTACCCATCGTTTCAACCGAATGAATACGTCCAGTCATAGGAAACCTCGATTAGATACGTTGATGGAATGTACGGGAAATAACTTCGTCCTGTTGTTGTTTTGTCAATTTGTTGAAGTGCACCGCATAACCGGATACACGAATCGTCAATTGAGGGTACAACTCAGGATGTTTTTGAGCGTCTAACAATGTTTCACGAGTAAACACGTTAACGTTCAAATGATGGCCGCCCTTTTGGGAATAACCATCCAATAACTCTACCAAGTTATCAACTTGTTGGTTGCTCATGGGTATAACCTCCTTTCAACCAAGACTAACACGCGTATCGGTGCCGGTGAAAGCAGTCCGATACTGTGGAAGATTTTATTTATCTTCCTCTATAGTAACATTTGGTTCGCTGCATGCGAAGTTTGTATTGCTGTTAGGCAATTGAGAAGGGTCTAACTCAATATCAAAATCGCTGACGGAAACAAATGTTTCACCAGATTTACCTAATGCGTCCGGAATGATAGAGAAGGTATTAGAAATACCATCGGAGCAATCACGCCATGGCATTTTAGCTACGGATGCCAACGAGGATACAGCACCGTGAGAATCACGACCGTGCATTGGGTTCGCGCCAGGAGCGAAAGCTTCGCCAGCCTTACGGCCATCTGGAGTAGAACCTGTAGCAGTACCATATACTACGTTGGAAGTAATTGTTAACAAGCTCATAGTAGGAACGGATTGACGATATGTAGGATGTTTACGAATCTTGTTCATAAATGTGGAAACAACCTTTGCTGCCAAGCTATCTACACGGTCATCATCGTTACCATATTTAGGGAAATCACCTTCGATTTCGAAATCAACAGCGATGCCATTTTCGTCACGAATAGGTTTTACCTTAGCATATTTAATAGCGGATAAGGAGTCTGCTACTACGGATAAACCAGCGATACCAGTTGCAAACCAACGAGTTACTTTGCGGTCATGCAATGCCATTTCTAGTTTTTCATAAGCATATTTATCGTGCATGTAGTGAATGATGTTCAATGCATTTACATATACGCCTGCCAACCATTCCATCATGTCGTCGAATTTTTCCCATACTTCGTCAAATTCTAAGTATTCGGAAGTGATAGGGCGGTACTTAGGACCAATTTGTTTCTTCAACTTTTCGTCAACGCCACCGTTGATAGCGTAAAGCAAGCATTTAGCCAAGTTGGAACGAGCACCGAAGAATTGCATTTCTTTACCAATACGCATTGGGGATACGCAACATGCGATTGCGTAGTCATCACCAGAGTTAGGACGCATCAATTCGTCATTTTCGTATTGAATGGAAGATGTTTCAATGGATAATTTCGCACAGAAACGGCGGAAGCCGATTGGCATGCGAGGGGACCACAATACAGTGAGGTTTGGTTCTGGAGCAGGACCAAGGTTAGTCAATGTATGTAGGTAACGGAAGGACATCTTGGAAACCAATGTACGACCGTCAGTACCCATACCACCGATGGATTCAGTGGTCCAAACAGGGTCACCTGTGAACAAATTGTTGTATTCATGGATACGTGCGAAACGAACCATGCGCAATTTCATAATGAAATGGTCTACGAATTCTTGGATTTGTTCCTCTGTGTATGTGCCGTTGCGAAGGTCTCGTTCCGCATAGATATCGAGGAATGTGGAGTTACGACCAATGGACATAGCAGCACCATTTTGCTCTTTAATAGCACCAAGATAGCCGAAGTAAATCCATTGCATAGCTTCACGAACATCCTTAGCTGGTTTGGAAATATCATAGCCATAGGATGCTGCCATCTCTTTCAATTCTTTCAAAGAGCGGATTTGATCTTGTATTTCCTCACGGTCGCGAATGACATCTTCTAGCATGTCACCCATTGTAATGCTAAATTGTTCTTTTTTATCTTCAATGAGATAATCAACACCGTAAAGAGCAATACGACGATAGTCACCGATAATACGACCACGGCTATACGCATCAGGTAGGCCCGTTACGATATGCGCTGTACGAGCTGCACGCATTTCCGGTGTATATACGTCGAATACACCATCATTGTGAGTTTTGCGATGTTTCTTGAAGAAGTCCTCTGTTTGCGGATCCATTTTGAATCCGTATTCTTCGATAGCGGATTTTGCTGTGCGCAAGCCACCATATGGGAACATAGCGCGTTTTAAAGGTTTGTCAGTTTGCAAACCAACGATTGTTTCAAGGTCTTTGTCGATATATCCTGGCGCATGGGCAGTAATGTGTGTGGCCACAGAAGTATCAGCATCGAGCATGCCGCCTTTTTCACGTTCTTCTTCATAAAGCTTCATTACTTGTTCCCACAATTTTGTTGTTCGTTCTGTAGGACCAGAAAGGAAGGAATCGTCCCCTTCATAGGGAATATAGTTTCTTTGAATAAAGTCGCGTACATCAACGGCTTTATCCCACACACCTGTGTTAAAATCTTTCCATGCAGTATGTTGCATTTTGCACCTCCATAAAAGGATATAACTATAGATTTCTATGCCTATAGTGTACAATGTTTGTAGCAATTCTACAATGAATAGATGATATAGATTTTCAATACATACCATGCGATTTTGTGAAGTATCTCATAAAATTCCATAAGCCGAATTGTTGAAGTTTACTTGTATATAGAGGATTATATGAGTTTTTTGTTTTTGCGATCTCACTTGATGTATACATAATAATATGAAATTGCATATCAATATTAATAAAGGGAATAAAAATTTCATTAAAGAGGATGAAGGCGGATTATTCAATAGTATGATCGGATAGTTTATATTTGTGTACTGTTCGGAGGCTGTTTATATCTTGTACAGAATCAGCCTGTAGGTCTTTATAAATGCGCATATATATTGCGATGCTACGGAACGTTGCCAGCCAGGAAAACAAGCGTTTCTTTTCTTCGCTGACATCATATACTATACTTTGAGCAGCTCTTGTTGAAGAGTAATTGATATTGCCTAATATAGGAGGTCACATTATGGATTTTAATGAAAAATTACGGGAGTATAGAAAAGAATCCGGATTATCTCAAGGGAAATTAGCGGAAACGCTCAATGTGTCGAGACAGGCCATAACAAAATGGGAATCGGGCAATGGGATGCCTGATATTTCAAATTTAAAGGCCCTTTCAGCTGTATTCAATATTTCTGTGGATGAATTACTTTCAGAAGAAGCGGTTAAACTTCGATATCCTTATGAAAGTATTGTAGAATACGATATCGATGAGATAAAACATTTCGACATTAAACTGGGTTCTGTTAATCGCGTAAAAATGAGAGCTGGAGAGGGTGAGAAGATAAAGGTTCAACTGGTCAGTGATACTATTGAAAATTTGACGGAACTTGTGAAAGTAAAAATCGATGATATAAAAAGGCGTATCGATGTGGATGTAAATCGTTCCAAATCCTTATCTGAAGAGCTTGTAAAAGAACATTTGTCGATTTTTATAAATTTGCCTGAAAAATATATGGGAGATACGGAGCTAGCGACCCATTGTGAAAAACTAGAGCTATTTGATATTATTAGTGAAAAGTTTGAGCTAGACGGAGAGGCTAAAGAAATTTATATTGCCGGCGGTAACAGTCATATAGAGCTAGATAACAACTCTCCAATGGAGATATATGTAGCGGATTATACGGGGCGAATTGATGTGAATCAGATATCGGCAAAATCTCGTCTGTATGTCCCTCATGAGTATGCTTTCAAAGCGGTGAAAAAAGGTATTCGCACTAAATTGCTCTTCGAAGAACGTGGACATCTTGTAGATGATTTTTCTGTGGCTGAATCAGAAAATCACATTGAAATTAATGGAATCAATAGTGAACTTACGATAGTTAAGCTAAGCAACTAGTTGCCTTAATTACAGGGGTATTCCTACAGCATAGTTTCATAAAGCTTTATTATTTGTTCCTACAATTTTGTTGTACATTTTGTAGGTCCCATAAGGAAGAAATCATCCCCTTCATAGGAATAAAAAGTATGATTTAATTTATTGTAGTGTTAGGGGTATATTATGGTACTATTGAGATAGTGTTATTAAGCTATAAAACATGTAGATAACATGATCTTGGTAGAATGAATCAAGATAGAAATAATTTGGATAGAATATACGTTAATCAAAGTGGATTATAAGATTGTATAGGCGAATGTTATTGAAAGGTGGATGTTAATGACAAATCGAAAGAAAGCACTTTTAGGTGCTTCTGCTACTATTGCGGTGTGGGCTACTGCATTTCCTTCCAGTAAAATCGCATTACAGTCAGTAGATTCATTGACATTGTCTGTGGCAAGGGTCATGGGTGGCGCTTTACTTATGCTGGTAATCGGCGTTGTAAAAGGGCTACATATACCGACAACATGGCGTGAGTGGGGAGTATATATTCTGTTAGGCGCTACAGGGAATTTTGTTTACCAAGTTGTTTTTAACGAAGGCTTGCGCACAATTCCAGCGGCTACATCTAGTATTATTATGGCCTTGACTCCGATGACGACGGCACTGATGGCCATGATTGTTTATAAAGATAAAATTCGTCCCATAGGATGGGTATTTACAATAACGGCTTTTATTGGTGTAGCCATAATCATTCTTTGGAATTCGACCCTTACAATTCCTACAGGTGCATTATGGACCTTGCTAGGAATGACACTCTTTGCGGTTTATAATATCCTTAATCGTGGACTTAGTTTAAAAGGATATAAGCCTATTACCATTGCCATGTGGTCTATGTTTACAGGAGCTATTATGGCATTGCCCTTTGTGGAACATGCTATTGAATTGATTGTGGTGGCACCGATTAGTGCAAAATTTGCTATGGCCTATTTAGCATTCCTATCTAGTGCGTTAGGCTTTGTATTCTGGAGCTTTGCTTTGGAACATGCTGAAAAGGTTTCTGATGTAACTAATTTTATGTATATCTCGCCTATAGTGGCAGCTATTGTAGCAGCCTTCTTATTGGGGGAAATACCTAATATGGGCCTCTATATAGGGGCGCCTATCATTTTAGGATCATTATATCTTTTTAATCGATATAGATAAGTTATTTTTGTTAGAGTCTGAATCGGTTTAGCTTGATGTAAAAAATATAAAATTAGATAAATAGGGATGTAAACCCTTATAAGATAAGAGCTATATAATAAAAGAACCTCAATCTTTTGATTGGTGAGGTTCTTTTTTGTTTGACAGTCATTATAAATTGTAGTAATCTAAGTACATAATTAAAACATACCTTAAAGATATGATTTATAAGAAATATTAATTCCTATCGATGTGCAGGGAAAGAGACAGTACAGTGATTGCTATACGAAATGTAACGAAAGAATTTGATGTTAATAAGCAAAAGGTTAATGCATTATCTGATGTAAATTTTACCATAGAAAAAGGAGACATATTTGGCATTATTGGCTTCAGTGGAGCTGGCAAATCTACACTGTTACGAATGATTAATGCTTTAGAGGTACCTACCTCTGGTCATGTTGAAATAGATGGTGTGAATATCAATGGCTTAAGTTTTAGCGAGCTCAGAAAGGTTCGTAAGCGCATCGGCATGGTGTTTCAACAGTTTAATTTATTGAATGCTAAATCTGTGTATGATAATGTGGCGATTCCATTACTTCTAAATAAAGTTTCTAAATCAGAGATTGATAACAAGGTTAAAACCTTGTTAGACTTTGTTGATTTAGGTGATAAAGCAAATGCCTATCCAGGAGAATTATCTGGTGGTCAAAAGCAGCGCGTTGGTATTGCTCGTGCGTTGGCTACAGATCCATCAATTCTGCTTTGCGATGAAGCAACAAGTGCTCTTGATCCAGATACAACAGAGTCTATTCTTCAATTATTAGAACGCGTTAATCGTGAACTAGGGGTAACAGTCGTTATCGTAACTCATGAGATAGATGTAATCCAAAAGATATGTAATCGCGTTGTAGTTATGGAGCATGGAAAGCTCATAGAGAGCGGATCTGTACTTGAGGTGTTTAGTAAACCTAAACACGAAACAACAAAGCGATTTGTTAGGACTGTAATTCCTGATGAAATTCCATCAACCGTGAAACATACATTAGCTTGTGATAAAAGGCCATACACAATTCTTAAGATGCATTTCTTAGGAAATAATACGACAGATAATGTTCTATATCATATTAATAAAACCTTTGATTTAGAAACGAGTGTATTATTTGCTACGGTAACAGAGTTAGAACATACTGTACTTGGTATTTTCATTGTTCAGTTTATTGGTGATGATCTGGAAGTGGGCAAGGTAAAAGAGTATCTTGTAGCGCAAGGCATCGAATGGCAGGAGGTGACACTATAATGGACTTCTTTATGCAAGAACTTGGCGTTCCCGGTTCGCAGTTAGTACTAGCTGCAGAACAGACATTATATATGGTGTTCCTGTCTTTATTCATTGGTACCGTACTAGGTCTAATTATCGCAGTTACACTAGTGGTGACAAATCCTAATGGCATCATTAAAAATATTGTGGTCTATACTATAACAAATACAATTGTTAATATCGTGCGTTCTGTACCATTTATCATTTTGATGGTGTTTATCTTGCCATTAACAAAGATGATTGTTGGTACTCGTGTTGGTACAACAGCGGCCATCGTACCGCTTGTTATATTCATTGCGCCGTATCTTGCTCGACTCTTTGAAAACTCTATTTTAGAGGTCAATAAAGGCATTATTGAGGCTGCACAGTCGATGGGGGCCTCTCATTTTGAGGTGATTTGGCATTTCCTTTTACCAGAGGCAAAGGGTTCGCTTATTCTATCTATTACAACAGGTACCATAGGTCTTATCGGTGCTACTGCTATGGCTGGTGCCATTGGTGCTGGTGGTGTAGGTGATTTGGCCCTTACTTATGGTTATGAACGGTTGAACTTTCCATTGATGTTATTTACCGTTGTTATTTTAATTATTTTTGTTCAAATTATTCAAACAATAGGTAACTACTTTGCACGTCGTGCGCGTCGTTCCTAATTTGATGAAATAGATTTTAGTTATATGGATTGTGAAAGTATAGGAGAATGTACTATGAAATTTAAAAAAATCCTTGCCCTTGGTGTGGCATTAGTATTTAGCGTAGCTTTTATCGCAGGTTGTGGTTCTAATAATAGTGATAATGGTGCTAAAAAAGAATTAACCTATAGTAAATCTCAAGGCCCTTATTCTGAATTGTTTGAAAAAGGTGTAAAACCAATTTTAGAAAAACAAGGCTATACCTTCAAAGGTGTAGATATGTCTGACTTGGTACAAGCAGACCAAGTATTGAGTGATGGTGAAGTGGATTTTAATGTTGAACAACATACAGCATACATGAAAAACTTCAACGAAAAACAAAATGGTCATCTTGTAGCATTGACTCCAATTCCAACAGTGCCAGCTGGTATCTTTAGTGGTTCTAAGACATCTTTAGATCAAGTAGCTGATGGCGATACTATTGCAGTTCCTAATGATGCATCTAACATGGCTCGTGCTTATGTGCTATTGCAAAAAATCGGTTGGATTAAACTTGATCCTAACAAAGATTTAGCAACAGTAACACAAGCGGATATTGTTGAAAACCCTAAACATCTTAAATTTACAGAAATGAAATCCCTTACAATTCCTTCTGTACGTACTGATTTTGATTATATCGTTATTACAGGTGCTATTATCTATAATGCAAAAATCGATCCTAAATCCGCATTGGCAAATGAAGATGTATTGCCACAATGGTTATTACAACTTGTAGTTAATGAGAAAAATAAAGATGCACAATGGGCAAAAGACATTGTAGCAGCTTACCAATCTCAAGAATTCAAAGACTACATGGAGAAAAATAATAACGGCCTATGGTTCGTACCAAAAGGTGAATAAATAAGAGAACCACCGATAAGTTGCAGCTTATCGGTGGTTCTTTTTTCCTATAATTCTATTGTATGGTAATACAAAAAATAAACCAATTAACAGTCAATAACGTCCAATCAAGCGGACAAATGAGTGTTAATCAGTTTATGATTAACAATAGTATACTAAACGAAAAAGATTTAGACAAGCTTCAAAAACAATATAATTATCAGTACTATCAAGCTGCGTGTCATGGGTCGTCACATGATTTTGATTTGTTTGATTTAGGTGCTATTAGGTTAACTACGGAACAAGGTTTGAATAAAATAAGGGTTTCACCTAATGATTTTAATTTATATGAAATTATATATTATAATAAAAAGCAGAATTACTGCTGCTGCTGTACATAAAGGTACAGGTAGTCAGACCAGTAATTCTGCTTCTATGGTTACTATATATGAAATGACGAAAGATATCAATGATGGATATGGAACCCTTCACATTGATGTTAATGGTAATCCTGAATTTTATATACTTATTCCTGCCACATAGTTTTCGTATAGTTCTTTATAGTGACCACCGCGTTTGATGAGTTCGTGGTGTGTTCCTTGTTCTGTGATAGTGCCGGTAAAA
Organism: Veillonella sp. S13054-11; assembly: GCF_002959795.1. Classification (NCBI taxonomy): domain Bacteria; kingdom Bacillati; phylum Bacillota; class Negativicutes; order Veillonellales; family Veillonellaceae; genus Veillonella; species Veillonella sp. S13054-11. Next base: position 241,655 of record NZ_PPCY01000004.1, read on the forward strand.
ATCCAAGTATCTTGCAGTACCATGCCTACCGTGTTGTGTAAGCTTTCACGAGATACGTCGCGAATATCTACGCCATCGTTGATGATTGTGGCCGTTAAGGTTGGTATATATAATGTGCCTGCCACGGTGAGTAACGAAAGAATTGATACGATAATGACTGGAAACCATAAAGATTTTATATAGCGTATAAAAGGTTTCATTTAAATCCTTTCAGTAATTTTAGTTAAATTAATAATTTTCGATATTTATATTGTATTGTATAAAACCAAAAATATCTAGTAAAAACTATTACTAAAAGTTTAGTATTAATCAATAAGTATTATGACGAATATTATATTCTCACTAAAAAAATTCTGCTATACTGTATTAGCAATTTTGCAGTTTTATTTTTAGTAAGGAGTGTTCTTAATGAAGTTGAATTGGAAATTATTTGCACCGCTTGTAGTAGCTATTCTTGTATGGCTCATCGGTGCTCCTGAAGGTCTTAGCGCAAATTCTTGGATTTATGTAAGTATTTTTGCAGGCCTTGTGGTGGGGTTGATTTTAGAACCAATGCCACCAGCTTTCATCGGTATCATTGCTGTTACCGTATCTATGTTATTTAAGGTTGGTCCAGCACCTATTATAGACAAAGCAACTGGTGTAGCAAAGGCTATTACGGATGCCCAAGCTATCAGCTGGGGACTTAGCGGTTTCTCTAATGCTATCGTGTGGTTGATATTCGCAGCATTTATGATCGGTATCGGTTATGAAAATTCTGGTCTTGGTCGACGTATTGCATTGTTCCTCGTAGCCAAGCTTGGAAAGTCCTCTTTAGGCCTTGGGTATGCTATTGCTATTACTGACCTTGTGTTGGCTCCATTTATTCCAAGTAATGCGGCTCGTTCTGGTGGTACGATTTATCCAATTGTATCTAGTATTTGTCCGATGTTCGATTCTTACCCCGATAAGAATCCTCGTAAAATTGGTTCCTATTTGAACTGGGTAGCATTGGCAACAACTTGTGTATCTAGCTCTATTTTCTTGACTGGTGCGGCGCCAAATCCATTGGCTCTTGAATTGTCTGCAAAGTCGGGTATCGTAGCTGCCAACTGGGGCACATGGTTCCTAGCATTCTTGCCAGTGGGTATTATACTATTTATCATCACACCATTATTGACCTATGTATTCTGTAAACCGGAGGTAAAAGGGTCCCCTGAAATTGCAGCATGGGCAAGGGATGAATATAAGAAATTAGGTTCCATGACACGCAGTGAAATTTTCATGGCCTTGATTTCCGTGTTGGCTCTTGTGTTGTGGATTGGTGCTTCTACATTCAAAGTAAACCCTACAACAACAGCTTTGATTGTTATTATCTTGATGATTTTCACTAAGATTATGACATGGCAAGACTTCCTTGCTAACAAACCAGCATGGAATGTTTTGACTTGGTTTGCTACACTCGTACCTATGGCTTCTGGCCTTAAAAATGTAGGTTTCTTAGACTGGCTTGCTAAATCTGCTGGTGATTCTTTGGTTTCTTTAGATCCTACAATGGCAGTTCTTGGCTTGTTATTAGCATTTTGCTTACTTCGTTACTTCTTTGCTTCTGGCACTGCTTATGTAACAGCTATGGTAGGCTTGTTTGCTACTCTAATTCTTCAAATTCCTGGTGTTGATCCAGCTCAAGTTATGTTAATTCTTTTAGTACCAATGGGTATTATGGGTATCCTTACACCATATGGTACTGGTCACAGTCCAATCTGGTTTGCTAGTGGCTATAACAAAGGGCCTGAATTCTGGAAATTAGGCGCTATCTTTGGGATTATCTACCTTGCGATATTTATCGTGGTGGGTATTCCATGGATTCAGTTCGTAATGCCACTTTTAGGATAGCTTTCCGCCGCATTGTATCTTCTTGCGCTCCATTCGCTGCAAGTCGCTTAGTAGATACAATGCGGCTTCTTTTTATCCTGAAATGGCAATACTCACTTCGGGAGTAGCAAGTCGAGCTTACAGAACACTACGAGGGGCTTTCCTTATACCCGAAAAGGGTATAACTCACTTCAGGAAAAGTAAGTAGAGCTTACAGAACACTACGAGGGGCTTTCCTTATATCCGAAAATGGCATAACTCGACAGAGCTCGACAAATCTAAAATAATAAATATAATATTGATGTGATAGTAAATATCTTTTTTGGGGTTTCTGATGGAGGTGGTTTATTATTATGTCTGCTACAGAGCGTGTTGTACAGTCGATTTTATATGAGTTGGGCTGTGTTATGATTGGCTGGTCGGTGATGCAGTTTGTTCCTCATGAGGGTCAGCCTCTTGCTTTGATGGTTATTTTTTCCTTACTGGCTATGGTTTGGAATTTTGTGTTTAACTGGATATTTGATAAACTAGTACCAGGTGATCGATTAGCACGAGGGCCTGTAATCCGCACAATTCATGCAGTGTTGTTTGAAGGTTTGTTTATGCTTGCCACAGTGCCTATTATTATGTACATGATGCATATGAGCTTTTGGATGGCCTTTGCTACAGATATAACGATGACATTAGTCATATTAGGTTATACTTATATTTATAATTGGGTATATGATCGAGCACGTCTATATTTTGTAGAGGCTTAATTTTAAATGTGAGGTAGGTACCTCTTGTAAAATCTATATCGTATAGTAGGAGGTTCTTATGTCTACAAAATCTATTACCGGCACAGGTCTCTTGTTGGCCGTTGCCTTATTGGCGCAAAGCTTGCGCCTTATGTTTCCATTTATTCCAAACCAAGTGAGTATGTTCCTCATCGGTTCCATTACATCTGCTACATTTGTTTTAGCGACGTGGCGCTATGGTTGGAAGAATGGTCTCGTTATCGCTTGGATCGCTCCGGTAGTAGCGCATTTACAAGGTATGTTACCGCTACCGCCGTTCATTTTGATTACGGCTCTTGGCACGACAGCGTATGTATTTGTGGCACATTGGTTACAACATAAGCCAAAGCTTTTACTTATTATTGTGGCGGCTTTGGTAAAAGCCGGCGTACTCTTTGGCGGGTATTCCTTGTTTTTCTCCTTGTTCCAATTTCCACCAAAGATTGTAAATACCATGCTTTTCGTATCTAGTTGGCCGCAATTGGTAACTTCGTCATTAGGGATTATTTTGGCATTACTTATTACTAAACGCACTAAAAATTAGGTCAACTTAACTTAGAGTTATGACAACCCATTCAAAATAGATATGTCTTTTTAGGGGCACTCAGGATGTATGAGTGCCCATTTTTGTTGACCTTAATCATTGTCTACTCTTATAATTAACATATTGTATACAAATATGAGGAGTTGATTGGAATGAAGTTTAATACAAAATGCGTTCATGGCAGTGGTAAACCGGATGATACCGGTGCGATTTCCCCTGCAATCTATATGTCTAGTACGTTCTCTCATCCAAAGTTGGGTGATACAACAGGTTACCAATATTCACGTGAGTCTAATCCAACACGTGACCGCTTAGAACAATTGATAGCTGGCCTTGAAGAAGGTACAGATGCATTGGCATTTTCCTCCGGTATGGCAGCTGTGGACGCAGTATTCCACCTATTCTCTCCTGGAGATCACATCATCTTAGGTGATGATTTATATGGTGGTTCTATCCGTATGTTCACAAATATTTATGAACAGAACGGCATTGAGTTCACTTATGTAGGCACCTCTGATCTTGATGCGGTGAAAGCTGCTTTTAAACCGAATACAAAGGCTGTTTATATTGAAACACCGACAAATCCTATGATGGAGATTACCGATATTCGTGCACTCTGTGCAATGGCGCATGCACGTAATGCGCTAGTAATCATCGACAATACTTTTCTAAGTCCATATTTCCAAAAGCCATTGACCTTGGGTGCCGATATTGTCGTTCATAGTGGTACCAAATTCATTGGTGGTCATCATGATGTAATTTCTGGCTTTACTATTGTAAAAGATGAAGAAATCGCTGCAAAATTGCGTTTAACATACAAAACAGTTGGTGCATGCCTATCCGCTATGGATAGCTGGCTCGTTATTCGCGGCGTAAAAACATTGGCACTTCGTATGGAGCAACACCAAAAGAATGCCATTGCTCTTGCGGAATGGCTAAAGACACAACCTAAGGTAACAAAAGTATTGTTCCCAGGACTTCCTGAACATCCGGGCTATGAAATCAATAAAGCTCAAACAACAGGCTTTGGCGGCATGTTATCCTTCGAAGTAGATAGCGAAGAAACGGCTAAACAAGTATTAGAAGGTATTGAGCTTATTCAATTCGCTGAAAGTCTTGGTGGTACAGAATCCTTGTTGACATACCCTGTAACGCAAACACATCCAGATTTAAAACCGGAAGATGCAGAACGTAAAGGTATTACACGTCGTTTGTTGCGTTTATCTGTAGGGATTGAAGATACAGAAGACTTGATTGCAGACTTGGAACAAGCTTTTAATAAATAAAGGAGTTCCTATGGGACAATATAACTTTGATCAAATTTTAGATAGAACGCACACGAAATCTTTAAAATATGATTTTGCTGTAAAACGAGGCAAACCTGCGGATGTGTTGCCATTCTGGGTAGCGGATATGGATTTTGAAATTCCCCCTGAATTGAAGCAAATTTTATTAGACCGCGTAAACCATGGTGTGTTCGGATATACCGAGTCCGACGACGAATACTTTGATGTGTTACAAAATTGGTTTAGCACTCGTTTTAACTGGATTCCAGAACAAAAATGGCTTGTTAAAACGCCTGGGATTGTATTTGCTTTGGCGATGGCGGTGCGAGCTTTCACCAAGGAGGGTGAAGGTGTGCTCATCAACCAACCAGTGTACTACCCATTTAGCATGGTTATTGATGACAACAATCGGCATCTTATCAATGTGCCGCTCATCAAAGGCGAAGAGAGATATACTATCGACTTTGAAGGCATTGAGCGAGCTATCGTTGAGGAAAATGTTACATTATTCCTCTTGTGTAACCCCCATAATCCGGTAGGACGCGTGTGGACTGAGGACGAGTTGAAACGCCTCGGCGATATTTGTATTAAACATAATGTGCTCATTGTGAGCGATGAAATCCATGCAGATTTTGTATGGAAAGGGCATACGCATAAGGTCTTTGCCGCTCTTGGTGAAAGCTATGCAGAACACTGTATTGTATGTACAGCACCTAGTAAGACCTTCAACATTGCAGGCTTACAAGTAAGTAATATTTTCATTCCTAATGATTCCTTACGCCGCCGTTTTATCAAAGAAATCGATCGTGCTGGTTATAGCCAATTGAACACGATGGGGATTGTGGGCTGTGAAGGGGCCTACAAAGTAGGGGCTCCTTGGCTTGATGAATTGAAAGAATATATTCAAGACAATATTCAATTTACCATCGACTATATAGCAAAATATATGCCAAAAATCCATGTGTATCGGCCTGAAGGGACATATCTCATGTGGCTAGATTGTTCTCAATTGCCGCTGAGCCCTAAAGAGCGAGATGAATGGATCGTTAATGATGCCAAGTTATGGCTCGATACGGGTTCTATGTTTGGCATCGATGGGGAGGACTTTGAACGCATTAATGTTGCTTGTCCTCGTAAAATATTAGAAGAAGGGTTCGAATCTTGGCGCCGTGCCTATGAGGCTAAGGGCTTTTAATTAGATTAGGTTATCAAATTGTAGAATATGTAGAGGTGACATTATGCCTATTAAAGTAATAAAAAATTTACCGGCCATAACGAAATTAGCTCAAGAGAATATTTTCGTTATGGATACTGAGCGGGCGGAAAATCAACAGATCCGACCTTTGCAAATTTTGCTAGTCAATTTGATGCCTACTAAAGAAGTGACGGAGACGCAAATTTTGCGTGCTCTCAGTAATAGCCCATTGCAAGTTAATTTAACATTGTTGCATACCGCATCTCGTAAGGCTAAAAATACAGATGAACAATATTTAGAAACTTTCTATCGTACTTTTGATGAGGTAAAAGACCAGTTCTTTGACGGTATGATTATTACCGGTGCTCCTGTTGAGTTAATGCCTTTTGAAGAGGTAGACTATTGGTCTGAACTCGTAGAAATCATGAACTGGGGCGAAGAACATGTATATTCGACCTTCTATATCTGTTGGGGGGCTCAAGCTGGTTTATATCATCACTTTGGTATTAACAAATCTATTATGGATGAGAAATTATTCGGTGTTTATGAACACGATATTTATAATGATCGACCAGTGCTCATGCGTGGATTTGATGAAAAGTTTTGGATGCCACATTCTCGTCACACTACAGTTTCTTTGCAACAAATTAAGGAAAATCGTGACTTGGAACTTTTGGCTGGGTCTGAACCAACAGGTGCTGCTATCGTTCGTAGTTTAGATAATAAGCATATCTTTGTATTTGGTCATGCCGAATACGATTGGGACACACTTAACCGTGAGTACGTGCGGGATATCAAAAAAGGTATGGATATTGCAGTTCCTGAAAACTACTTCCCGGATAATGATCCAAAACAACGTCCCATCGTGCGCTGGCGCTCTGTAAGTACACTATTATTTACAAACTGGTTGAACTACTATGTATACCAAGAAACACCGTACATCATTGAACAAATCCAAAAAATGAAATTTGAACGGGATAAAAATTTAGGCGCTTACATCTAAATGTAAGTACTTATTTCTAATCTATTGATAGTAATATGTACCCCTAATTACTTCTAACATTTCTCAAGGGAACTAGTTCTTTGGAAGTAATTAGGGGATTTTTATTTTTCATAAAATGATTTAGTTCGCATTAGAGTCTTTGGTAAAAGTTTTTATCGTCCTTTGCTTACCATAGTTTAAAGTTATGGAGAAGACCATATAAAAAATAGTAGACATATTTTTTAAAACATAGTACTATACTAGGCATAAAGAATGAACTCAATTCACAGTTAATATAAAGGAGTTGTTATAATGAGCAAACAATACAGATTTGAAACATTACAATTACATGCTGGTCATACCGTGGATCCAACAGGTTCTCGTGCAGTACCTATTTACCAAACTACATCTTTCGTATTTAAAGATGCAGAAGAAGCAGCAGGCCGTTTTGCATTGACTAATCCTGGTGGTATTTACTCTCGCCTTGGCAATCCTACAACCGATGTATTGGATGCTCGTGTGGCAGAACTTGAAGGTGGCGCAGGCGGTATAGCTGTAGCATCTGGCTCTGCAGCAATTACATATTCCATTTTGAACGTAGCTAACGCTGGTGATAATATCGTATCAGCATCTACATTGTACGGTGGTACTTATAATTTGTTTACTGCTACATTGCCTCGATTGGGGATTCAAACTAAATTCGTAAATCCCGATCATTTGGAAGAATTTGAAGCAGCTATCGATGAAAAGACTAAAGCCGTTTATATCGAATCTATTGGTAACCCTGGTATTAATCTTATCGATGTACAAGCCATAGCTGATATTGCACATAAACACAATATCATCTTGATTGTAGACAATACATTTGCATCTCCATACTTATTCCGTCCATTAGAACATGGTGCTGACGTAGTTGTACACTCTGCTACTAAATACCTTGGTGGTCACGGTACAACATTGGCTGGCGTAGTTGTAGAATCTGGTAAATTCGACTATAAAGGTTCTGGTAAATACCCTGGCTTCTCCGAAGGTGACGAACACTACAATGGATTAGTATTTGGTAATTTGCCAATCCCATTCACTGTAAAAATTCGTGCTCAATTACTTCGTGATACTGGTGCATGCATTACTCCACTTGCAGCATGGCAAATCTTACAAGGTATTGAAACATTGTCCTTGCGCGTAGAACGTCACGTAGAAAATGCTCGTAAAGTAGTAGATTTCTTGAGCAAACATCCTAAGGTAGCATGGGTAAGCTATCCAGAATTAGAAGACAGCAAATACAAAGCATTAGCTGATAAATACTTCCCTAAAGGTGTTGGTGCAGTATTCACATTCGGTGTAAAAGGTGGTAAAGAAGCAGGTATTAAACTTGTTGACTCCTTGGAAATCTTCTCCAACCTTGCCAACGTAGCAGATGCTAAATCTCTTGTTATCCATCCTGCATCCACAACACATGCACAACTTAACGAAGAACAACAAAAATCTGCTGGCGTAACACCAGATATGATCCGTGTATCCATCGGCCTTGAAAATATCGATGATATCATCGAAGACTTGGCACAAGCTTTAGATAAAGCATAATTTTCGTACCTCTTGTTTGGAAAACTATAGATCAAACCTTTAAAACTTACAAATGACATCCTTAAGCTGAACTTTGCTTAAGAAATAGAACACATAACTATCAAACCTATAAAACTTATACAAAAGGCCTCCCGCAGGGAGGCTTTTTTGTTATTAGTGTGTTGTTGTCTTTATAAGAATGAAATGTTGTGTAGGTGTAATATAATCTTGATAGAATGGGCATAAAAAGACCTTGGATTTAATGATCCAAGGTCTTTAAGGGAGTATAGTGTGTGTAACGTTTGGTCTGTGGTGTGTGAGCACAGACCGTTTTCCTATTGTGTGAGATAGGATTTAGGGAGTCCGTGGTTAGTGTTACGGGCTCTCTGAGAGTGTGTTAGAGAGTGTATCCAAAGGATACAGTGTGTATAGTATGTGTGTTATATGTGTAGTGTGTCATCTAAGTGGGTTAGGATAGGGTTTCACTTGATGAAATGAAAATCTTAGTATTTTGTGTTTTTAACTTTAGCGCTAATAACTTTACCGGATGTAGCGTCTACTTTTACTTCAGCATTTTTACTGCCGCCAGTTGTCATATCGAATTCATATACAACTCTGCCGTTTTCACGTTCAACGGTCCAATCCATAGTTTGGAAATCAGAACCAACTTTTTCCATAGCTTTTGTTTCAGCTACTTCAGGAATGATGATGTTTTGAACGTTAATTGTTTTAGAAGCTTTGGAGTAACCTTTTACTTCTTTACCAACGATTTGACCAGATGCTTCGTCTACTTTAAGCTCTACTTCACGGTTGCCATAATAACCTTCTACTTCATAGTAAGGATTGTGTTTTGCATCATAGGAAATAGATTTTACAGTAGCGCCAGGGAATTGTTGTTGGAATACTGTAACAGCGCCCATATAGTCAACAGAATAGTTAGCTTGTGCGGATGGAGCAACGCTACCAACACCGTTCCAGTTGCTATGGTTGTTGTAACCATGGTTGCTAGCTGCACCAACTACACCTGCTAATAATACTGTACTAACGCCAAATGCACATAGTACTTTGGATACTTTCTTAACATTTTTCATAAGCAATGCCTCCTGATACCAAATTATAATTTTCGTTTAGTTACGATTTTGTGAAAGTAGGTTTTACTCAATCTACTTACGTATAATTTAATCTTGTTATATGAAAGATAAATGAAGTTTAGTAGTTTTTGTATGAAGATGAGTATATCTTTTAGTTATTATGAACTATTGATAATAACTATTAGCTATAGTCAAATTTAAAAAGTACTAAAAACATAGTATATATAGTATTAGACTATATAGTAAACTAAAAGTCAATCACTATAGTTGACAATTAAAAATACAAGTGCTTTAATTTAGATAGTTAGTAGTTTGTTTCCGTGTTATCTTGGACTTTTATTCTCCATTGATAGCACAAATTCCTGCTTAGGTCTGTTATGAATGGAGGTATACCATGAGCTCTACTGTATCAAAACAAACTCGCATTACCACCCGTCAGTTAACGATGACAGCACTCTTTGTGGCGCTAATCGCGGTTGGTGCTTTTATACGGGTCCCATTACCGAATTGTCCGTTTACATTGCAAATCTTATTTACTACATTAGCGGGCATTGTTTTAGGTAGTCGTTTAGGTGCCGCTAGTGTTGGCATTTATATTGTACTAGGTCTTGTTGGGGTTCCTATTTTTACATCTGGCGGTGGTCCTAGTTATATTTTGCAACCTACCTTTGGTTATTTAATTGGTTTTATGGTTGGTGCGTATGCAGTAGGACGCATTGCAGAGACAATGGATACACTATCGTTTAAACGTTTGCTAGCCGGATCCATATTAAATCTATTTATTGTATATGGTCTTGGCATGGTGTACCTATACTTTATTATGAATCTGTATTTAGGTAAGCCGATTGGTGTGGAAGCTGTCATTATTACTTGCTTCCTAATCCCAGTTGGCCCAGATATTTTCTTGTGCGCTGTAGCAGCATCTCTCGGCAAGAGAATTATTAAAGAATTACAGCACTAATAGGACGTTTTAATAACTATTATAATTAGAATAACTAGAATAACTAGAATAACTATTATAACTATTATAAGGCGTCAATCTGTTGTAGATTCATATAGACATTGAATTATGAAATATACGTTATTTTATTTAACAGAATCATTCCTATTAAAAACGAGGCGTTAAGCCTCGTTTTTTATGTAATTCTTAAGGGTATACATAGCCTAAAATAGGTTCTGCAGATTTGATTTTTGTAATCTCTACATATGGTTGTTTACGACCGTGGAAGTCTCGGGTAGAAACCTTTCCTTCAATCGATACCCATTGTTCATTTTGTAAGCTATCACCATCTGTTTTATAGGCTGTCATGCCAATAGGGGCAACGTCAGCAATACAACAAGCCATAGCCATACGAGAAATAGTAAATTCGTTAGATTTTAATGTATTATCTTCGCGGTTCACATAGCCTGTCATATAAACTGTGTAGTCTTTATATTGATCAGCATTAGATCCAACTTTTACAATGGTTTGATAGAAATTGTCTGAGTTCAAAACGATTTCTTTTTTGTCCTTGGAAATTCCTGGCTCTTTGCTTTCACTGTTAACAGTGACAACCTCTCCAATAGCATCGTTTGTAAAGTCAAAATTGTTAGTATCATCGTTTACACGAGCGGCACCATGAACGCCTGTTGAGGGTACAAGAACGGGAGGAACGATGAGCAACATAATAGGAATAATAATCGGAACGATAGATTTCCAGTTATGCTTGTAGTATTTTGACGGCGCCCAAATAATCGTCGCTAGACCGCCTAAAATAAGGGCAACGCCACTAATACCTAGTAAAAGTTCATAACGCGGTGCAATATAGTTCAAATAACGACCTGTCACAATGAGGTAAATACAACAGATACCTAAGATGAGATACAATAGACCTTTCACGATAGAAAAGCGATCTTTCAGTCCTAATGTCATGAAATCATCTCCTTTTAATTAATTAAGAACTGAGATAATGATTATAAAAGTTTGTAAATTAGCTAAGAAAGAATTTGAATACTAATGCTGCTATATAGGACATAACGGCAATCGTTATACTTAATCGTATGATAAATGAGGTAGGCATATATTGTTTTAATATATATACGTTTTTGATATCTAGCATCGGACCTAAGATGAGAAAGCCCATCACAGAGCTAATAGGAAATAAGGTGCTCAAGGATTTACCGATGATGGCATCTGATGTAGAGCAAATAGAGAAGAAGAATGCTAACATCAGCAAAATTGGAATGGCCGTAAATTCTGGCAAGGTTAATCCTGCGTTGAGAAGCCAAGGTTTGCCATAGACTTGAACTATAGATAGTACAGCTGCCGCCATGGAAAAATAGAATAAGAGTTGAGAAAACTCTTGTTCCATATGGACTAACAATCTTTTTTTATCGATATGTTTAGTTTTAGTTGCTTCTAAAACGATTTCTTCGTAGCTAAGATTCTGTGGTGTTCTTGCTTTCAAAATAGATGTGGCTGGAGGCCAAAATCGGAATGATAGGGCTACTAACAAGGCAACACCTAGTCCTAAAACGATACGCCATACGGAGAGCATGGGATTGTCAGGAAACGCATACCATGTAGAAAGAATGGTGATAGGGTTGATAATCGGGCTAGCGAGCATAAATAAAAGAGCTACTGATAAAGGGATGCCTCGATCTATTAGTGCCTTGAATAAGGGGATGATGGCACAGTCACAAATTGGCAAGGCAAAGCCACTGACCATAGCAGCCCCATAGCTTTTCAAAGAATGGTCACCTAACAGTTTTAGTAGCACTCGTTGTGGCACGAAATAGCGAATAATCGTCGAGCCTACCGTGCCTAATAAAAGGAATGGAATGGCCTCGATGATGAGGCCCGTGATTATGGCGAAGCATTGGTGAATGGAATAGGGGATGTCATGGCGAAAAGCTGTGACCAACAGTATATAGGTTGTAATACCAATAACTAATAGATTAGGAATGAGTCCCCATGTGGAATTCCGGCACAGTTGTTCTACTTTTTCTGGTGTAGGAGCTGTTATAATTTTAGCCTCTCCGTTGTAGGTACGTAGTAAAGCGTGATGTGTATTGGATTCTGTGATAATACAATCTGCACTATACAATTGACTCATTACATCATTACCTAAACCAGGGAGTATGGTTGAAACAAATTGATCGGTACAAATATACAATACCTTTTCTACTTGTACTAGGTGGCTTAATATATCGCTATATAGTAAGGCTTCTAGTTGATGAAAGCTTACCATGCCATTCCACTCAATCCATAGCTCTTTTGGCTGTAGTCGTTTTAAATAATCCCCGATTTTACAGGCTATCAATTCGTAAGACTTGATATCGCTAGGAACAATGGCACTGAGTTCATCCGCATTGAGTTGTAAGGGCTCTTTGATGAGAGGTTCACTGCCTTCTTCGGCGCTGATTATTGCGGTACCGCCTAGCTTTTTACGGTATTGTAATTGTTCGTTTATGAACGTGCTTTTACCGGATCCAATAAACCCTGTAACGATATAAACCGGTATCATGATTGACACACTTCGTTATGTACCATTGGTACATTAAAATCTGTGCCGATAACGACTAGACTATAGTCATTAGTTTCACTAGGTGAAAGCGAACAATAATGAGTGCCGTATTGGAGTTCGTGAGGACCTTCCGTGGTTGGTACAATCCCTTTGGCACGAAGCACCGTATCAGGCATTCCTTCTAAAATGGTTTTCCATTGTGCGAGACTAAGGGTGCGCAAATCCTTAAATGTATGACTCATAAATAAATGTTCATCGTGTAAACAGTGATCATCATGACAATGATACAGGCGCTTGATGTAATCACGCAAACCGATGGTATCCCATGCTTCTTCATGGATTGGCGTATGTGGTGCGAGGTCGCGAATCATACGTTTCGTAATGCTTGTTTGTTGAATATCTTCTGTGTGGCTCAAAAAAATCGCATCACTATGAGTGATTTGATCCTTGAAGAAAAGACCAAAATTTTTGATAAACATTGGTGCTTGCATAGCATCGACAGTCGTTATTGATGCGTGAATGTAAGCAGATTTTGCAATGTCCTCGTCGTTACAAGTATGGATGATTTCACTGAGTTTGCTAACACCTGATGGCTCGATGTAGATCATATCGATTTTGTAATTTTGCAGAATATCAAGTAGTGCTTGTTGGAAATTTCCTTGTAAGCTACAGCAAATACAGCCAGATGTTACTTCACGGACTGTGGCGCCTGTTTTTGCAAGATTAGCAGCATCGAGGCTAGTTTCACCAAAATCGTTTTCTATAATAAGAATTTTATCTTTCGATGTATGTTCTTTTAGTATATGTTGTAAGAATGTTGTTTTTCCAGAACCTAGAAATCCGGATATGATAACTATTGGAATCATATATACCTCCTGCGTAATGTAAACACAGTATACACCTATAGGATAACACAGAAAATACTCTATGGGGTATATGGAGACTAGTGAATGAGTCAGAGTTTAACAGCCTTTTTTGAAATTTATAGATTATATACTATATATGAGTATACTGGCACATGTAGTTGATATTCATAATTATTTATAAATAAAACGATGCATTCCATGTTGTTCATATATGAAAGAATACTCCTGTATGAATAAATATTTATTTATGTAGTTGAAAATTTTTTATGAAAAAAATCCCTCCTACAAGATAATTCAGTTGGAGAGATGGCTGAATTACTTGTAGGAGGGTTGGAGAGTCACTATTACATGGGTCTCGTAACTTGATGTGTTATTTGCTTATAGTATAACAAATTATACATCAAAAATATAGTAATTATTTATTTTATTGTAATTTTGCTAATAATGCTTTGAGGTACACATATACATTTTCAACAGAAGGTAAATGAACGCGTTCTGATGGTGTATGAGGACTTACGATAGTAGGCCCAAAGCTAATCATTTGTGTATTTGGCAATACGCCTTTTAACAAACCACATTCGAGACCTGCGTGAATAGCATTTACATTAGCTGGTGTATCGAACATTTCGTTATGCAAGGAAATCGCTTGTTCTTCCAATTTTGAGCCTTTGTCGTATTCCCATGCTGGATATCCACCTGTACGCTCTGCAGCTACGCCAAGTGCTTTTGCAAGAAGCATCATTTTTTTCGTTAAGAATTCAAGACTATTGCTATTGGAACTACGAATAGAAATGAGTATTTCAATGGTATGTTGATTTTCACGTACGATAGCAATATTATTAGATGTTTCTACAAGGTTTGGGATAGACTTACTTACAGAATGAACCCCATCTTGTGCAAGATAGATATATGTAATAAGTGCTTCTGTTGTGTCTTCTGCATATACTATTTCAGGAGTAGGAACATCTTCAACTACAAATGTAAGGCCTGGATCCTGTACGCTATATTCGTGTTGGTATTGTTTTTCTTGGTATGCGAGCAATGTTTTAATGGCTGCCACATCTTCAGAGCGTACGGATAGTACAGCTACTGCCTTAGACGAGATTGCATTATGTTTTACGCCACCTTCGAAAGACGCTAAGCTAATAGGATATTGTTGTTGAATATCATAGAGTACACGGGTTAGTACTTGGTTTGCATTAGCTCGTTGCTCGTTGATTTCGATGCCGGAGTGCCCCCCTTTAAGGCCGGTTACTGTAATGGATAAGCCCGCATCATAGCCTGGTAAATTGTTTTCGCGTAACAATGGAATTTTTACATGTACGTGGCAGCCACCAGCACAGCTAACGGTAAAGTCATGTTCTACTTCTGTATCTAGGTTGAGTAAGTAGTCACCAGTTACTTGACCTTCTTTAATGGCAAAGGCACCATCCATACCAGTTTCTTCGTTGGTAGTGAATAATAATTGCATTGGTCCATGTTGTTGGCTTTCATCTTCAAGGAGAGCAAGCATCATAGCAGCACCCATGCCATTATCGGCACCTAATGTTGTATGGTCTGCGTGCATCCATTCGCCTTCGATGATATTAGCAATTGGATCTTTAGAGAAGTCGTGGTTAGAGTCATGGTCTTTAACACAAACCATATCAATATGACCTTGTAAAATGATGGATGGACGGTTTTCATAACCTGGAGATGCAGCTTTTTTGATAACTACATTAAAGATTTCGTCTTGATGAACTTCAAGACCTAAATTTTTAGCAAAGTTCACGATGTAATCGCTGATGCCTTTTTCATTGCCGGACTCACGAGGGATTTGGCTCATTTCTTTAAAAATTTCTAATACGCGTTTTGATTGAACGATTGTTTCCATAATGGTACCTTTCATTCTCATGTAAAATAGACATGTATGTATTATTGAAAGCTTTTAAAACAATATAAAATAAAGTATTATAGCGTAATGGTCGCTTGTTTTACAGTCTAGACTAGGTCCTTTCATACATACGAACTATATAAATTATTATTGTATATATATAGTTATATCACAATAAAGATTATTAGGATAGCTTATGCTAGGTGCTAGCTATATAGGAATAATATTGTATAATGAGGGTATACGAATAACGAATAACAATTAACTAAATTTCTATAGATCTTAGAAAGTTGGTGAACTAATGCAACATGAAAGCCGCAATATTAGCATGCTTATGGATTTTTATGAGATGACTATGGCACATGGCTACTTTACAAAATTAAAAAATGTGGATCGCGTCGCATTTGATGTTTTCTTTAGACGTAATCCAGACAAGGGCGGTTTTGCTATTTTTGGTGGTCTCGAACAAATCGTTGAGTACATTTTAAATTTACACTTTGATGAAAGTGATATCTCTTATTTACGGAGTCAGGGTATTTTTAGTGAAGAATTTTTAGCATATCTAAAAGATTTCTCTTTCACCGGTGATGTATATGCCTTCCCAGAAGGTTCTATCATGTATCCTAATGAACCTGTAATTACAATTGTGGCACCTCTCATAGATGCACAAATCATAGAAACTGCAGTGCTTACTATGATGAACCATCAATCTCTTATCGCTACAAAAGCTAATCGCATCGTTCGCGCTGCGGATGGGCGTATTGTGGCTGACTTTGGTGCTCGTCGTGCACATAATGTAGACGCGGCCGTATACGGTGCAAGAGCCGCTTATATTGGTGGTGTTCAGTCCACTGCAACCGTTTTAGCAGGGCAACAATTTGGCATTCCTGTCAGCGGTACTATGGCGCATAGTTGGGTCATGTACTATGGCTCTGAATACGATGCTTTCAAAGCCTATGCTGAAGTGTATCCAGATAATGCAGTATTCCTTGTTGATACTTATGATGTGTTAAACTCTGGCGTGCCCAATGCTATTAAGGTAGCAAAGGATGTATTGGAGCCAATGGGGAAACGCTTAAAAGGAATTCGCCTAGATTCTGGTGACCTTGCGTATTTGGCTAAAAAAGCGCGGCGCATGCTAGATGATGCAGGTTTAGAAGATTGTAAAATCATGGCATCTAATAGTCTAGATGAGTATACAATCACATCTTTGCTCATACAAGGTGGACCTATTGATATTTTTGGCGTAGGGGAACGCCTCATTACCTCTAAAAGTGATCCCGTATTTGGTGCCGTATATAAGATTGCTAGCATTGAAAAAGATGGTGTGTGGGAACCGCGCATCAAGATTTCTGAGACTGTTGAAAAAATTACTAATCCAGGGCTTAAAAAGGTATATCGTGTTTATAATGATAAGGGTCGTGCGATTGCAGATCTATTAACATTGTTGAGAGAGGTACCTGATACGGAGGAACCATATCGATATATCGACCCTGAGCAACCTTGGCGTGAATTATATTTTGAAAACTGTACCTTCAAAGAGATGAAGCAACTCGTTATCAAGGATGGTAAACTCGTTGTAAATTTGCCAACATTAGAGGAAATTCGAAAATATGTACAGAAACAATTATCTAATGAAATTTGGCCTGAAGAGCAACGCTTTGAAAACCCACATCGTCACTATCTTGATATGAGTCCTAGCTACTATCAATTGAAGATGGATTTATTGAACCGTATTTATCGGAAAAAGTAGGAGGGTCTATGTTAGAAAATCCACAAGCTACAAAGGATGCCCTCGTTCAATGGATTCGAGATTATTTTTGTGAAAATGGTCCTAACTGTAGTGCTGTAGTCGGCATTTCAGGTGGTAAAGACTCTACTATCGTGGCAGCTCTTTGCAAAGAAGCACTCGGTGCAGATCGCGTGGTGGGTGTTCTTATGCCAAATGGAGTTCAATCGGATATTGATGATGCCAAGGCAGTTGTGGAGTACTTAGGTATTCCCCATATGACGGTTAATATAGGTGCTGCCTATGAGGCTTTAACTCAGGCTATCGTTCAAGGTGAAGGGTATGAAGCTGTAACGGAAAGAGCTGATTTATCTAAAGATGCTGCCATCAATACGCCGCCTCGCCTCCGGATGGCAACTCTCTATGCAGTAGGGCAAAATTTGCCAAATGGTGCTCGAGTAGCAAATACTTGTAATGGCTCTGAAGATTATGTAGGGTACTCCACAAAATTTGGTGATAGTGCAGGAGATTTTAGTCCTCTCGCACAACTCGTGGTAGAAGAGGTTCGTCAAATAGGTAAACTCCTTGATATTCCATTATATCTAGTTGATAAGGTACCAAGTGATGGTCTTAGTGGTCAGTCAGATGAGGATAAATTAGGATTTACCTATGCTGTACTGGATCGTTATATCAGAACTGGTGAAATTGAAGATCAGCCGACAAAAGAGCGAATAGATCATCTGAATCGAATCAATAAACATAAATTAGAATTGATGCCGTCATTTGATCCAAATCTTTAAATTCAACAACAATAATTATTTTATAGTTTTATAGTGGAGATAATATGGAGACAAAAATTGCTTTGATTGGCACTGGTGGGACCATTGCAGGACAAGGTGCTTCTGATACCGATCTGACAGGCTATACAGCAGGGGTGTTAGGTCTCGACGAAATTCTAGCCTCTGTACCTGGTACAAAACCGTATGGTCCTTATATATATACTCAGTTCAGTAATATTGAAAGCTCCGATATTACCGTAAATCACTGGTTAGAACTTTCTAAGTTGGTGCAAAAATTGGTTGATCGAGATGATATCGGTGGTGTTGTTATTACTCACGGCACAGATAGTATGGAGGAAACTGCATACTTTTTAAATCTAACTGTTCATACTGACAAGCCAATTGTTGTTACTGGATCTATGAGACCTGCTGGCGCTATCAGTGCTGATGGTCCAATTAATTTGTTGCAAGCTATTCAAGTAGCGAGAACACCAGCATCTGTAGGTAAAGGTGTGGTAGTCGTATTAAATGGCTACATTGATGGGGCAAGGGATGTATCTAAATGCAATACTACTAATGTAGCGACCTTTGATAGTCCATTAGTGGGGCATCTTGGTATTGTACAAGATGGTGTTGCCCACTATTATAAAACATCGACTCGCCGCCATACTCAAGACTCCGTATTTGATGTGAGTAAATTAGCTGAGTTGCCTCGTGTAGTTATAATGACTTGCTACGGTGGTATGGATGATATGGTGCCTATGAGTGTAGTTGCTACAAATCCTGACGGTTTGATCTTAACAGGGCTTGGTCATGGTACTATCCCACAAAATGTACGTCAAATCACACAGAATACAAAGTTTCCAACGGTACGTGCTTCTCGTACCGGTAGTGGCATGGTATCTGCAGTGCCACAAGATGCACTGGCAAACTATCTCGTATGTGATACTTTAAGTCCACAAAAAGCTCGTATTCTATTGATGCTAGGGCTTACAAAAACTAAAAATCTTAAAAAGTTACAACAATTCTTCCATGAATATTAAAGGCACATAATACTCATGGAACATATGAAACATAATAGTTCTTTGAATCTAATAATTAATTTGAAAAATTTGAGAAAATATCTCAAATTTTAATTTGATATTCATTTTCAAGAATTATAGTATATGTAACAGTTTTATATGCAATAAACCGCACATTCCGATCGCCTAGGATGTGCGGTTTTTCATTTGTATTATATTTTTCATATATGAGTGGGGTATTGAATGATAATTTTTAGGGTATCATTCTAGATATTTTTGTATATTACAAAATAGGATTATTCAGCGCCGATAGCATTTTCTAGTGCTCTTTGTACGCCTACATAGACAGCCTTGGCTAAGGTGTCTCCAAATAATGAGAAGGAACCAGCATCTGTTAAGATATCTCCATTTGTATCGATGGTGAGAATGATACCATCAGTAGAGGTACCTGTGGCAGATGTTTTGCGTTCTTTTGTAATTGCGTCAGGAATGTCTTCATTAATAAACGGATGGAGTCGTACGCTTTCAACATTCCAATCTTGTAGGGCTGCGGTTTTTGCCTCGGTAATCGTCATAATAGCTTTTACCATAGCGCTATCTGTTAAAGCTTTATTTGTAAATACGAGAATATTAATTGTGCCTGGCACTATGAAGTCTCCATCACGCTCTTCGTAACAATAGCCTGTACCTGCGCGATGTGCCGTTTTTTCATAGCCTGCAGTCACGATAGTTTCCACAATACTATCATGTTCTTCAACTTTGGCATAGGCGTGTAGATGCATTGTGGCAGACGTGAGAAGTGCTGTACTAAAATGAACAGGAGTATCAATATGTTCAAATTCTTGAGCCAAATAATCGGCTACAGAGCCACCGGGTAAATCTTTTTCTGTTTCGATTTGATATGTTAGCTGTTGGTTGCGTACCGCTAGCGTATGGTGATAGCCACCATTTAATTGTCCGCTCGAAAGAGAATAGTGGATATCGTCAAAGTGTACCGTAACGGAGTGTAACTCTCTAGTTACATAGCCTCCAGTAGCGAGCTCTTGGGGTGCTTCGTATAGATTTTTGAACATGTAAGTCTCCCTAGTTTTATGATTGTTATATATGGAATATAACGATATAATATCTTTATTATCGTATTGCAAATGCATATGTAAAATTATAGCATATATATTTACCGTTATTATATTGCTATTATGTTGTGATAGATATTTGTGATTGTATAGATTTATATTATGGATGGTTACTATGGCTAATTTCTTAAGTGCTGTTTCTGAATTTCTTTTTAAAGACGCTAATATATTAATTCAAATAAGGGACTGGTTTTTTGCACAAGCTGGAAATATCTTATTAGCATTAATTTTATTTTGGATTGGGCGATATGCTATTAAATGGGTAAAAGCTTTTGCCGTTCGCATTATGACAAAAGCTTCCTATGACTCAGCAGCGATGAGCTTTATCACTCAAATTATAAATTATGCCTTGCTGGTAGGGTTAGTGTTGATTTGCTTAAACCAAATCGGTATTCCTACAACATCCTTTATAGCTGCTTTTGGTGCGTTTGGTTTAGGTATTGGTCTCGCCTTACAGAATAACCTTTCTAACTTAGCATCTGGTTTATTGATTCTTATCTTCAAACCTTTTAGAGCGGGTCACGTTATTCAGGTCGGTGATGTAGTCGGCAGTGTTAAATCAATCCAATTTATGTATACAGTTATTACTACAAAAGATCAAAAGAATGTATACATACCTAACTCTCTTCTTACATCACAAGCTGTAACTAACATTGTTTATACTACAGAACGGGTTATCCCATTTACGTTTGACATTGGTTATAATAATGATCATCATGAGGCAATAAAAATCTTAAAAAATATTTTTGCAGCAGATAAACGCGTCCTTAATCCGAAGAATATGGAAATAGGTATCTCTGAATTTGGAGATAATTCTGTACGAATCGCCGCTTATGCTCGTGTTAAGTCGAATGATTTCCTCGCTGTTCAATATAGCATTATGTCTGATGTAAAAGATGCCTTTGATAAATATGGCATCGATATTCCATATCCTCAACGTGTAGTATATATTCAAAGTGTAGATACATCGACAGGTGAAATTAAAGGGACAAAGAAGAAAGCAACTACTACAAATGTAGCAATAGATGATAGTCTTGAAAGTTAAGATACTGGAAGGTAGAACGAGAGTGATGACACTTTTAACGACGAATATTCATATGTTTTATAAGAAATTGGTATTGGCCATAACTTTTATAGGAATCATATTTATAGGTGCTAGTGTTGCTCAAGCTGCATACATTGCACCTCCTTCTACTGTTGGTGAGGCCGTAGTCCTAATTGATGCAGATACAAAAGAAATTTTATTTGCAAAGAACCCAGATAAGTGGATGCATCCAGCTAGTACTACAAAAATGGTCACCTTGTTAACTGCCTTAGAATTAAAGGGCACACAGCTTGATGAATTAGCTACTATAAGTAGCTATGCAACGAGCATGGAAGAATCAAACCTTGGGGTTCGCGTAGGCGATCAGATTACATTGGAAGGTATTCTTGAAGGTATGATGGTTGCTAGTGGTAATGATGCGGCCGTTGTAGTAGCCGAAAATGTAAGTGGTTCTGTGGATAAATTTGCTAAAGATATGACTCGCATTGCTGCAAAAGCGGGGGCAAAGAATAGTGTGTTCTTGAATCCTCATGGATTAACACAAAAGGGTCACCATTCTACGGCTCGTGATTTAGCGATGATTGCCGCGTACGGTATGAAATACCAAATATTCCGTGACAAGGTTGCCAATGATTACTACAAGGTGCCGTACCAAAACCGTGCACCAGAAACAATTCGTACTACAAACCACTTCATTCGCAACAAATATCCTGGCGCAAATGGTTTGAAAACAGGTTTTACAAATGCAGCAGGAGAATGTTTGATTGCGTCTGCCACACGTAAGGGCCATACTATGATTGTAGTTATGCTTAATGATGATAATCGTTGGGACGAAGCGGTACAATTCCTTGATTATGGCTTTAAACTCCGTGGGGTCATTTAAGGACCTATTGTGTAATGGGGGACATATGAGTTCATTTTTTGCATTCTTAAAACGCATGCGCTTTATCAATCGATGGAGCCTCATGCGAAATACGGAAATAGAAAATATTCAAGAACATAGCCTTGAAGTGGCTATGGTAGCCCACAATTTGGGAGCTATAAAAAATGAATACTTCGAAGGAAATGTAGATATTAATAAGGTAGCTGTCATAGCCATGTATCATGAGGTAAGTGAAATCTTTACAGGAGATATGCCAACACCAATCAAGTATTTTGATCCAAAGTTGCGTGAACTGTATGGTGAGGTTGAAACTTTGGCGCAAGAAAAAATGCTATCAACCTTGCCAGACCGGTTACAATCTGTTTATAAGCCTATACTTGTTGATGCAGAGGCTAGTCCAGAATGGCCTATCGTTAAGGCTGCCGATACAATTTCAGCCTATATGAAATGCGTCAAAGAGCTCAAGGCAGGAAATGATGAGTTTAAAGAGGCACATGACTCTATCTTAGCCAAGTTGAAAACTCTAAATATGCCTGAGGTAGATATGTTTATTGAATTATATATTCCTGCTCTTGGTAAGAGTTTGGATGAGTTGAACTATTACGAAATTAAATAACTACTAAAAGAGACAACTTCTTGAACTGTACCCCAAAAATTGGACACAATTTTGAAGGTATAGTTCATCTGGGCCGTCTCTTTTTGATTCTAACGATTTGTAGATTATGTTGCTAATGCTTTATCAAATTTTTGTTAGTTTGTTTAATAATAATTATTATAAGCGTATTTGTTAATTATTATGCCTTATTGAATATTATAGTTTACTTTTTCTATCTATAATCTCTTGATTTCTCATTAGTATTTTTTTACCTCGCCACGAGAAGGCTCGATGACCGTATTTTGCTTTGAATTCTTTGTTCGTTAGTGTTTCTAGTTCGTCTATATTGATATACGGTTCTATCTGTTGGAATTCTGGGATGGGCGTAGTTGGAATATCTTTGTTGTGAGGACACACCTCTTGGCACACATCACAACCAAATACGAGTGGTGTTTTAGCGAGAATCTGTTCCTCTTCATCGGTAAGTTCTCCTTTTTTCTGAGTTAAGTAGCTTTTACAAGTCGCGAATTTAAATTCGTCATGGCCCAAACATTGGCCTAAGCATGCTGTAATACAACGATTGCATCCTATACAGGACTGCTCAAGAGGGGCATTTGGTTTGAGTTCTAGTGTTGTTAAAATCGTACCAATAACGACATAAGAACCCCATTTAGGGCTGATAAAACAGTTGTTCTTTCCGTAAAAGCCAAGGCCTGCTAAGTAGGCCATATACCGATCTGCTAAAGGAGAGGTGTCGCAATGAATGGAGAACTGAGCCGAGTCATCAATTATTTGTAATCTTTCAATAAGACGTTCTAAATATTCATTAATGACCAGGTGATAATCTGTTGACCATGTATAGCGCGATAGATTGGCATGGCCTTTGTGTTGTACATGGTACGGGAATAGACAAACGATGGCACTTTTTGGTATAAACTGAGTCGTTCCTAGTAGTCTTGCCTCCACATCTGCCGTAGTGAAGGGGCAGGGGTTGCTTTCAAATAAAATAGTTTTGGCCTGTTCAGGTAGTGGCCATGAGGCAATTCCAAATTCATAAATATGTAATTCTTTGCAAATTTCCTGTAAATTTATATCTTTCATCGTAGATTTAGTGGTAAATAATTGGTAAAATAAAAGTATAAGAAATGCACGAGATTCTATAGTTTTTTGTTAAGTTTGTAGTTTGGTGAGAACTGTATTTTTATAGTTAGCACCGTAATTCTGTTAGTATTAGTATACCATTGAGAGGACAGATTATGTTAGCATTTATGAAAGTATTACAACCGAAGACGGTGGAAGAGGCTTATGAATTAGCCACAAAGAACAAAACTGCTCCTATGCTAGCAGGCGGCTGTTGGCTGCGTCTAGGACGACGAACTTGGCCATCAGTGATTGATATGGCGAGTCTTGATTTGCGTTATGTTCGTGAAGAAGATAAGGAGTTTGTAATTGGCGCTATGGCGACACAAGGAGATGTGGAACGCTTTGAGCCTTTACAACAATTCTGCGGCGGTGCCGTAGTTAAAGGCGTTAAGGAGATTCTTGGCGTTCAATTTAGAAATACTGCTACCATGGGCGGTTCTGTAGCAAGTAAGTTTGGCTTCTCTGATATCATCCCTGCGCTATTGGCAGTGCATGCAGACATCGTTACCTTCAAAGGCGGTCGTATGTCCATGCAAGATTATATGGCATATAGAGAACGTGATATTCTCATGGAGATTCGCATCCCTAAAGTAGATGTACCTGTAGCTGTTGAAGCCCTTCGCATTTCTCGTGGTGATTTCCCGTTATTGACAGGTGCTCTTCGCCATGATGAAAAAGGGGTTGAATTGTATATCGGTACAAGACCTGGTGTACCTCAATTAGCTGTTAAAGCAAGTGCCTTGCTTTCAGAAAAAGGATTATCTGCCGCAAAAGAAGCAGGTCAATTGGCATCTGAAGAACTAGTGTATCAATCTAACTCTCATGCGTCCAAAGAATATCGCATGGAAATGGTAAAAGCAATGGTTCAACGCTTAGCTAAGGAGGTGGCACAATAATGGAACTCGTACTTAATATTAATAACAAAAATGTAACTGTTAATGTGCCAACTGATGAGATGTTGCTAGATACATTGCGTAATCTTGGCTATTACAGTGTCCGCTGTGGCTGTGACACCACAAACTGTGGCCTTTGCACTGTATGGGTGGATGACGAAATTATTTTGTCCTGTGCATACCCTACATTTCGTGCGCCAGGCCATAAAATTACTACATTAGAAGGCTTACAAGAGGAAGCTGAATTATTAGCGGCTTGTATCGCAAGTGAGGGCGCAGATCAGTGTGGTTTTTGTACAACTGGCATGATGATGAGTGCTATCAATTTGAAACGCAAAAATCCAAAGGCTAGCGATGATGAGATTCGCGAATACCTCATAGGTAACTTATGTCGCTGTACTGGTTATGAATCACAACTTCGAGGAGTTCGTAAATTCTTAGAAGGAGGCCTATAATGATGAACAAGCATATTGGTAAGTCCTATGACAAAGTTGACTCCAAAGGTATTTTGTCTGGTAAACCGTCTTATACTGGCGATTTTGTTCCCAAAGATGCGCTCGTTATTAAGGCTCTTCGTAGTCCTCATGCTCAGGCGCGCATCAAATCTATTGATACATCTAAAGCCAAATTGATTCCTGGCGTAGAAGCTATTTTTACTTATGAAGATGTGCCTAATACGCGATTCACATTAGCAGGTCAAACATATCCAGAGCCATCCGCTTATGATGCGCTTATTTTGGACCCTGTAGTTCGCTATGTTGGAGACGAAGTAGCTCTCATCGTAGCAAAAGATGAAGCTACAGCGCTCAAAGCAATGCCGCTTATCAAGGTTGAATACGAAGTACAGAAACCTGTACTTGATATGCATACTGCTATCGACCATGAAACTATAGTACATCCTGAAGATGATATTCACAATAATATCCCTGTAGGACAAGATTACAAACGCAATATTTGCGTATCCTATCACAAACGGGTAGGAGATGTGGAGGCAGAACTTGCTAAATGTGATTACGTGGCAGAAGGTACATACTTTGACCAGGCCACACGCCAAACAGCGATGGAACCATTCCAAAGCTTTGGATATATAGATGCGCTTGGTCGTGTAGTTATCGTATCCTCTACGCAAATCGTATTCCATGTACGCCGTCACATCGCTCGTGCACTCGGTATTCCGGCTACAAAAGTCCGTGTTATTAAACCTCGTATCGGCGGCGGTTTCGGCTCTAAACAAACGGCTTGTACAGAAATTATGACGGCCTTTGTAGCGTGGACATTGAAAAAACCTTGTTATCTCTTATACGATCGTACAGAAGCACAAACTTGCTCCACTACACGTCATGCTCGTGAATGGAAAATCCGCGTAGGTGCTACAAAAGATGGTATTATTAAAGTTATTGATATGGACTCCATCACAGCCGCTGGTGCACATGCAACTCATTGCTTCACTACTACAACGGCTGGTGAACATAAATCTGTACCGTTGTACAACAAAGCGACTGCTGTTCATTATGGTACAGAGGGTGTGTATACTAACCAAACTCCTGGTGGTGCTTTCCGTGGGTATGGTGCAACAGAAGCATTGTGGCCATTAGAATGTGCAGTAAACCAGTTAGCTGATAAGATGGGGATTGATCCAGCTGAATTACGTCAGAAGAACTTAATAGCGGAAGGTGAACAAAGCTTAGTATATGCTCCAGATGAATATCTTGATTCTGGTCTTTTCCAAGATACCGTAAATCGGGTAAAAGAAATGGCTCGTTGGGATGAACGCCCTCATTCTTGGGACATTGATGAGCGCTATCGCGGTGGACTTGGCATGGCTTTAGCATTACAAGGCTCTGGTGTCGCGAATATCGATGTGGCGTCTGTTGAAATCCGCCTTGGTGACGATGGTAATTATACACTGTATACTGGGTCTTCTGATATGGGCATGGGGTCTAATACCGTATTGACTCAGATGGCCTGTGAAGTAATTGGCTGTCCTATGGAATATATGACTGTTATTGAATCAGATACAGATATCGTACCATTCGATCCAGGGTCTTACGCATCTAGTACAACCTATGTAACAGGTACTGCTGCTAAGATGGCAGCAGAAGAATTGCGCACTAAGATTATTGCTAAATTTGCTCAATTCTTTGAAACCGACGTTGAAAACGTTGACTTTGACGGCGTTGTAGCTACCACAAAAGATGGTGCTAAAACAATGGATATCCATCAATTGGCACCAAAATTATTAGTTGGTGCTAATGCAGAGCAATTGTCTGGTTTCGCTACATGGGGCAGTCATACGTCTCCACCTCCATTTATGGCATCTATTGCTGAGGTAAAGGTAGATAAACAAACAGGTAAGGTTATTCCTCTTCATTTCTACTCTTGTGTTGATTGTGGTACTGTTATCAACCCTAAATTGGCTCGCGTTCAAGTTGAGGGTGGTGTGGTACAAGCTATCGGTATGGCTTTATATGAAGATGTACGCTATTCCAACAATGGTCGTTTGGAAACAAACAATCTTATGACTTATAAAATCCCAACCCGTCAGGATATTGGTGAATTACATACAGACTTTGTAGAATCTTACGAGCCTACAGGTGGCTTCGGAGCTAAATCTATTGGTGAGGTTGTCATCAATACGGGGTGCCCTGCTATCCAACATGCCATTAAAAATGCAGTTGGTGCGGATATTCGTACATTACCTATGACACCTGAGAAGGTATTTATGGCTATGGACGAGAAATATAAAGTATAGAGATTTCTAGTTCCTTTTACTTTCTAAGGAGGCCTGGTTCTATGACATCACAAACATCCTATTGGAATCGATTGATTCAGCCGGGAATCGTTGCCCTTGTTGGGGCAGGCGGTAAAACGACTGTGCTTTCAAAACTAGTAGAATATGGACGGCTGAAAGGTCAGCCCATAGTAGTTACGACTACGACTCGACTTTATGAGTCTCAGGTGGCTCATTATGAACCGATTTATACTCGTAATATTAATGAAGCTGATGAGTATTGTACTGACCGACTTTTACGTGGCTATTGTGGTGCGTGGTTCGCTGGAATTACAGGAACAAAAGTAGACTCCTTAGATTGTGATCTTATCGATGGTTTATCCAAGTTACATCCCAATTGGCAAATTGTTGTAGAAGCAGATGGGGCGAAGGAAAAATGGCTCAAGGCACCTAAGACGACCGAACCTGTCATTCCATCTCTTACAAAGACTACGATTGGCCTCGTGAATCTACAAATGCTAGGGGCCCCATTAGATGATGAGCACGTACATAATATCGAGCTGGTTCAAGATATTGTAAAACGCGATATGGGGGCTATTGTAACTCCTCGTATGTTAGCCGATCTTGTTTTGCATAGGCAAGGTTTATTCCAATACAGTAAGGGTAAGAAAATATTATTCTGTACTGGTTATGAAACAGTGCAACATCGCATTATCGATGATTTTATTGATCATATTGTTGATAGTGATATTACGGCTATCATTTTGGCTGATGGATATAAAGCAAGTTGTGAAATCCGTCGCATTATTCAATGTCGGTAGGTACTCATGACTATTATGAAAGCAAATTGTAGCACCGCTTTTAGTCCCATGAGAGACCCCATAGACCGTCATCCTTTGCATATTGGCATTGTCCTCCTTGTGGGAGGACAATCCAAGCGTATGGGATGTAATAAGCAACTCTTGCCCTGGCGTGGTAAGACTGTTCTAGATGCGGTCTGTGGGGCTCTTCAAGGTGGATGGGGTGGACAGGTGGCTTCTACTGTATCGTGTAAGCTACCTTTTGTGGCGGTTACTGGTGATGATCATGAGAAATTAGAACCAATTGTCACAAACTATGGTTTTGAAGCCATTCGAAATGACCATCCTGAACTAGGGCAAGGCGTATCCATAGCAATGGGAGTACGTCATTTGATGAATACGTCATCCTTACCGCTAGACGGTATTCTCTGTTCAGTAGGAGATCAACCACTTCTGACGAGTGCTGTTGTACACGAGGTCATTCGTGCGTTTAATGAAAACTTTCATCCGAAAACTATCGTCGTTCCACATTATGGGGCAAATTATCACTCGGGAAATCCCGTTCTCTTTGGTTCTCATTGGTTTGATTATTTACAACAGATTCAAGGGGATCAAGGGGGTAAGACCATTATTCATGGTGATGGTAAAGCCCATGTCGTGAAATTATGGATTAGTGATGATATTGGCGACGATATCGATACACCCGATGATTTTGAGCGTTTGAAACATCGTGAAAGTGAGGCATTATGAAACCATTGGTACTCATGCGTGGAGGCGGAGACATCGCTTCTGGCGCTGTATATAGATTGAGACGGGCGGGATATCCCGTTGTAATTAGTGAAATAGCGATTCCTACCATGATTCGCCGCGAAGTATGTTACGGTAATGCGGTTCATCGTGGAGAAATGATTTTGGAACGTTTTGTTGCTCGTCATGTGTCTCTTGGTGAAGTGAAGGATACATTGGCACAGGAAATCATTCCCGTTGTCACTAGCTCATATGAGGAATTATTGGACACTTTAAAACCAGAGATTGTAGTCGATGCTATTTTGAGTAAAAAGAATCTTGGTACAAAACGGGATGATGCAGATCTCGTTATCGGTGTGGGCCCTGGATTTACTGCTGGAGAAGATGTAGATGTAGTCATTGAAACGATGCGTGGTCATTCATTAGGTCGCTGTATCTATGATGGACCAGCTCAACCTAATACAGGTATCCCTGGAAATGTAGGTGGCTACACTCATGAGCGTGTTATTCATTCTCCAAAGGCTGGACTATTTACAGCAAAACGTCATATTGGGGATTCTGTACAAGCTAATGAAGTAATTGGTTATGTTGATGAAGAACCAGTAAGAGCGAAAATTACAGGTATTCTACGAGGCATTTTAAAAAGTGGGCTTATCGTATCAGATCATTTTAAGTTGGCTGATGTGGATGCTCGTTGTGAAGAGTCTCATTGCTATAGTATTTCAGATAAATCCCTTGCTGTCGGTGGAGGTGTATTAGAGGCTGTTACCGCTTGGGATTATGAAAGGAATCTAGATGGAAACAATTTATGATGTGATGAAAGATCGTCTACAGGTTACTGAAACTACTGTGATGGTTACCGTTCTATCCGGTCCTCGTCAAGGGGATAAGACTATTTATGCTGAAGATGGAAGGGTTCTATACGGAACTCCTATTGAAGGGTTTACTGTAGATAAAGCAAAGCTAAATTCTCTATGCATGGTAGGCGAAATGGAGTGTTTCGTACAACCTGTAGAAAATGATCCGTCAGTTCTCGTATTAGGCGCAGGTCATGTTAGCCGAGCTATTACAGATTTGCTGTTGTTTATTGGCTGTCGCGTTACAGTCGTAGATGACCGTCCAGAATATGTAGTGCCTGAATTCTTTGATGAACGTGTTACACGTAAGTGCTTACCTTTAGAAAACTTCAAGAACGATTTACCTCTTGATGAATATACTGGTTTTATCATTGTGACACGTGCTCATGAGTACGATAATATATGCTTAGAACAATTACGAGGGTACTTGCCTACCTATATGGGCGTTATGGGCAGCCAAAAACGCATCCATCATGCTTTTGAAGTGTTGCGTGAGCAAGGATGGACTCAAGATGAGTTAGATATGGTATATGCGCCTATTGGTCTAGATTTAGGAGCTCAAACGCCTGAGGAAATTGCATTATCTATCGTTAGTGAATATTTGGCAGTGGTGCGTGGTAAAAAAGGCGGCTCATTGCGGAAAGGTAGAGTGATCCATGAATCGTGAGTTTATTGAATACCTTAGTGAACGTAAAAACGAAACCTTAGCAGTAGCCACTATTTTATATACCTGTGGATCCACACCTCGTAAAGCTGGTACATCTATGGTTGTATTTCCTGATGGATCTATTTTTGGTACTATCGGCGGTGGCCGTGCGGAAAATGAAATCCGCCTAAGTGCGGTGGACTCTTTGAATAAAAAAGAAGCTCACCGTCGTATCGATGTTCATCTCGATGATGACGTAGCTGTTAAAGAAGGCATGGTTTGTGGGGGCCAAATGGATGTTTGGATTGAAACACAAAACATCTAATAAAAATCTCATTCAGCGTTTGTTTATAAATTTACAGTACTCTCAAAATGAGTTAAAATATAAGGTACAGTCAAAGAATTGATTGTACCTTATTATTTTGTATAAGGAGCTATTTTTATGCATATTGACGCACTTATACATACCTTTAGGCTTCTTGATATTGTTGATATCATAATCGTTGCTATTGGTATTTACTATTTATATAAATTGCTTAAAGATACACGGGCCGTTTCTCTTTTAAAAGGTCTCGTTATGTTGGCGATTTTTAATTTATTGAGTCATCTGTTAAATCTATACGTTATCAACTGGATTTTGCAACAAAGTATGACCGTTCTTCTCTTTGCGTTACCCGTTGTATTCCAACCTGAATTGCGTCGTGCTCTAGAACAATTGGGGCGTGGCCGAATTTTCAGCAAGGCACAAAATGTAAACGAAGAAGAAATGGATATGGCTATTAATGAAGTGATGGCTGCGGCTCGCGTTATGTCTCGCGAACATACTGGGGCACTTATCGTTTTTGAACGTGAAGTAGGTCTCAATGACTTTGTAGATACTGGTATTCTTATCGATGCTGTATTGAGTCGCGAGTTGATTAAAAATATCTTTGTTCCTAGTACACCGCTTCATGATGGGGCCTTGATTATTCGTGATGGGCGAATTCGTGCAGCGGGCTGTTTGTTACCGTTGACTGAGGACCGCACATTGAGTACTGAACTAGGTACACGTCACCGTGCAGCTATTGGCTTGTCTGAGCAAACTGACGCTGTCGTAGTCGTTGTTAGTGAGGAAACAGGGACCATTTCTTATACATATGGCGGTCATATTTATCGCCATTTACCAGAGGATCAAATTAAAGAGGCATTGCGTACCTTTATGGAACGCCCTCGTCAAACCATTACTAGTATGTGGAAATGGAGGGCAAATAAATGATGATTCATTTGAAACGCAATTGGCCTGCTAAATTATTATCCTTGTTAGCAGCTATCGTCATGTGGTTCTTTATTATGCGCGATCAGAACCCTGTGATGGAAGTAACCTACATAATACCTGTACAGGTTCAAAATCTCAATTCTGGCTATATCATAGAAGATGCACCAGATGTGGTCCGTGTTGTTCTGGCTGGCCCACGTGATACCATTATGTCTATGAAATCAGATAATTTACGGGCTTATATTGATGCATCTGGTGTAAAACCAGGTCAAAATAATGTAACTATTAATTTTACGCCTCCGGCAGGAATGAATCTTGTGGAGGTTAAACCAGATAACATCACCATCAATGTTGATGAATATGCAGAGAAAACGATTCCTGTTGAAATAGTTCCAATCGGCAAGTTCTCTGATGATATTGCTTTGAAATCGGTAACGATTGTGCCGAAAGAGGTAACTGTTTCTGGTCGTAAGCAACAAGTTAATGCAGTGAGCAAGGTTGTGATGAAAGTCAATGTGGCTGGTCAAACGAAGAACTTTAGCGCTGTTAGTACTTTAGAAGCTTGGGATACGGCAGGTAATGTACTGGATGTACATATTAATCCAAACCAAGGCCAAGCACAATATGAACTCAACTTATTACGTAAAGAAAAGGCGGTTCCTATTACTGTTCCGACTGTTGGTACAGTAGCAGAAGGTTATGAAGTTAAATCCACGTCTGCTACACCAACGCAATTAACAGTTACAGGTCGTGAAGAAATGATTGATTCCGTTACAGAAATACAAACGGAACCTATCGATGTATCGGGTGCTACTGAAACTGTACAGGGTAACTATAATTTAGTATTACCGAATGGAGTTAATAGCAATACTACAACGGTACGGGTGAAAGTAGAAATACAAAAGAAAGTACTTAATGGATGATAAGTTTTTTGTGAGGCTTTGAAATCTTGCGACGAAGACCCTAATAGAGTGAATATTTCTCTATTAGGGCCTTTTTATGATTTATATATTAGCTTTTATAGTAGTGTTGTATAATAAAGATGTATGACTACTTTCTTACTGGTCAAGTGGTAAAGAATTTTGGTCAAAGATTAAAGAAGTAGGCTCACCTAAAAGGGAGGCTTTAATAGGAAAGCTATGATTAGAATAATAAATCTCCGCGTGGCTGTTACGGTTAAGTCGGATATCAAAAGTATTGTAGAAAAGAAATATCCCCCGTTACGTGGTGCTATCAAAACGATTCATGTTGTTCGACGTGCCGTAGATGCTCGTAAGAAGCCAAACATTGTTTTTGTATATACCCTATTCATTGAGGTTCATAATGAAGCTCAAGTTATGAAAAAGCTTGGTAAAGAAAAGGATGTATCTGTATTTGCTGCAGAAGATCCAGAACCTATTGTTTTTGGGTCCGTACCATTAGCTCATCGTCCTGTTGTTATGGGCTTTGGCCCTGCGGGGATGTTGGCAGCCTTTTACTTAGCTCGTGAAGGCTATCGCCCAATCGTGCTTGAACGCGGTCAAGATGTAGATACACGTAGTCATGATGTAGAAACATTTTGGAAAAAGGGCATATTTAAACCTGAATCCAACGTACAATTTGGGGAAGGCGGTGCAGGAACTTTTTCCGATGGTAAGTTGACAACTCGCATTACCCATCCGCGGTTACATGAAATATCTAAATACTTTGTAGAGTTTGGCGCGCCTGAAGAAATCTTATATAAACATAAACCCCATGTAGGTACAGATAAATTACGTACCATGGTAAAAGCCATGCGTGAGCGCATCATCGAATGGGGCGGTGAAGTTCGCTTTGGTTCAAAGGTAACGGATTTATTTATTGAAAATGACCGTATCGTAGGTGTTGAAGTTAATGGTAGTGAGCGTATTGATACGACTGTTGTTTTGTCTGGTGTAGGCCATAGTGCACGTGACACATATGAAATGCTTTATAAACGCAATGTGGAAATGACGGCTAAACCATTTGCTATCGGTGTTCGTATTGAGCATGATCAGGCTGTAATTGATGAGTCTCAATATGGTGTAGATCCATCTAGTTTGGGCCTTGGTGCAGCAGAATATTCTCTCGTATACCACGATAAAGAATCAGGCCGTACTGCATATAGCTTCTGTATGTGCCCAGGAGGTCAAGTAGTAGCATCTGCCTCTGAAGATGGTGGCGTTGTCGTAAATGGCATGAGTTTATACGCTCGGGATAGCGGTGTTGCTAATAGTGCTATCGTAGTCAACGTAGGTCCAGATGACTTTGGTACTCATCCTTTAGATGGCGTCGCATTTCAACGAGAATGGGAACGCAAGGCCTATGAGTTGGGCGGTTCTAACTTCCATGCACCTGCACAAACTGTAGGACAGTTTTTAGGACTTTCACAAGCACCTAGCGTACAAAATAGTATATATAGCTACGAGCCAGGTGTTGTAAATTGCGATTTACATGATTGCTTGCCATTATTCGTCACATCCGTATTAGAGCGGGCCTTGCCATACTGGGGGCGTCGCATCCGAGGATTTGATGATCCTGCGGTGTGTATGACAGGTGTTGAAACGCGTACCTCTGCGCCGCTCCGTATGGGACGCAATGAAGAACGCATTTCTCCTACTGTAGGAGGTTTCTATCCTATGGGTGAGGGGGCTGGCTATGCAGGGGGAATTATGAGTGCTGCCCTTGATGGTGCGGAAACGGCCATTTTATGTATGGCAAAATACGCAAAACCTAATTAGTGGGGAATTATACTGATGAATTGAATTACAGTATAGATTCATACTATTTATGTAATATAGATGTGACTTTATAGCAGGTATGCTTTCCATATTATGATATAATACACAACAGTAATTATTGAAAAGATACACACGGTAGATATATAGACTTGTGAAACTTTCACAAATCCTTAGAGGAGGATAATTATGGCTCGTTTATTTGGTACAGATGGTGTACGTGGTGTTGTTAATGAGTTTTTAACGCCGGAATTAGCTTATCATTTAGGTCGTGCGGCAGGAACGCATTTTGGTAAGAAAAAGGATCACCCTACGTTCTTGATTGGTCGAGATACGCGAATTTCTGGTTCTATGCTTGAAAGTGCATTAGCGGCGGGCATTTGCTCTGTTGGTGGCAATGTAGTAATTGCAGGCGTTATCCCAACTCCAGCAGTAGCGTACCTTGTACGTCAACAAGGTTTTGATGCGGGTGCTGTTATTTCTGCATCTCACAATCCATATCCAGATAATGGCATTAAATTCTTTGATGGTAATGGCTATAAATTACCTGATGAAGTGGAAGATGAATTGGAAAAATATGTTCGTCAAAGCGCAGATAATGAATTGGCGCGTCCTACGGGTGATGGTATTGGTAAAATTGAGTTCAATAGTAACTTGGCTCATTTATATGCTCATTTTGTACGTCACACAATCGATACGTCCCTTGAAGGGTTGACTATCGTTTATGATGGTGCTAATGGCGCAGCTTCCAGTGTAGGTCCGGAAATTTTGTCTGGACTAGGGGCTAAAGTCATCAATATTAATGTGAATCCAGATGGCTTGAATATTAATCATCATTGTGGTTCCACACATATTGAAGGCTTACAAGTAGCCGTACAACAACATAATGCAGACCTTGGTATTGCTAATGATGGCGATGCTGACCGCTGTTTATTGGTTGATGAAAAAGGTCAAGTCCTCGATGGTGATCAAATCATGTTGCTATGCGCCCTTAAGTTAAAAGAAGAAGGCAAACTTAAAGGTGATACCATAGTTGGTACCGTTATGAGTAATATCGGATTCCATAAAGCAGCAGAAGAACTTGGTATGAAAACGGTTTCTACTGCTGTTGGTGATCGATATGTATTGGAATATATGCGTGAACATAATCTTTCCGTTGGTGGTGAACAATCTGGTCACGTAATCTTTTTAGATCACAACACCACTGGTGACGGCATGTTAACAGCTGTTCAAGTGGCAGCTCTTATGAAGGAGAAAAAGCAACCTCTTTCTGAGTTGGCCGGCATTATGACAAAATACCCACAAGTTCTTGTAAATGTTCGTGTAGCTACAAAAACTGGCTGGGAAGATAATGACCTCATCAAAGCTGCTATCGTAACAGCTGAAGGAGAACTTGGTGATGAAGGTCGCGTTTTAGTACGTGCATCCGGGACAGAACCACTCATCCGTGTCATGGCTGAAGGGCCTAACCAAGAAGAACTACAATCCCTGTGCCAAGAAATTGCTGATATTATCGGTAGAGAACAAGGGTTGGCTGAATAAAAGTAGGGTGTGAGGCGGCAGAGGAGCCTGCGACGATGAAGCCCACACATCACTTTGTTCCGAGCGTAAGATTTTGCGAAGCAAAATCCACTGCGAGGAACCATCTTTACTGAGATTAATCCTATGGATTTTAATAATTGTGAATCCATTCTACAATTTGATATTAAAGGTATCCCCTCCTATATATGTCCCTTTGCTCCGTCCTACGTAAAGTCACTGCAGGATCGTATATAGGAGGTTTAGAGATGAGTGATATTTAAAATTGAATAATCATAATGAATAATCTTTTTATTTTGGTTTATTCTAAGCTTAGAGGGTGAAATTATGAAAACAATAGGTTTAATTGGGGGAATGAGCTGGGAAAGTACGATTACGTATTACCAAGTCTTGAATGAAACTATTAAGCAAGTTTTGGGCGGCTTACATTCAGCAAAATGTATTTTATATAGTGTCGATTTTGAAGAGATAGAAAAGTGTCAAGCAAATGGAGATTGGGTCAGAAGTGCTGAAATTTTATCCGATGCTGCTCAATCTTTAGAAAAGGCTGGTGCTGATTATATTGTTATATGCACGAATACAATGCATAAAGTAGCGGATGAAATAAAAAGACATATTCACATTCCACTTCTTCATATTGCGGAAATGACTGCAGTAGAGTTGGAAAAATCAGGTATTACAAAGGTAGGTCTACTCGGTACCAAGTACACGATGCAACAAGATTTTTATAAATGTATCTTGGAAAATCGGGGGATTCATGTTGTTATACCTAACGAAGATCAAGTCGAACTTGTGAATGATATTATATATAATGAATTGTGTTTAGGTGTTATTTCTAATGAATCTAAACAACAATACTTAGATATTATTGGTGATTTGGTAAAATCTGGTGTACAAGGTGTTATCTTAGGCTGTACTGAAATTGGGCTACTTATTAAACAAGATGATACGGATATACCTTTATTTGATACTACATTGATACATGCAAAAAATGCGGCTTTAATTTCTATTGATAGAGCATAATATAGTTAGGTTTTATTTTGTCCAAGCAACATAACTCTCTATTAGATATTTTATTCATTTTTAGAATATTTAATAGAGGGTTATTTTTATGCAATTAGAATTAGATAGAGGCTAAAGGAAATCTTTTTGTATAGTTTGAATTTATACGAATGGCGTTATTATAAGCACAAAAGTATATAAGTAATAACTTATGTTATTATAAACATATGGTCTAAAATATGTTCGATGATAGTAAAGGTGTAATATGAAACTTGCTATAAGAGAGTATTGGCAAAATCTAAAAACAGAATATAAAACTAATTATAAGGTATCTATATTTAGTGATTATAATGTATTAAAGGAATATGCAGAGCGTTTCGGAACTTACTTGCATGGTTTGATGCATGAACATCCGCATGATGTGGATGTGGTATGTGCTTTAGCAACTGTTGAACAGGTGTTGAGGCATGAAGAAAATTCAATACAACTATTGGAAGAGTTTCTCAGAAAATATATAGAAGAACTGAGTGATACTGAAAAAGCAAGAGTTTACACTAATTTGGCTTTTTATTATAACGATGAGGGGAATATAAAAGAATATGACTATCTATCTGCTGCTGTAAAATTAAAGTCCCCATATATAGAGACTTACAGAGGGCTGGCTTTATATCATTTTTCAGCTTATAGAGAGAAAGGTTCTGCAGAGGACTTAAAGAAAAGTTTACGTGCTTTTGAAAGGGGAATAATAGTATCGAACGATTATGAAATGAACTTTGGCTATGCAGTGTGTTTGTTTGAGCTTAAGCAATATGAGAAAGCAAAGGTCATTTTTGAAGAGTTATTAAAGAGTTATCCAAATAGGATGAGGTTACTAGTTTGTATTGCTTATTGTGATGTGTATTTAGGTAATAAAGAGCAAGCCCTTGATCGTTTGAAGCAAATTAAGCTTGGAGGCGATGTAGCATATCATTTAAGTAATGATGAAGTTTTTGAGTTTGATATCATTGACGCCTATTATATATTAGATGAGTATGACCTATTCTTAGACGAATGTGAGAAGGCTAAAGAGCACTGTGATTTAAGTGATGGCCCTTATTACTTTGGCCTTTGGATTATGAATCAACATGATATGTTCCATCGTGAAATGGACAAGCAACGAACAGAAATATTGGCATGCATTGAAAATGCAAAAATGGACGAAGACTTTGATAGCGAAGAAGAAAAGCAGGACTATATCAAAAGCTGGGAAGATGATTTAGAGAATCTAAATTTGTTGGAACATAAAATTAAAGATGAAAACTACAAGCCTATGGTTGAATTAAAACTGTGGCCTATATATGGCTGCTATTTAATAGACTGTTTAACTCATAACTTATAATATGCTAACTTCATAGTGATAGAGCTAAAGAATATTTATATAGTTGAAGTTTTATAGTTTTGATTGAAAAAGAATAGCACTACTTTGGATTGGAATAATTCAAAGTAGTGCTTTTATTATTATTTATCAGCCACAACGAGTTTCTATCCATTTAAGTGAATGTTACTTCCCGTTGTGTCTTCGTTGTTCAAGGATTTTACATAGCTGTCGCCTGTTAATATCCAATTGGAGTCTTTGCTGAGTTTCACAGTTACTTCTTTAGCAGCATTGTCTGTGTTTATAGCGCCTACAAGGCTAGATCCATTTGTCATGTCTAGTGCGATGGTACTGATTGAATCAGCCATAATATTACCGCTTAGTTCTTGATTAGATGTGCGGAGTGTAAGATGACCGCCGTTCTCACCAGTTTTTCCCCAACGGGAGTCGGCAGCTGCTTTCACTAAGGTAGAAGTGTTCGGCATAGAGATGGCATTGTTAGAAAGGTCTACTTCAGCAGTAGTGTTGTTTACATAGAGGAACGCACCTGTAGCGTGAGTTGTAAGTGTATTATTCTCTGCTTTCAGGCGAGCAATACCGCTTTCAGCATCACCAGAGAAGCTTTGATATAGCATGAAACCATTATCTTTGTAGCCTGTTACATTGGAGTTTGTAAGGGTAATAGAGTTCTTACCTTCTAC
This sequence comes from Veillonella sp. S13054-11, assembly GCF_002959795.1. Classification (NCBI taxonomy): domain Bacteria; kingdom Bacillati; phylum Bacillota; class Negativicutes; order Veillonellales; family Veillonellaceae; genus Veillonella; species Veillonella sp. S13054-11. Next base: position 280,780 of record NZ_PPCY01000004.1, read on the forward strand.
GACGCCAATTTCACTGTTATTAGCTACACCGTTGACATTGTTTACCATAATATTACCAGTGGAGTAGATAACAGGACTGCCTTCGCCAGATGTCGTAAGTTTTGCCGCTTCTGCGGTGATAGTGCCTTCTCCGCGATCTGTAGCAAGTGTAGCAGAGTGAGCCCCTTCAGTGGTGATAGTTAGGTTTTTGCCATTTACAGTACCTTTGTAAGTAGCATCTAAACCACGAGAGGAATCGCTTTTTGTGTGAATATTAGTATTTTCTACGTTGATAACCGAGCCTTCACCAGTGGCAAAGACTGCGTTAGAGCCTTTAGAATTAGATGTAATATTGCTACCTTTGATGTTAATTTGGCTACCCTCGATACCGAGGACTACTGCATTTTGACCACGGAAATTGCTATTGTCATCGCTTGTAGTGTCGCCTGTTTTATCGAAAACGCTATTTTCAATATCAATTACCGCTTTATTTTTACCGATGAAAGCATTCTGATCAGCCGTTGTGTTTGTCATCGATTCGTGAGCAATGGATTTGTTTTCTGTAACGATAGTTGTGCCTTTAAAAGTACTAGGATCTACTTCAACTTGTGGTGCCATTCCATTAGAGGCTCCATTCTGCATAGCCATTGGAGGCATACCGTTAGGAGTGCCAGAAGGAGGATTCCCATTTGGAGGTATTTGGTTAGACGTGCCTGTAGGGGAGTGACCCATAGGTGGTTTGCCGTGAGGTGCACCGGTTGGAGGTGTGCTTCCTTGTGCAGATGGTACTGTTTTAGTTTGTTCTGTTGTGGTTATAACTGCTACGTTGGTATTAGTTTGAGTCTCTGCAGCTAATGTTGGGATAACTGCTAATGTCGATAAAGCAGCACCAAGGACTGCAGGTAACACCCAACGACGTAATTTTCTATATGATAAGCTATTCTTTTTAGTTTTATGTTGTTTCTTTATAGTTGTTTTATTCATGATTAATATCTCCCAAATTATATACATACATTTTGAAAATACAACAAAATCTAATTGTGTAAAATTTAGAATGATAGAAGTATAATTTCTTACAATGAAAAGGACGTGAAGCATAGAATCAATCTTTTCTATTCTTTTTGAATTATCTGTGGTAGTTTACTTTTTATCGATTTTTTTAGTATAATATACCTCAGTACATATTTTATTTTGTACTGATTCTGCCGTATATCATAGAAAGGAATTCCAAATTCGTAAAGGCGAATAGCGCAAGTACCCGCGAAGGCAGTCGTTAGGGTAGACGAGGTGAAGAGTGATCGAGTCATCAGCGGATGCTCTTCCGGCATATTCATGTCGTAACAGGTATTAAAAAGCCCATCGGTAACGATGGGGACAAAGTATATCTGAATGAATTGTATTGAACTAATATTTAATACATTAAATAGGATATTAATCTAGAACATTAATTAGTTAGCCTTAGTTTTTGCTGGGGCTAGAAATACCCCCAGTTATAGGAGGATATACATATGTGCGGTATCGTAGGATACATTGGCTTTAATCAAGCATCTGATTTCTTGTTGGACGGTATGGCAAAGTTAGAATACCGTGGTTATGACTCTGCAGGTATTGCTGTTATCGGCCCTGAAAATGTAATTAAAATTCAAAAGAAGGTTGGCCGTCTTGCTAATCTTGAGGCAGTTGTGAAAGCAGATCCTAATGAAGGAACTGTAGGCATTGGTCATACACGTTGGGCTACACACGGTCGTCCATCCGACATGAACGCCCACCCTCATGCATCTGAAGATGGTAAATTTGCTGTTGTACACAACGGCATTATTGAAAACTACATGCCTTTGAAAGAAGAGCTCCTTGCCAAAGGGTACCATTTCAAATCTGAAACTGATACAGAAGTTGTAGCTCATTTGTTAGAGGATATGTACGATGGCGATTTCGTGGGCACAGTACGCCGCATGCTAGCTCGTGTTGATGGTGCGTATGCTCTTGAAATCATCTGCTCCGATGAGCCAGATAAAATCATTTGTACTAAAAAAGAAAACCCATTGGTTATCGGCCTTGGCAAAGGTGAAAACTTTGTAGCATCCGATATTCCAGCTATCATTAACTACACACGTGATACATACATCTTGAGCGATGGTGAATTAGCTATTGTAACTCGTGATAATGTATCCGTATTCGACCGTGAAGGTAACTCTGTTGATAAAGAGGTATTCCATGTAAATTGGAACGCTGAAGCAGCAGAAAAAGGTGGTTATGAACACTTTATGTTGAAAGAGATTCATGATCAACCTAAAGCTGTTCGCGATACATTCGGTACACATATCTCTGAAGATGGTAAAACAGCAATCTTTGATGAGCTAAATTGGACTGCTGAAGATGTAGCAGCTTTCAATAAAATTCTCATCGTTGCATGCGGTACTGCATACCATGCAGGTCTTGTAACAAAACAATATATTGAAAACTTGGCGCGTATTCCAGTTGATGTGGAAATAGCATCTGAATACCGTTACAGCAACCCGTTGACTGATGATAAAACATTATGTATCGTTATTAGTCAATCTGGTGAAACATCCGATACATTGGCGGCTTTGAAAGAAGCTAAACGCCTTGGTGCCAAATCATTGGCCATTACCAATGTTGTTGGTTCCAGTATTTCTCGTGAAGCAGATAACAAAGTTTACACATGGGCTGGCCCTGAAATTTCTGTAGCGTCCACAAAAGCGTATACTACTCAATTAGTAGCGGGATTGTTGTTCGCCGTATACCTAGGTCAATTAAATGGTAAATTAAATCCAGCCTTAGCTGAAGAAATTCTTAGCGGCGTTAAAAACTTACCATCCTTGATTCATGAAATCTTTGAAGTAGACGAAGATATGAAAGCCTTTGCTAAACATTATGGCTTCAAATCTGATGCATTCTTCTTGGGCCGTGCTATCGACTATGCAGTAGCGATGGAAGGTGCTTTGAAGTTGAAAGAAATTTCTTACATCCACGCTGAAGCATATGCTGGTGGCGAATTGAAACATGGTACATTGGCTCTTATCGAAGAGGGCGTACCTGTTATTGCATTGGCTACACAAGAGGATGTTTACGATAAGATGATCAGCAACATCCGAGAGGTAAAAGCTCGTGAAGCTATTGTAATCGGTATTGGCATGAAAGGTGACGAAGAATTATCTAAACACGTAGACCACACAATTTATGTGCCTCGTGCGAATAAATTTATCGCTCCAATCTTAGCGGTTGTACCATTGCAACTATTGGCGTATTATGCAGCAATTACACGCGGTGCAGATGTAGATAAGCCACGTAATTTGGCTAAATCTGTAACCGTAGAATAATATATAACCAACAGTGCTTTGGCACTGTTGGTTTATTTCAATATAGGGAGACTATTATGGCAGTTATATTTTCCGGCATCCAACCAAGTGGGGAGTTAACACTTGGTAACTATTTGGGGGCTTTACGTAATTTCTTAGACTATCAAGATACTGATGAATGTTACTATTGTATCGTTAACCAACATGCGATTACGGTACCGCAAGATCCAAAAGAATTATTTCAAAACACTCGTAATTTGGCTGCATTGTACCTTGCGGTTGGCCTTGACCCTAAAAAGGTAACATTGTTTGTTCAATCCGAAGTACCTGAGCATGTTAAGCTCGGTTGGGTTATGCAATCTATTAGCTATGTTGGCGAATTAGAGCGTATGACTCAGTACAAGGATAAGTCTCAAAAGCAAGGGGATTCTATTCCAACTGCATTGCTTACGTATCCACCGTTGATGGCGGCAGATATTTTGCTATATGGTACGAATTATGTTCCTGTAGGGGAAGACCAAAAGCAACATCTCGAGTTGACTCGTAATTTAGCAGAGCGTTTTAACCGTAGATTCGGTGAAACTTTTGTAGTACCTGATATCAAGGTCGGAGAAGGTGGCGCTCGCGTTATGAGCTTGCAAGAACCAACTAAGAAAATGAGTAAATCTGATGATAACCAAAATGCTACAATCCGTCTTTTGGATGCACCAGATTTAATCGTGAAAAAGTTGAAACGAGCTCAAACTGATTCTGATAATGCGGTTCGCTATGATAAAGAAAATAAACCTGGCATCTCTAACTTGATGGGGATTTACCGTGCTATTACAAAAGACAGCTACGAATCTATCGAAGAAATGTATGCTGGTAAGGGTTACGGTGTATTTAAATCCGATATTGCCGATCTATTAGTAGCAACCCTTGAACCAATTCAACAACGTTACAATGAATTGATTACAAGCCCTGAACTGGATGTAATCCTCGATGAAGGGGCTGCTAAGGCGCATGCTAAAGCAAGTGCAATGTACTGTAAGGTAGAACAAGCTATGGGCTTGTGCCGTAAATAAAATCATATAGTAGACTTTCAATTTGTGAGGTAAACCATGACGAAACAAGAGGCGATGGAACGCTTTTCATCAGGTGCCGTACAACAGAGCATAGAAATACATCGCGGTATACAGTGGACCGGTCGCATCATCGGTCTAGTTGCGTGTGCGTTGATTGTAAAATATATGCCCTCAGACTGGGCGGAACGTGTATGGTATTATCTGTTGTTGCTCGTGATATTATGGACCCTTCATAGATTAGGTGAAAGTCAAGCTTTTATCTGTGAAAAGGGCCTCGTGTTAAAACGTAGGCCCTTTTCTGTGAAAGAATACTTTCACAGTTTATTCTATGGGGATGAATATTTTGTCTTTGTTGATTATGAGCATATTATTGGATTCACTGAGGAATGGCGTGAGTTGCAAGCGATGAATGGTCATGGTGGGATTTATGTGATACCACTTGATCTGCATCAGGTGGCGTATAAGGATAAAATGGCGATGATTGAGGCTATCCATAAACATACGCAGTCATAAAGTGTAAGTACGAAGCGTCATATAATATAGGCATACAGAAATATAAATATAGGACTACAGAAACATAAAGCAAATGAATCTAGAATCATAAACTATATATGTGGAGAGTCTGTAAAATAAAAAATGCAAAATTCATCGAATTAACTATTTACAACTTTAACGAACTAAAGTATAATACAATCATTAAGTACGGAATCTAAATCTGTATTGAACATATTATTAAGTAGTAAATGGGCGATAATCGCCGTGGAGGATAGTTATGAATTGGAAAAAGATGATGGCCGTTGGCCTTGCAGCCGTGTCTATGATGGCATTTGTAACAGGTTGTGGTGGTGACGCTAAAAAAGCTAATACAGAATTGCCTAAGAAAGTTGTTATCGGTTTAGATGATAGTTTCCCTCCAATGGGCTTTAAAGATGAAAAAGGAGAAATCGTTGGCTTTGATATTGACATGGCTAAAGAAGCAGCTAAACGTGCTGGCATGGATGTAGAGTTCAAAGCTATCGACTGGTCTAGTAAAGAAGCGGAACTAAAATCTAAAAAAATTGATGCGTTGTGGAATGGCTTAACAGTTTCTCCTGAGCGGGAGAAAAATATTTTGTTCTCCAATACATATATGAAGGATAAACAATATGTTATTGTTCGTAATGACGATGATTCCATTAAAGGAAAAGCCGATTTAGCTGGTAAGGTAGTAGGCGTGCAACAAGCTAGTACTGGTGAAGCAGCATTGCAAAACGACCCAAGCGGTAAGACGGTTAAAGAGACAAAATCCTATGCGGATTTTGTAAGTGCCTTCATGGATCTTGGTATTGGTCGTGTTGATGCGGTTATTGCTGATGGTGTAATCGCTCGTTATCTTATGACAAAAGAACCTGGTAAATATAAAATCGTAGAAGGTACTGACTACGGCGTTGATAATTTCGCTGTTGGCTTCCGCAAAGATGATACTGCTTTGCGTGACAAAATTAATGGTATCTTAGCTGAAATGAAAAAAGACGGTACTGCTGATAAAATTGCTGAGAAATGGTTAGGCTCAGGCGCAGACTTAGATAAGAGCGATGCTAAATAGTACAATTCGTGATATACTAATAGTACTATGGTCAGTAGGTACAACTGATAATTAAAGAACGAAATGTACACTAGAGAAGCGGCCAGATGGCCCTTCTCTAGTCGTGTTTTGAAGGAGTCTTTCATGTTAGATTATTTATTGCAGATTATCCCAACCATCGCTGATGGTTTAAAGGTAACCGTATCGCTATTCTGTATTGTATGGATTTTATCTATTCCTGGTGGCATTTTAATGGCTATGTTACGCCTATCTAAATTGCCTTTAGTAGATAAGCTTGTCGATGCGTTCGTATATTTAATGCGGGGCACACCGTTGATGCTACAAATCTTATTCGTCTATTATGCATTACCAATCATCACAGACGGTGCTATTCAAATGGATGATGCCACGGCAGCAGTTCTTACCTTCGTATTAAATTACGCAGCTTATTTATGTGAGATTTTCCGTGGGGGCATTCAATCTATCTCTCGAGGTCAGTACGAAGGGGCGAAGGTGCTTGGTTTTACCTATGCACAAACTATGCGTAAAATCATCTTGCCACAAATGTTTAAACGTGTATTGCCTCCTCTTGCGAATGAGACGATTAACTTATTGAAAGATACATCTCTTGTATATGTATTAGCGATGAATGATATCTTGCGTATTACAAAATCTATCGTACAACGTGACTTTGATATTTCTGCATTCCTCGTGGCAGCATTATTCTACTTGATCTTTACCTTTATTTTAACGAATATCTTCAACTACTTAGAACGAAGATTTGCTGTATACGAAGATTAATCTAATTCTATGATAGTTTGTCGTATGTAATGATGTAGCTAGTTTTATAGGTGAGATACTTTTATTTGATGCTATAGATGCGATTTTGTAGATGAGATATCTTTACTTGAGGTGCTGGTTATATACTTAATATGACGACGTAAGAGGTACTTATGACATTTGTAAATATGGAGCGTATTGAAAAACGCTTTAATAATCAATCAGTATTGCGCGATGTGTCGCTTAAAATGAATAGAGGAGAAATCGTTTCTATTATTGGACCTTCTGGTTCAGGTAAATCCACATTTTTACGCTGCTTGGGCCAGTTAGAAACGATTGATGGAGGCTCTATTACCGTTGATGGTACGGTTCTTGCTAGTACTGAAAATGGGGTTGTAAAATATGCTTCTCCTCAAACTCAGCATGAATTATTGCTTCGTATGGGGATGGTATTTCAATCTTTCAACTTGTTCCCGCATATGACGGTATTAGATAATATTATGATTGCTCCACGTATGGTAAAAGGTATGAAAGATGATGAAATCTCACCGATTGCGGAGCAACTACTCAATAAAGTAGGGTTATGGGAAAAACGTAATATGTATCCATCTCGCTTGTCTGGTGGTCAGCAACAGCGTGTAGCTATTGCTCGTGCGCTAGCGATGAATCCTGAAATTATGCTCTTTGATGAACCTACATCTGCTCTCGATCCAGAGCTTACTGGTGAGGTTCTTAAGACGATTAAACAATTGGCGGACGATCACATGACGATGATTATCGTAACTCATGAAATGAACTTTGCTCGAGAAGTATCGGATCGTGTTATCTTTATGGCTGATGGTGTTATCCAAGAAGAAGGAACACCAGAACAAATTTTTAATCATCCGCAGAACGAAAGAACGAAAGCGTTCTTGGATAATATGTTATAGGAGGTTCTATGAAGTTACGTTTATTTGCGGCAACCTTAGCTGTCATGGCTTTGGGAACGACTTCTATTATGGCGGAAGGTTTACAGAAGACACCTGATACACCTTTATCTATTGTGGAATCTCAGAAGGATTCCGCATCTATTTTGCCAGAACAATACAAATCCTATGCTACTAAGATGAACACGGTGGTGAAGGATTACAAAAATGGTTATATGTTCTCGATTCCTTGGCGTGTAGCTGATGGTGTTATGCTAGATATGGATGTGCGTAGTGAAAGCGAACATATTCAAGGGTATTCCTTTAATTTAGCGGGCCCTACGCAAGAGGATTCCTATACAGTATCTTTTACTAAGCGCAATAATACACCGCAAGAAGGAGTATCTCAAAAAGAATGGAATACAACTTGGTATGGTGTACCTATTAAGGGCATGTCTAATGAGGAGTATTTGAATATTTGGCGCCAACATAGCAATAACTTTGAGCATAACGATATTGTTGGTGGGTTCTTTACTAAGAAAGGTGCAGTTTCCGCACGCTGGGATAAGAGTACACCAAAATCTTATGCGGACATGACATCTACAGAGCCGGTTCAGTCTGTATTTGAAGCAGAATTTATCATGGAAAAAGATCCAACTCATCGGTACAATTTGTCTAGCACCTATGCTCCTGTTCGTGCAGAGTTTATGGAGCTAGGTTTGATGGAGCATACAATCCCATCCTTTGAATTGATCAATAAGCGCGGTTCTAATGCTATTAAAGGGGTAAAAAAAATATTAACCGGCACAAGCGATATCAGTGTTGCAGAAGGCATCAAATTTACCTATCCGAAAGGCTTTACCCGTCTTAATGAAAAGGGGAAGATTGCTTTCACTAAACATAATGTACGCCTCGACATTGAGTCCTTTACAATTCCAGTACAAGCTGTTAGCTCCGGCATGCCAACTATGATGGCTAAGCAGATGCTTGGTGATTATTATCTTAAACAATTGGTTGATGTGAACAAGGCCACGATTACTCGTTATGAAACGCATATCATTGACGGTAATGTGATGTTCTATTTGGCGGGCCATATGAAAAATCCAAATACGTCTGATACATCTGTAGCGGAACCAGTATCCTTTGGCGCAACGATTATTCTTGGCAATGAAGGTAATGTGGCAGTAGCTCGAATGATTGGTCCATCCGGTAGTAATCTTGCTACTCAGGAACTTATAGATATATTAGATGGCTTTAAATTGACGACTACACTCAATACAAACCAATCGTCTCAAGTTCTTTAATATACGCATAATATTCTTTTATTTGTATAATTCTGTACGATTTGTGCTATAATGTAATAAATCCTCAGAAAAAAGAGGAGTTTTCCTTGATGGTCTAGAATATATTAGTATAGGCTAAACGATATTTGATCATATCCCCTTTGAGGGATTAGGAATAGGAGGGGTTATTATGGTTACCTACAAAACTATTGTCGTACCTACTGATGGTTCTGAAAATGCTAAACGTGCGTTGGAACATGCTCTCGCTGTAGCGGATCGCAACCAAGCTGAATTGATTGTTGTTCACGTTGCAAATATTGTGTCTGCTATTTCCAATTTTGATCAAACACCAATTTCTGGTGGATACGTATCTGAGCAAATTGCTGAGGATATGGAAGAAACTGGTAAGGAAATTCTTAATGATGTAGTGAAAGAAATTCCTGCAGGCGTAAAAGTTAAAAGTGTTTTCGAAGTTGGCTCCCCTGGTCCTGCACTACTTGCAGTGGCAAAAAAATACAATGCTGATCTCATCGTAATGGGTAGCCGTGGTCTTGGCCCTTTGAAAGGCTTATTCATGGGTAGCGTAAGTAGCTATGTAACTAGCCACTCCACTTGCCCTGTATTAATCATTAAATAATTTATATCTTATATAGATATGATAAAAAAAGAGACTTTGGTTTCTCAAAGTCTCTTTTTTATGTTAAAAATGATATAATATTTATATGTATGCCATACATATTGGCGTTATACGTTAAGACGTATCGATTAGTGACACAGAAGAGCTACAAAAAAGAATGGATAGGATTGAAAAAGGGGGATTATATGACCGACAAACAAGAATCATTGCTGAAGCTAGCAGAACTGTTTAAAATCTTGGGTGATCCTACACGCCTTAAAATAGTAGAGCTATTACTAGAAAATGAAATGTGTGTTAATCACATTGCAGAAACCATGGAGATGGGACAATCTGCTATTTCTCATCAATTGCGTGTATTGCGTCAAGCACGCCTTGTTACATATCGTAAAGATGGGAAAACAGCATACTATTCTCTAAACGATGATCATGTTGAATGTTTAGTTCGCATGGGGATGGAACACGTAGCTCATCAATAATTACATTTTAGTATCATGAACACATTTCGTCCTATTTAGGAGGAAATGTGTTTTTATATTTAATCTGAGTTGTATCTGATTATGGAGAAGTATATAAAGTGAATCTGTTAATGAAAAATATAGGAATATTAGTGGTATTTTTAGCTACTGTATTCTTATCAACAAAATCTATATGGGCAAAATTAATTTATTTAGATTCACTGAGCCCCGTGAATGTTCTTGCGTGTAGGGCTGTTTTATCATTACCTTTTTTTCTTATACCAATGATTCGTTTTGATTGGAATAGCGTGAATAAAAGTAAGGTTTTTAAATACTCATTTTTTGGAGCTATTCTTTATTTATCTTCATCTATAGCTGACTTTATAGGATTATTATATATATCTGCCTCATTAGAACGTGCTGTTCTATTTACATTTCCAATTTACGTTTTTCTGTTATCTTCAGATTTATCACGCATTACATTTTCAAAAGTAGTTCTAATTGTATCTACTGTGCTAGGCTTAGCAATTATGTTTAATCCTACCGTTGATAACCACCTTATAGATACTTTAATAGGTATTTCACTAGTTTTACTTTCTGCCATCTTTTGGGCGTTGTTTATTATTTATAGTAAGAGGGCTGTTTCGAATATTAGTCCTACTATTTTTACTAGTACTTATATGTGTATAACTACAGTACTTTTACTTTTTGGCTTTATAATTGATAGCAAAAATTTTACTACTTTTTTAACGCTTCAAACTCATACTATGATTTATTTAGTATTTTTGGCCATTTTTTGTTCTATCATTCCTTCATACTTGATGTCTTTTGGTCTTAAAAAAATTAATGCATCTCTTGCAGCAGTTATTAGTGCAATGGGACCAATAGTTACTTTAGGTTTAGATGTAGTTATTCTTAATCATAATTTAGCTTTGAATGAAATTATCGGTGCTATAATTGTTACAGCTTGTGTAACTTGTTTAACAAGGCTAAATGCTAAGGTATAAAAAATCACTCATAGCCATATGGCTATGAGTGATTTTTTATTTTAATATAATGGGAATAGGTAATAGGCTATAGTAATAAACAGTGGCATAGTTATAGCGGATAAAATGGTAGTCCCCATTACGATTTGTGTTGCATATTCTGGATTATTCTTCATTTCAATAGCAATAAGAGACATATTGATAGCGGTAGGTACGCTGTAGGTTATGATGATAGTTTGTGCCGCTATTGGATGCATAGGGCCGTAGAACATAATGAATAGTATGGTAATACCAGCTGCTATGAGTGGGCTCACAATGAGTCGTAATGTGGTAGCAAGCATGACATCCATCTTAAAGAAGTTTAGTGGTGTTCTGTTAATTTGCACACCTAAGGCAATCATAGCGACGCCAACGAAGGCATTAGCAAATATATTGAGTGGTGCAAAGAAGAAGAGACCGTGTAAATCGAAAGGGAGTAGGTGGCAAAGTAGTGCCAGTGGAATGGCATATACCATGGGCATGTGAAATACGACTTTTAGTGCATCCCGAGGGGTTAGTCGTCCAGCTCCAGCTTGGTAGAATCCATAGGTATTACTGCTAATAGTTTGGATGATCATGATGGATACAACACTTACTAACCCTAAATTAGCATAGGGGGTAGCTCCATCGATGACGTATGGAATGTTGGTGAATACAAATATGGCAAGTGCGACACCCATGTTTCCAACATTATTAAACATAACGCAGTTTTTTAAGGTTGCAATCTTAGCTACATCATAACCTTGCATCTTTCCTATCACATCTGCAAGGATTGAGTTTAGAATGAGCACACACAGTGCACAGAATACAATTTCCAAGGTACCTGAGTTAAGTTTAGCTTCATACATCGCTCGAAATATAAAGGTAGGCAACAGTATATAAAAGTTTAGTTTACTTAGTGTATATAGATCGAGTTTAAATTTTCTATCTAATACAAATCCTACCCCTATAAGTACTAGGATAGGTACCATAGAGTTCATAAAGATATGGCCTACTAATTCGAATAGATTCATCATCTCACCTAGAGTTTCTCATTAATATAAAGGCATAGTTTAACTATATCGTATAACTGTATAGTAAATATACAGTTGCTGTATATAAGTTATAGGTGAACAAGCGTTACGAAATGTGCTTATTCTTTATAATATTATCATACCATAGTATATATTATTTGGGGTTTAAAAAAATATTGATTATGATTACTTATCATAATCATCAGAAATATCTATACAATATGTGATTTTAGATATACGACTTTAACCATCGATTTATAGTATAATATGAATATATTGTATATTTTAGTTTAGTGTTAGATTATGTATCTCTGAGGTGAGTAATCATAGCGTTGTAGCATGGGGCATAAGAGATACACAGGAGGAATTATGAAACGAATTTTATTAGTGTTAATGAGCGTTTTCATGCTTGCCTTTTTAGTCGGTTGTGGTAATGATGCAAGTAAACAAGCTGAGTCGGCTAAACCAAGTACATCTGAAAAGATTACGGTACAAGCGGCAGCAAGCCTCAAAGGTGCTCTTACCGAATTGGCAGATGCATACAAAAAAAGCCATAACTTAGCAGATGATCAAATTGCTATTAACTTTGCTGGCTCTGGTACATTACGTCAACAAATCGAACAAGGTGCGCCAGCTAGTTTGTTCATTTCTGCTGACGAAAAAAACATGAAAATGTTACAAGAGAAAGACTTAGTAACTGACGTAAAACCATTTGTAACTAATGAACTCGTTCTTGTAGTTCCAAAAGGTCAACCTAAAGTTGAATTAAATCAAATTGCTTCTGTTAAACGTATCGTTTTAGGTAATCCTGAAACTGTACCAGCTGGTAACTATGGTAAACAAGTATTAACAAAATTAGGTGTTTGGGAACAAGTAGAACCTAATGTAGTGTATGCGAAAGACGTTAAAGCTGTAACTGCTTCCATTAGCCAAGGTGCTGGTGATGTTGGTTTCATCTACAAAACTGATGCTATTGCAGCGGGCGATGCAGTTGAAATCTCTGCTGTAACACCGGCTGACTCCCATGATCCAGTTATCTATCCAATCGGTATTATCAAAAAATATGACAACGCGTTGGCAAAAGACTTCTACCAATACGTAATGAGCCCAGAAGGCCAAAAAGTGTTAGAAAAATACGGTTTCTCTACTTCTAAATAAGAGTAAAACGCTAGCTTTCAGGGCTAGCGTTTTCTTATGATACAATAGAGATATTATCGGTATTACTAATAAAATTATTTTTAACTGTATGCTCCTTTTTACTCATTTGTAGTGATGAGTGAGGACTGATTAATAATCTAGCATATGATTTAGGACATAAATCTTATTGAAAAATATTTTAGAATTAATGGATACCGCAAATATTTTAAAGTTGTTGTGTATAGAAAGGGGGCGTGACATGAGCCCATTATGGCTATCACTATGGGTAGCAAGTATAGCTCTTATCATAGTGATTGTAAGTGGTTTAGCCGCATGTTATTGGATGAATCGCTGTAAATGGAGTGGCATGGCTATTATTGATGCACTTATTACCTTGCCGCTTGTATTGCCACCAGTTGTTGTTGGCTTTGCTCTTCTCATGGTGTTTACGCCAGGCTATGCCTTTGGTGCATGGCTTGAGACGCATGGTATGAGCGTTGTGTTTGCCGCATCTGGTGCGGTGGTAGCATCTTCAGTTATTGCGTTTCCATTATTTTATCAGACGGTGCGTTCTACATTACAATCTGTCGATCATAATATGGAGGACGTAGCGCGCACATTGGGTGCTTCAGAGTTACGTATCTTTTTTACTATTTCTGTACCACTCGCTTGGAAAGGCATTTTGACGGGCAGTATTTTAGCATTTTGTCGAGCTATGGGCGAGTTCGGTGCCACAATCTTGATTGCCGGTAATATTCCAAAGGTAACACGTACCATGCCATTAGCTATTTACTCCTATGTAGAGGCAGGGCAGTACATGGATGCCTTTGAATTAGTTATTTATATTTGTGTGCTCACATTGGCATTGTTGAGTGGGATTCACCTCATCACAAAGGGGTCCTTGTTCCGCCATATTGATAATAATTAGGAGGTCCGATGATTACATTTTCCTTTACTGTAGCGAGACCTTCTGTGACTGTGAAAGCCGATGGTGTACTTCCTTCTGGTATCACAGTATTAACAGGCCAATCCGGCAGTGGTAAAAGTACTTTCATTAAGTGCATTGCAGGGCTTGTGAAACCGACTACAGGTAGCATTCAATATAATGAAACTATATGGGTTGATCGCGACAAAAAAATCTGGGTACCTGCTCAAGAACGTCAAGTTGGCTATATGCCACAAGGTAATATCGTATTTCCACATTTATCGGTGGAACATAATATTACCTATAGTAAACGAGGCACGTCAGAGATGTGTGACAGCTTATTAAAACGCTTAGGCCTTGAGAAATATCGTAAAACGAAAGCAGGTAGCTTGTCTGGTGGTGAGCAGCAACGCGTTGCATTGGGGCGTGCTCTTTACTCTAAACCAACCATCTTGCTTCTTGATGAACCATTATCTGCACTAGACTGGAATTTACGTAAGCATGTTCGAGAGGATCTTGTTTCTATTATTCGCGAATGGGATGTGCCATGTATATGGGTTACCCATGATGAAAGCGAAGCCGAAATGGTTGGAGATCGGCACTGGACTTGTGAAGATGGGCTCATAGTAAGGCGTTAGCAGTTTTGCTTATGAATCCCACGATGGTTGTTACGATAAATGCTATTGCAAAGGCTGGTAATGTTGCACCTATAGAGCTTTCACTATGCAACATATAATGGTATAAACCTACAGATACAGCCCAAATCAGCCCACGAATTAGATAAGCCGATAGCGTTTGTACTTGCTGGCGGTTGACAAAATAGTCTGCCAATAAGATGGCAATCATTGGCGCAAATACAGAGCCGATAAGGTATAGAAAGTCTGTAATATCGTCCATTGGATATAGGATGGCTGCAATGGTGCCGACAATGGTTACAATAACCGCTATGCCTTTACTAGATGCTCCATTATAGATGGTCGTACTAGATACACCTGCTGAGTAAGCGTCCATAAAGGTCGTAGTTACTGTTGAGAAGATGATGACGATGAGTCCTGCAAGACCGAGGCCCGCGTTCATCATGATGGTAATAATGGAGTCGCCACCGCCAAAGATAGCTGCGCTAAGGCCCAAGGTGTACATGGCGACACTCGTTACGGTGTAGATGGCAGCACTTGTTAGTGATGCGGAGAAAGGGCTTTTGCTTTCACGAGTATAATCACTGATGAGAGGTAGCCAAGACAGTGGCATAGCGATTGATAGCTCAAGGGCTGCTATAAAGCTCATATTGCCATTAGTCATGAAGCTACTGTCACTAGGCCATTGAGAAATCATGTGAACTCCCATGTAGAGTGTGAGGCCTAGTAATAAAACAGATACGATAGCTTGAATATAGCCTGTATTGTGGAGACCGATGAAGAGCCATAAAATGACGAGCGCCCCAATAGCAATAGTCCAAATCATAGGAGATAGGGGCGCCAGCTCTTGTAAGGCAAGCATAGCATCGTAAATCATGATACTAGTCCAACCGATTAGTTGGATCATATTTAAAAAGGCAAAGCCCTTTGCCCCTAAGGGACCAAAGCTAAAGGCTGTCGTGTTCATACTGCCTTGCCGCAAACGGCCACCGATGAGTCCTGCTCCAAAGAGCAGAATACCGCCGATGATATGGCCTAAGATGATGGCATATAGTCCTTGAGTGAGGCCTAAGGGTGCTAGATAGGTACCGGTCATGATCTCCGCTATAGATAGGGCGGCACCAAACCATATCATGGCGAACTGTGGTTGTGTGATGTGTGTATCTTTCATACGTCCTCCTTGCCAGGAAGTCATAGAAAAAGCCGAGCTCACAGGAACTCGGCTATTAATCCTCTATGTTCCCTACGTTGGCATTATCCAAATCAGGTTATGGGTTAAAGCATTAGCTTACTCTCAGCCCACTCTTGTGAGCACCCCATTATGGTTTCATTATACGAGGTGGTGCGGGAACCGTCAATTCTTTTGTTGCATAGATTGTATAATGATGTTATAACTAGAGTATAAATATATATTGCCACTAGGGGTGCTTTTGCTGAGATTGACCATTCAAAACCCTAGACCTGATCCAGATAATACTGGCGTAGGGAAGTGGAGTGAAACATAATACTAAATTATTACGAGACCATTCCATTTGAGGTGGTCTCATTTTTTATTTAGTTGGAGGTATTATGAAAAAACTGATTATTGCTAGTATATGTGTAGCCTTAGGTGTCGTCTTATCAACTACGTCGATTCCCATTGGCCCGGCCCGAATTTTTCCATTTCAACATATGATAAATGTGATCTTAGCCGTTATAGTTGGGGCGAGATTCTCTGTAGGTGCCGCCTTTAGTACCTCTTGCTTACGTAATGTACTAGCGCTAGGTTCTCCCTTAGCCTTTCCAGGCAGTATGATTGGCGCTTGGTTATCTGCGTATCTATATAAGAAATACAATGCCATCTGGGCGGCAGCTCTTGGCGAAATCATAGGTACAGGGCTTATTGGTGCTCTTGTAAGTTATCCAATTGCTAACTTCCTACTAGGTAAACCGTTGGCGTTGTTGACTTTGATTACATCCTTCTCCATGAGCTCTGTTGCAGGTGCTTGTATTGGCTTCGTGGTATTACAAATCTTATCTCGTCGTAATTTGTTACACAAGGAGGCATAATGAAACTACATACTGCATTGACAATTGCCGGTACTGACCCTAGTGGTGGCGCTGGCATTATGGCCGATCTAAAATCATTCCAAAGCCGCCATGTATATGGTATGGCAGTGGTTACCTCCGTAGTAGCCCAAAATACAACAGGGGTTCACCACGTAGAACACCTATCGCTAGAAAGCATAGAAAAACAGTTACACGATGTATATTCAGATATTCTTCCTCAAGCCGTTAAGACGGGTATGATTGCTTTGCCGGAGATGATGGATCTCATCTATCCGTATGTGAGTAAGAACATTCCTTATGTGATGGATCCAGTTATGATTGCCACTAGCGGCGATCGACTTGTATCGGATGAGGCCGTCGATTTCTTAAAATCTAAACTCATTCCGGTCGCCACAGTCATTACACCTAATCGTAGCGAGGCAGAGGTGTTAGCGGATATGTCTATTACTTGTGAAAGTGACATCACAACGGCAGCTAAGCGTATTTTACATGAATTAGGACCTCGAGTGGTTATTATAAAAGGCGGCCATATTGGAGATGATGCAACGGATTATGCTTTCACCAAAGATGGAGATGTGCGTACGTGGACAAGTTCTAAATATGATACTGTTCATACTCACGGTACGGGCTGCACCTTCTCAGCAGTTATTACGGCAGAACTCGCTAAAGGACGTGATGTAATGGATGCTATTGGTATTGCAAAGGACTATATCGCTCTAGCTATTAAACATAACCCCGCCCTTGGTCATGGCTGTGGGCCTGTTAATCATATGGCTTATGGGTTATTGGTAAATGGCCCTCAAACGATGGATGAACTTTTGAAAAATGACTAGAGGAGATAGTTATATGACCTACAACAATCCAAATATAAATGGTTCAAATTGGTCCGAACTGAATATATTAGAGACTCTACGCAAAAAAAATCCTCTTGTTATTTGTATTACCAATGATGTGGTGCGGCCCTTTACGGCTAACGGTTTGCTAGCCATCGGTACATCACCCGTAATGAGTGAGTGCAGCGAAGACTTAAAAGACCTTATCGTTCATGCTGCGGCTCTACTCATTAACATTGGGACCGTTACACCAGATAAGGTTACCTATTACAAAGAGGCTGTTAAATTAGCGAAGGCTCATGAGGTACCTATTGTGCTAGACCCTGTGGGCTGTCACGCTGGGGCTTATCGATTATCTGTTGTTTTAGACTTGATTAAAACCGATGCTATTTCGTTGCTACGAGGAAACCAAAGTGAAATTAAAGCCATCTATGATGCTCTTAATACAAATCATAAGATTGACAGTTCTCTCTCTGGTAAGGGCGTAGATGGGGCACAAGTTGAGGATAGCGCAATTATAACGTATTGTCTTGCACGCCAAATTAATTGTCCTGTTGTCGCAACGGGCGAAGAGGACTACGTTTCTGATGGAACTCGTGTATTTGCAGTTCCTCATGGTCATCCAATCATGACAGCGGTAACAGGGACCGGCTGTCTATTAGGGGCTGTCTTAGCTGCATTCTTTAGTTCCTATTATCCATTCATGCATAACATGTCTATCGGTGAGTTTCTTGCGTATGCACTGGCTTACTATGGACTTGCTGGTGAAAGTGCGGTTAAGGTGAGCGGTGTAAAACCTGGCAGCTTTAGTGTGGCATTTATGGATGCCTTATATGAATTCGATGATGCGATGCTTTTATCTGGAAACAGAATACGCTCCGTAGTTGTACCCGAACAATTAAAGGTATATTTTATTAGTGGCACACAGGATGTAGGATTTAATGAAAGACATTTACTGGACACTGTTGAAGCTGCTTGTCGGGGTGGCGTGACATGCTTTCAGTTTAGAGAGAAGGGCACAGGAACATTAGAAGGGCAACAGAAACTAGAATTAGCCCAGCAGTTAAAAGAAATCTGTGCCATGTATAATGTACTTTACATTATTAATGACGATGTAGACTTAGCGGTGGCAGTTAATGCTGATGGTGTTCACGTAGGACAAGAAGATATGCGTTTAGAAGACGTTCGCAATCTTGTAGGGAATAAGGTCGTTGGTATATCCATTCACTCTGTGGAGGAACTTCATAAGACTGATGTAGTGTATGCAGATTGTGTCGGTGTAGGCCCTATGTATGCCACAAGTAGCAAACCTGATGCTCAAGAGCCATGCGGACCAGATCGTATTACTGAGTTACGAGCAGAAGGTCTAACATTACCGTGCGTTGGTATTGGGGGTATTACCTTAGATAACGCAAAGCCTGTTTTGCAAGCAGGTGCCAGTGGAGTAGCCGTAATATCTGCTATTGCTCATGCAGATAATCCATATGAAGCAGCAGAAGAATTTAAAAATTTAGTAGATAAAATAAAAATCTAGCAAAAGAATGCAAAAAAAGACGATGACAAATGTCATCGTCTTTTTGTTAAGGAAGTTGTCAGTACTTACTGTAAGTTTAGATTGTACTTACAGGTATAGTTTTATTAAAATCTGTACTTACAGGTTGTTAATCTAGTTAGTGTCGTACTTACAGATTAGATGGATTCAACGAAACGGTGGAAGAAAGCTTGTGGGTGTGCACATACAGGGCAAACTTTTGGAGCTTCTTCACCAACGTGTACGTAACCGCAGTTAGCACAGATCCAAGCTACTGGTTCGTCATTGTGGAATACTTTGTTACCGGATACTTGAGCTGCTAATGCAAGGTAACGAGCTTCATGACGAGCTTCAATTTTACCAACTTCGCGCATTTGGAAAGCGATTTTAGCAAAGCCTTCTTTTTCAGCTTCGTCAGCGAATTCTTTGTACATTGTAGTATGTTCGTAGTTTTCACCAGCTGCTGCATCGCGAAGGTTAGCTTCGATATCAGCGGAAATATCGCCACCATGAAGAGCTTTGAACCACAATTTAGCATGTGCAGATTCGTTGTGAGCTGTTTCTTCGAAATAGTCAGCGATTTCGTTCATGCCAGCTTTACGAGCTGCACTAGCGTAGAATGTATATTTTTGGAATGCTTGGGATTCGCCAGCAAATGCTGCTTGAAGATTTTTTTCAGTGTTAGAACCTTTTAATTCTGCCATTTTAATACTCCTTTGTACTTACGATAATTTTCAAAATTGTTACTTAACGTATATATTCATAACCACTTGGTTGTGAATGCAATGGAATAGAATACTTATTCTATCAATTTCGAGGGCGACTTCGCCTTAGTAAGAAAACTTATTCTTAGATCAAATAGACACTTGCCTAACTCTTAAAATAGTACTTACTTATTTGTGTATTTCGGCACTTGCCGTCTTAACAGTTTTATATACAATGTGTTATCCGTATACTTAACGAATAATCATTGTTGACTATATTGTAACATACTAAATGAGAAATGCAAGTCTTTTTGTAAAATTTATTTCGAAAATTTTCTAAATGATAAATATTATCAATGTAGTAAAAATGCGGATTTATAAAGATTGAATAGTATGGGATTTATAAAAAATCTCTATTTTGATATTGAGAATGATAACTAAATGAAAAATCATTATTGTTTAGTTATTAATGTTAATTTCTTTAGATGCACTAATATTTCCCTATAAAATATAATGATTAAGCTAAACATTTTTGTGATCTTTTGGTGATTATATAATACTATTTTTCTTGTGTTATGGTTTTAATTATAAGAACAGCAGACATATCAAATCTGTACATTATATATTTAGGGCGAACATTTTATGGTTATATAATAGACGATTGAACTATAGAATCAGTATATATTTATAGAACCAACTATTTTATGTATAATAAATATATAAATATTGACAGAAGTTAAAGGAGGCGCCATGGCATTTGTTAGATATTACGTAGGCGATGTAGTGAAGATGAAAAAATCACATCCTTGTGGCAGTGACGAGTGGGAAGTTAAGCGAATCGGCATAGACTTTCTCATCGTATGTAATGGCTGTGGTCATCAACTCTTGATGCCGCGCCCTAAATTTGAAAAGGCTGTTAAGAAAATCATCTCTCGATTGCCGGAAAATGAGTAAGGAGAAATTATGGTACGACTTACTGATTATGTGACAAGTGGAGGCTGCGCGTGTAAGATTGGGCCTCATATATTAAACCGTGTGCTAAAAGCTGTAACACCCGTTACTAACGAGCATGTTCTCGCAGATATGACTGGTGCTGATGATGCTGGAGTATATCAAATCTCGGATACCTTTGCATTGGTACAAACCTTAGATTTTTTTACACCTATGGTTAATGATCCTGGTTTATTTGGTAAAATTGCAGCTGCCAATGCATTAAGCGATGTATATGCTATGGGTGGAACTCCTTTAACAGCGATGAATATCGTAGGCTTTCCGGTTCCTCTCGTCGAGCAAGGTGTTTTGACGGATGTGTTAAATGGGGCTGGTTCGATTGTAGCCGAGGCTGGTGCAGCCATCGTAGGTGGACACAGCATTGAAAATAAGGAACCTATCTTTGGGATGTCTGTGACTGGTCAAGTAAATCCCCATCAGATTTGGAAAAATAAAGGTGCTCAAGTAGGGGACGTGTTGGTGCTAACAAAACGCATTGGTACAGGTATTATGAATAATGCGTTGAAAGCAGATTTATTCCCTGTAGGCACGGAACAGGCCGTCACTAGTATGAGTACTTTAAATCGTGCAGCGGCTGAGGTGGCACATAACTTTACAGTTCATGCTTGTACAGATGTTACAGGCTTTAGCCTCATGGGACACTCCGTAGAAATGGCGAGTGCTTCTAATGTGACGATTCATATTAAAGTTTACGATATCCCTCTTTTTGATGATGTCATCGAGGCGGCTCAAATGGGGTTAATTCCGGCTGCATCTTATGGTAATCGCAAGGCTATAACTGAAGTGCAAGTTGATGAGGCCTTGGATCCTGTATGGACGGATATTGTATTTGATCCTCAAACCTCTGGCGGGTTATTATTCTCTGTTCCTGCTAGCGAAGGTGAGGCGCTTGTTCAGGCCTTTCATAAGGCGGGTATTGACTGTGCTGCTATTGTGGGGACTGTTGAAAGCTTCAGTGGTTTAGCGGTACGCGTTATAGAATAAAATTATAAAAATCAGGTTTATACTATTGAGGATAGATATTTAATTAAATTATTATTAGCTGATAGCTGATAGCTGATAGCTGATAGCTGATAGCTGATAGCTGATAGCTGATACTTTCACAAATTATATAATGTATATAGAGGTGTATGATGAGCAATACAAAGGAATTAACGGTAGATGTGCGCGGTAGCTTGTGTCCAAAACCTGTTATTGAAACTAAGAAGGTAAGTGATGCGAATCCAAATGCTGTTATTACTACAATTGTAGATAATGAAGTGAGCCGCGATAATGTAGAAAAGTTTGGTAAGTCTCGTGGTTATGGTGTAGCTATTCGCCAAGATGGCAAGGATTTTTATCTTACTATGACACCAAATGCAAATTCGGTAACGGAAGTAAGTTGTGAACCTATGAACTATGGAAATCGCGTCATTTTGATGACGAAGGATTATCTTGGTGAAGGTAGTGAAGAGCTTGGCCGAAATTTGATGAAAACCTTCTGGGTATGTATGCTTGAAGTTGACGTAAAGCCTTCTAAGATTTATTTCATCAATAGCAGTGTTAAGATGGTAGTCAATGATTCGGTTCATTTGGAAAATATCAAGAAATTAGCTGAGCTTGGTGTAGAAATTGCAGCATGCGGTATTTGCCTTGATTACTTTGGTGTGAAAGATGAGCTAGGCGTAGGCAGTATTACTAATATGTACGCTATTACAGATGCAATCCTTGGAGATAATATTGTTAAACTATAATATTAGTATTTTATTTTGATATATCGATTTAGAGCTACTGATTTAAAGTAGATTTCTTATTTCTAGAATGAATCATTGAGATGAAAGACATTTAATCGTATCTACTTTGGTAGGAGGTGAGGCATTGGAAAATAAAAAATTACTTGTAGTTTTTACCTCTTATTATTTTGGAGATAAGGCAGACAAGGTGTTAACAGAATTAGAGGTGCCTCATCAGTTGATGGCCACCCCCCCAGAGCTTTACGATATGTGCGGTTTATCTATTGCAATAGACTCAAGTATAGTGGATCAAGTAAAGACCATTTTAAAAGAACATAAAATTAGTACATCTGGCTTATTTTGGTATGAAAAGGGCGAACTGGCCGTACCATATGAAGCTTAGTAGATAAAAATTAAGTCACATAGTTACTTTTTTGTAACTATGTGACTTTTTTGTGCGTTCTTGTTGGAATATACCATATGGTTTATACTGACATCATCAGCTGAAAACTAATAAAATTGATACTATAAAAGGAGTTTATTATGAATACAACAATGAATGCTATTAACTGGCCAAAAGAATACTTACCAGGTTTAACTGATAACTATGTATCTAATGAGGTGATTGTAAAAGGTATCACTGTAGAGGCTGTATGGGAATACTTAACAAATGCTGCTACATGGCCTTCTTACTACAGCAACTCTAGCGATATTAAGATGCTTAATCAAGAAGATACACATCTTATATCTAATACACGTTTCTTCTTTAAAACCTTTGGTTTCCCTGTGGATGCAGAGGTTGTAGAATATGTAGCACCTAGTGAAAATCAACCTGGTCGAATTTCTTGGCATGGTTGGGCTGGTGAAGTTGGCACTGCTGAGCGACTAGATGTTATTCATGCATGGCTTGTGGAAGAGCTTGATTATGGTGTAGTTCGTATTTTGACACAAGAAACACAAGTAGGTGAGCCTGCGAAAGAATTACATATAGCTAAACCAAATCCGATGCTTAATGGTCATCAAGATTGGCTTGATGGTCTGGTAAGTGCTGCTAAAAGTGTTAATAAATAATAGAAACTATTTGTTGCTAATTAAGGCTCGTGATACTATTAAATGAGGAGGTTTCTATGGAAGAAAAATTATTTAATTGTCCTGTAGAGGCATCCCTCAGTGTAGTAGGAGGTAAGTATAAATCTATTATTCTGTATCATTTGATGACAGATGGAACGTTGCGATTTAATGAGATACAAAAACTCATTCCTCAAGCGACGATTAAGATGCTTTCACAACAATTGAAGGATTTAGAAGCAGAAGGTATCATCCACAAAGAGATTTATCCAGTGGTGCCACCAAAGACGGAATATAGTATCACTGAATTTGGCGAAACGCTACGTCCTATTATCATGGCCATGTGTGACTGGGGACGAACCTACAAAGGTGATATGATAAAGTAAGTCCTTTATTATGTAATGTCATTTCGATAAGGAGTTAGATATGAGTAAATATGAAATAGAAAATGTAAAATTAAAAGCCCCTAAATTTGATCGTAAAGATTTAGAATATGCTATGACATATCGCTATGCATGTAAGAAATTTGATAGCGCTAAAAAGATTTCTGATGATGATTGGCAAGGTATCTTAACAGCGGCGCGCTTGTCTCCAACCTCCTTAGGTTTTGAAGCTTACCAATTATTAGTTATTCAAAATCCTGAAATCCGTGAAAAGATGAAAGCTTATGGTTGGGGTATTCAAGCTGGTCTTGAAGCGAGTCATTTCGTAGTGTTCTTAACACGTAAAAAGGTGGATTTGGAATTTGATTCCCCTTATGTACGCTACATTCAAGAAGAGGTGAAACAATTACCTGCTGAAGTCGATGCTATTTATAAAGAAAAATATGCTCAGTTCACAACTGAAGACTATAAAACATTTGAGTCTGATCGTGCTGCCTTTGATTGGTCTTCTAAGCAAGCGTATATTGTAATGGCTAACATGATGACTATGGCTGCTTATGAAGGCCTTGATTCCTGTGCATTGGAAGGCTTTAATCAAGATAAGATGACAGCTTTTTTAGGTGATGAATTAGGGCTCTTTGATACAAAGCACTTTGGCATTGCTGTAATGGCTGCTTTTGGTTATCGCGATGAAGAACCGCATCGCAATAAAACACGTCGCACAATGGATGAAATTGTTACAGTAGTTTAATCGATTGCGACTTTTATAACTATATCGGATTTCTTCATTTAATCTTTAGAAATGAATGTTATATTATAAATATACATATTATTTATAATATTTATAAATTTCGTTTTTTTGTAGGATATTATAAATATATTGATTAAATAGGAAGGAGTGATTGTATGTTATGGTCAATTATTGTTGGTGGTTTTATCGGTTTTCTTGCAGGAGCCATCACTAACAAAGGTGGAGCAATGGGTGTTATTGCCAATGTTGTTGCTGGTTTAGTTGGTTCGTCTGTGGGTCAAGCAATATTTGGCACATGGGGTCCTAGCTTAGCTGGCATGGCATTAATTCCTTCTGTTCTTGGTGCTGTAATTGTTGTTGCTGTTGTTTCGTTTTTCTTCGGGAAAAAGGGATAGTAATCTTTTTTTTAAAGTATAGCTAACATAGCTATAAATGATTTTATATGAAAGGATCATAATTATGGCATTAGAAGATAAATTAAATCAAGCTAAAGGTGCATTAAAAGAAAATGCCGGTAAATTAACTGGTGACAAAAAATTGGAAGCAGAAGGTGCTGTAGAAAATACAGCTGCAAAAGTTAAAGACGCTGCACATGATGTTGCTGAAGATCTCAAAAAAGCATCTGAAGATGTTAAAGATGCTGTAGATGGTGCGATTAGTGGCGTCAAAAATGTTCTTCATAAAGACGATAAATAATATTATATAAAGGTTATAATTAGTAATAAAAAACCAGTAAATCCTGAGATTTACTGGTTTTTGTTATATAAGTTTGTTTATACATTGAAGCGGAAATGGGTTACATCGCCGTCTTTCATAACGTAGTCTTTACCTTCAAGGCGTACGAGGCCTTTTTCTTTAGCTGCATTTTGGCTACCACAAGCTTGTAAGTCATCAAAGGATACAATTTCAGCGCGGATAAAGCCTTTTTCAATATCCGAGTGAATTTTACCAGCAGCTTGAGGTGCTTTGGTGCCATTTACAATCGTCCAAGCACGAGCTTCCATTTCACCAGCTGTGAAGTAATTGATAAGACCTAAAAGTGCATAACTTGCTTTGATAAGTTTAGTTAAGCCAGACTCTTCAAGACCAAGATCTTCAAGGAATGCAGCAGATTCTTCTTCGGATAACTCTGCAATTTCAGATTCGATACGAGCGGACACAACAACGATGCCAGCGCCTTCATTTTTCGCATATTCCTCTACGCGTTTTACATATTCGTTGGAAGAGTAATCAGATACTTCATCTTCGGAAATATTGGCTACATAAAGAGATGGTTTAGCTGTAAGCAATGTCAACTCTTTGATCATTTCTAATTCGTCTTCATCAAGACCTTGTGCACGAACGGGTTTTGCTTCACCAAGACCTTCGATGATGCGTTCTAATAATGGTAATTCAGCACGTGCATCTTTGTCGCCAGATTTAGCAATTTTTTCAATACGTTGTTTGCGTTTTTCTACGGACTCAAGGTCTGCAAGGCAAAGCTCAGTATTTATGATTTCGATGTCACGGATTGGGTCAATAGAGCCAGAAACGTGAGTGATGTTAGGGTCATCGAAACAACGAATAACTTGTGCTATCGCATCTACTTGGCGGATATGGCTAAGGAATTTATTACCCAAACCTTCGCCCTTGGATGCACCTTCTACGAGGCCAGCAATATCTACGAAGCGCATAGCAGCAGGAAGGATGCGTTTGGAACCGAACATTTCAGCCAATACAGCTAAACGATTATCTGGAACGTCAACGACACCTACGTTAGGTTCAATTGTACAGAATGGATAGTTGGCAGCTTCAGCGCCCGCTTTTGTGATAGCGTTGAATAATGTACTTTTACCAACATTTGGAAGGCCTACGATGCCTACTTCTAAATTTGTGCTCATGGTACCACCTTTTATTAACAAATTGATTTCGTTCTTTGTGAAAGTTTATAGCAATAGTTTGTTATAAACCTTATCAAATAAATATTATACCATACTAATAGGATGGAGTTACTCTATAAATATAAAATAGATTATTTCAAAGTGCTATAATATAAATAGAGTTAAATATATTACTTAAATAATGTGATAAGTTCATATTAAAATATAGGATTAATATAGATTTTTATTCGCCGTAACTATATAGATATAATTTATAGGTGTATATATTAATAGGGTATAGAATGTATCCAATCATGTTAATATATATATTTCTAAAACTATATTGTGAAAGCTAATAGGAAAGGAAGTTCAGTATGTTTTCCAAGCTATTTGATAGTTTCTTAGTCCATTATTTAGAACGCTTTAATGATCATTGTTTTACCGTAAAAATTGGAGATAATGAATATACAATCGGTGACGGAGAATCCGAGTTTACCGTCATCGTTAATCGCGATATTCCCAAGAAGGATTTGTTAATATCCGCAGAACTCGCCCTCGGTGAAGCGTATATGCGTAAAGATATCGAAATTGAAGGGGATTTGTTTAAAGCCCTTTGTGTAGTCCTTGGTCATGTAGGTAAGGACTCTATCAATCGTAAGGTACTTAGCTCGCTCTTTAATGCAGGTCTTAAAAAGAAAGATCAAAAACAACAAGTATCTTCCCATTATGATTTAGGCAATGAATTCTATAAATTGTGGCTCGATGAAACCATGAGCTATTCCTGTGCGTATTTTAAGCATGAGAATGATAGTCTTAAAGATGCGCAATATCAAAAGGTTCATCATATTCTCGATAAATTGTACTTAAAAGAGGGAATGACTTTACTTGATATCGGTTGCGGATGGGGATTCCTTCTCATTGAAGCGGCTCGTAAATATGGGGTTAAGGGCTATGGGTGTACTCTTTCCGAAGAACAATGGAAAAAAGGACAGGAACGCATTAAAGAATATGGCCTTGAAGGACAGGTTGAGATTGAACTTATAGATTATCGCGACGTAGCAGCTTCCGGACGTACCTTTGACCGTATTGTCAGCATCGGCATGCTTGAACATGTAGGTCGGCCTAATTTTCCTCTGTATATGGAGGACGCATCGGATATGCTTAAAGACGGAGGTTTGTTCCTGCTTCATTACATCAGTGACCCCTCTGAAAAGGAAACAAGTGCCTGGATTCGTAAATATATCTTTCCGGGTGGATGTTTGCCGTCCCTTCGCGAAATGGTCAGCCTCGCTTATGACTATGATATGAATGTCATTGATGTTGAAAGTTTACGGTATCACTATTATAAGACTTTAATGCATTGGTATAACAATTTCCAAGGCGTCCGTGAGCAAGTAGAGGCGAAACGGGGGAGTGAATTCGTACGCATGTGGGAT
Source organism: Veillonella sp. S13054-11 (assembly GCF_002959795.1). Taxonomy (NCBI): domain Bacteria; kingdom Bacillati; phylum Bacillota; class Negativicutes; order Veillonellales; family Veillonellaceae; genus Veillonella; species Veillonella sp. S13054-11. Next base: position 308,839 of record NZ_PPCY01000004.1, read on the forward strand.
CTGTATCTTTGTGGGTGTGCGGCAGGTTTCTACATCGGTAATATGGACTTGCATCAAATTTTGATGACAAAAGGTGTTACGAATGAGTTGCCGTTAACACGTTGGTATTAATTAAGAGTAAAAATAGACTTATAGGACAAAAAAGAGACCATCTTAAGATGGTCTCTTTTAATGTGTATGAAAAAGGCCCTCATCTATTAAGTCTATGAGGACCTCACTCTATTATAGAGAATGTGCTCTTAATTCTTCAGCAGATTGTGTGGAAATCCAAGCTGGTGGAATGTCGAATACGGTGTAGCAACCTGTGCCGCCGTGTTTAGCAAGTCGGTAGAGACCACGAGCGTAAGCAACAAGTGCAGAGCCTGTGAATTCAGGGTTAGAGTCAAGTTTCAAGGAGTACTCAATAACGTGACGTGTGCCTTCTGTACTTTCACCAGAGCGAAGAACGAAGCCACCATGTGGAATGCCTTTATGGTCGCGATCAAGTTCTTCTTGGGAAATGAAGTTGACTACAGTTTCATAGCCTACGAAGTAGTTTTCCATAGTTTTGATTTCGTTTTCGATTTTAGTTTTGTCCGCATCGGGAGCAGCTACTACGTAGCACTCACGAAGGTGGCCTTTATAGCCATCAACATCTGGAGTTTCGCCGTTACGGATAGCTTCTAGGTATTGTTCTTTAGGAACAGTATATTGACGAGCGTCAAGAACACCATCGATACGACGGATGGCATCGGAATGACCTTGGGATACACCACGACCCCAGAATGTGTAGGATTTACCTTTTGGTAAGATTGCTTCCGCGTAAACGCGTTGCAAAGAGAACATGCCTGGATCCCAACCACAAGAAATTAATGTAGCAGTTTTGGCCTCTTTAGCTACTTTGTCTACATTAGCGAAGTGTTCAGGAATACGTGCATGTGTATCGAAGGAATCGATACAGTTAAAGTATTTTGTTACCATCGGTGTTTGTTCGATAAGATCTGTTGCAGAACCACCGCAAAGAACCATTACATCGATTTTGCCTTTAAAGTTAGGAATATCTTCCATCGTGTAAGTAGGTACACCAGATACAGTTTCAATACCTTGACGGCGAGAAAATACGCCGATGAGCTCCATATCAGGTTGTAACTGAACAGATGCTTCTACGCCACGAGCTAAGTTGCCGTAACCAACGATACCAATACGAATATTCATATTAGCCTCCTATATAAGTTGAAATTTAATAATTAACATATTTATTATAGCATAAAATTAATAGCTTTTAATATTTTTCTATAGAATTTATTAGATGGTATAGAAAATAATTAATATCTAATTTAAACAAGTAATTTGTGCACAATTATATCGATACATAGCGTGTTGTTATAGGGGACAAATAAAAAATCATATGAGTAGAAATTGACACATATACCCTGAATCTAGATACAATTAAATTGGTTATGTTAGTTAGTTATGTTCATAGTTGAAGTGTTAAGGAGGTATAACATGAGAAGAAATGTAAAAGCTGCTGTTATTGCTGCATTAATCGTAACAGGTGCTAATGCTTTTACCATGGTATCAGCCACAACTGTGGAAAGTCATACAGACGGAAAATCCATTGGCCTTAATTTGTGGGGGGAAAAGAGACATTATACAGATGACTTAACTGTTAATGTATCAGGTTTAGGTGTAAATGGAACAAAATATCATAATAATGTTACAGGTATTTACGCCCTTGATGGGACACAAGTGGCCATCGATAAAAATGTAACTGTAACAGTTAAAAATCCAGCGCCTGCAGAAAGTGGCGCGAAACGTAGACCTGATTTGGCACATTATTACATGAGCGGTATCTATGCTGGTTATGGTGGACTTACTAATGATGGAAATAACGATGATACTCGAATTACCGTAAAGGGTAATGCTAAAGTCGATGCTGTTGGCGTTGGTTTGCAAGCTAATAAAGATGGATATATTCGCATACTAGGTGGGGCCGATGTAAAAACATATCCTTTAGATACCTCTGATACCTATTCTGCATTATCTGAAGAAGGTTTTGTTTATGTAAATACGGGTATGGATGGCTTACATCCGGGAACGAATGATGTGAAGATGTACGGTAATATAGGATTTTTAGATAAAAACTATGGTATCGACAAGAATCCACATAACCATGGCTCACATATTTCATTAGGCTTAACAACACCAAATTCTAAACTGGTAGGGGGCGTACTTAATGAATTTGATGAAAGCAACAACAATCCGTACCATGGTGGTCTACGATTGTACTTACAAAATGGTGCGACTTGGCGCAATGAATGGTTAGGAGCTGAACGCGTATATCCTACACAAGGTCGCCCTAATAATGCAAACTATTTATATACAGGTAGTCGTGTAGAGCATTTCATTGGTGGTAAAGATATAAGTAGTCAAGGTATTATCCAAGCCGTAGATCCACGACCTATTACTATTAACAACTATGCTGGTCATGCAGTTATCGACTATGAAAAGGGAGCCCCTGCGACTGCACAAGGTAAGGGCAAAGTCGTTATCAACCATGCTGATAAAGGTTCTTCTGTGACTATGCGCAGTTCGGCAGATGCACTTAAAGGGTATGTAAATGTAGACAACCCACGAGGCACTTTGCAGAAGTTGGCTAATAAATTAACATACGCTGGCTTTACTAAGGGTGAACGTAATTTAGATGTAAATGTTCAAGTCGATTCAGGCCTTATTAGCCCTGAATATTCTACTAAGCTTGGTACAGATAGCTTTACTGTTGATGGGAAACCTAGTATTACTGACCAAGCGGTTGTGACAGCGCGTGAAAGCGAAGTTGTATCTGGTGCTAAGAGTGCGTTAGCCGCCTCTGTGATGCAAATGAGAGCCGATACGAATGATTTACAACGTCGCCTTGGGGATGTGCGACTCAACTCCAATAAGCATGGTGTATGGGGAAAATACATCGGTGGTAAATCTAAAATTACAGACAGCGCCTATGTAAATCAAACCTATAACATGGCGCAAGTAGGCTATGACACATTGCGTGGCGATTGGACTATTGGTGGGGCTTTGTTATATGGTACAAGCAATAGCGATTACGCTTTAGGTTCAGGGTCTGGTAAAACTGCGGGCTTAGCATTATACGGTGCAAAACAATACAATGATGGTCGTTACTTCGATGTTATTGGTAAAGTAAGTCGTTTGAAAAATGATTTCACTGTACGCAATAGCTTGGGTACAAGTTTGAGCGGAGATTACAGCAATACAGGTACCTCTTTGAGCGTTGAATATGGTAAACGAATCAAGAAAGACAATGGTTTTTACATCGATCCTAACGCAGAATTGACGCTTAGTCGATTGTCTGGTGTAAACTTTGATGCTCGTACAAATACAGGTAGCACAGTGCATATTAACTCCGATGCAGTGAATTCCGTTATCGGTCGTATCGCTGTAGGTATTGGTAAGGAAAGTAAGAACAGCAATCTCTTCCTCAAAGCTGCATTAGCGCATGAATTCTCTGGTAAAATGAAAGCTACTTATAGCATGACCGGTGAGCCAACCACAGGTAGTGAAGTGAACCTTAAAGATACATGGCTAGATTTTGAGTTAGGTGGTTCATGGAGCGTACGTCCTAATACATATATTTATGGGACTTTCACTAAAAACTTTGGTGCTATCATAGACAATTCCTATCGCATTGACGCAGGGATTCGTCATAACTTTTAATTAATGGTAAATATAGCGGACACAAATAATATGGGGATGTTATTTGTTAGTACTATAGTGTTAAGGAATACTTGAATTAAATATTCATATATGTAAGGGTATATAAAAAAAGACCGACTACATTCCTATTGAAGGATTGTAATCGGTCTTTTGGTTTTATAGATATAAACTATTTTAAATCACATAATCCAGATTTAATGTAATCTAAATATAAATCAAGATATAAATCTAAACCTAAATATAGACATAATCATATTAGAATTGTAATGTTTTGATTCTTTCAACGGCGCGAATTGTATTTTCACGACTGCCGAATGCTGTTAAACGAAGGTAACCTTCACCATGAGGGCCAAAGCCAGAGCCTGGTGTAGATACGATTTGAACTTGTTCGAGCAAGATGTCGAATAATTCCCAACTAGTCATATTGCCAGGCGTTTTAAGCCAAATATATGGAGCGTCCACACCGCCGTATACAGTAAGGCCGATAGATTCAAGACCTTCTTTGATGATGCGGGCATTTTCTTTATAGTACGCAATGTTTGCACGTGTTTGTTCACGTCCTTCTTTTGTGTATACAGCTTCTGCACCACGTTGGATGATGTAAGGAACACCATTGAATTTAGTGCATTGACGACGGTTCCACATAGGGTTTAGCGGTTGGCGTTCACCAGATTTAGTTTTGCCAGTTACCTCTTTAGGTACTACGGCGTAAGCACAACGTGTACCAGTGAAACCTGCAGTTTTGGAGAAGGACCGGAACTCGATAGCTACTTCTCGAGCACCTTCGATTTCGTAGATGGATTTTACAGTATCTTCTGTACTGATGAAAGCTTCGTAAGCGGAGTCAAACATCAAAATGGCATCATTATCTTTACACCATTTGATCCATTCTGCTAAACGAGCACGGCTTAAAACAGTACCAGTTGGATTGTTAGGGGAGCAAAGATATACGATATCTACGCGTTCAGAAGGGAATTCTGGGGAGAAGTTGTTTTCTGCATAAGTAGGGAGGTATACAACCTTTTGGAAGATGCCATCTACAGCTTCGCCAGTACGACCACCCATAACGTTGGAGTCTAAGTATACTGGGTACACAGGATCTGTGATAGCAATGATGTTATCTTCGCTGAATAACTCTTGGATATTACCAACGTCAGATTTTGCACCATCGGAAACGAATACTTCGTCAATAGCGATATCTACGCCTAATGGTTTGTAATCGCCATCAACAATAGCTTGACGTAAGAAATCATATCCTTGTTCGGGGCCATAACCTCGGAATGTTTCTGCTTTTCCCATTTCTTGAACAGCTTTACTCATAGCGTCGATAATTGCTGGAGCAAGAGGTAATGTAACATCGCCGATACCAAGACGAATAATATCTGCATCTGGATGAGCAGTTTGGTACTCATTTACCTTTTTAGCAATATTAGCGAATAAATAAGAACCTTGTAGGTTTAAGTAGTTTTCATTGATATTAGCCATGATGACTCCTTTTTATAATCAGATTTCTCTATATATAGTAAATTATATAGAATAATGACGCAAGGATTTTCTATAGAATTTTTGCTTAATCTAAATAGTGTAAATATTTTTAATATAAAAGACTATAATATGAGGAAATTATTACTCGTTGATTGTATTAAAGTAAAAATATAGGAAGATAATATTCGCATAGAATTTTATTTCTTCATTATTTACTCATAAAAAGTCCACTGATATAATGAATTTATAATAATACATTGATCTATTGTGTATGATATGGGGTAATTTTAGTAGTTATGTGCAGTGAGGTAAATTGCTATTAAGGGAGGCATTTATAATGTTAAAGTCTAAAGAAGTATATGAATTTATTTGCAAAGGTATTAATCGAAAAGATAAAATTGATGAGTTTGAAACCCTTTTTGGGCAACCTAAGAACGATACAATAGAAGATACTGTTAATATAAAAAAAGTAAAGCCAAAAGATAACGATGGGGATATAAAAAGATTTGCAGCAAATTTTTATAAGGCATCTATTGTAAATTATAAAGGCTATGTACAAGGCGCGTCGCAAACGGACAAAAACCGCTATAGTGAAGCTATTGCCAGTACTCTTTTATCAAAAAATCTTTTAAAGACATGGACAGACTTAACGCCTGTACGATCTAATCATTTTGATACAAAGCATTCTCCTTCTGAAATAGTAGATATGAAAAAGCTGCAAGGCACAAATCGTAAAGAAGAAATTTTAGCGAAATTGTTGTTTTATCAACGTAAGGTTGATGGATTAGGTTATATTTTTGATTATCAAACACCATTAAAGGAAACACAAAATGATTCTTATGGAAAAATAGATTTATTAGGCTATAACACTGATGACGAATGTTATTCTGTAATTGAATTAAAATATCGTCCATCTGGTAGTGAGGAAACTTTACTACGCTGTATTTTAGAAGCTTATACATATTATAAGTTGCTTGATTTAAAACAGATTAAGGCTGATGTTGCTCACGAGGGTATAAATAACTTAAAGAAATTATCTGAATATAAACATACAAATGAAGCCGAGTTAGTTGTTTTGTTTGACGAAAAGTCTTGTATAAAAGAAGATGGTGGGGATAAAACAAATTTGATGCTTCGTATCGTTTCAAATGAACCAAATGAACCTAACTATCCATCTAAAACTGTTGTGTCAGAACAGTATAAAGAGTGCCAGGAATTAATTAATCCAAGTAAAAGAAAAGAATTACGAGCTTTATGTGAGGCTATATTAAAACAAGAGTCTAAATTGAAACAAATTCGATTTGTTGTATTACAAGCTCAAAAAGTAAGTAAATCGCCTTATAAAAATAAAGTAGATAATTGGTCAGAAAATTTGGATCGTTTATATCGAGCAGAAACATTGCTTACCATTTCTAAGTAAAGGTTGAATATGAATATTGTTGTTCATCGTGGCACACATCAGATTGGTGGTAGTGCTATAGAAATTAGTACAGCATCTACTCGCATGATGTTAGATTTTGGTAATGAATTAAGTTTAGATGAAAAGTACACACCTATAAATCTTGATATAGAAGGCGTTACAAAAGGAAAGTTGGATTGTGACGGTATTGTGATTTCTCATTATCATATGGATCACTTAGGCCAACTAACCTCTGCACTATCAGAAATTCCATTATATATGGGTGAATTAAGTAAGGAAATCGCGCTAATAGGTGCTGAGTATCAAGATAGAGGTTTATACTTGCGCTTATTAGGTGCTAATACATTTCGTGGGGGAGAGGCTTTCACTATTGGTGATATACGGATTAGGCCTTTGGTTATTGACCATAGTGCCGCTGATAGTTATATGTTTGTTATTGAGGCTGAAGGTAAACACATTTTATATACAGGTGATTTCCGGATGCATGGGCTGCGTCAACATGTATTAGAGAAGTTAGTTAAGACCTATATAGGTGAGGTTGATGTATTAATTACAGAAGGAACTTCATTATCTAGAGATGCCAATGACCCTATAGCTGAAGTAGCTGTATTAGATGATATTTCTTCTTATATTCAAGACGGAAAATATGTTTTTGTTATGTGTTCTTCTACGAATATTGACCGTATTATGGGGATTTGGCAGAATATGCCAACTGATAAAGTACTCATTTGTGATGCTTATCAGAAAAGAATATTAGACACTGTGATTAATAATGTATATTATGAAAGTTCTTTGTATCGTAGACATGATAGCCCATTAGTTATTGATAAAGGCAAATATCCTAAATACTATATGGAACATGGATTTGTATCTTTAGTAAGAGGGACAGAAAATTTTATTTCTAAAATTAAAGAGTTCCCTAAAGATGATGTACGTATTATATATTCCATGTGGACAGGATATATTGAGGAGAATCTAGCATTGAAGAATTTGCTAGATACATATCCAGCTTATATATGTCATGCCAGTGGTCATGTTTCAAAAACTGATTTACTCAAGTTTATAGACTTAGTAAATCCTGATGTCATTATTCCGGTTCATACTGATATCCCTGAAAAACTAAAGAGAATACTACCTAATAGAAATGTTTATGTCGTTAATGATAAAGAGCCATTTATCATATAATTCCTTTAAGAAATTCTATTTATGTTGTATAATAAATAAAAAGAGAGCCATCAACGTGTGGTAGCGTTAGGCTCATCTTATAAACTGTTTTAAGAGGATTGCCTAGCGTGCGAGTATTTTGAATGCTCTGTTGCGTTAGGCTTTTATCTTTACACTATTTGAATAGTGCAAAGAGTGATAGTGCTTATAGACCAATTTTTGCGTAGTATTTTACTACGCTTTTTTGTTGAATAATATCAAAACTATATAGGATTAACTTTGTTTTTGATATAATTTAAATACATACATATTATGGTGCGGTTTTATATGAAAGTGGTGTCTTTATGCTGACGATTAGCAATAAGGGATGGCTTTTTACTTCTATATTAAGTGCTTTGATGGCGTTTACGTCGTTGTCGACGGATATTTATTTGCCTGCTATGCCTGAGATGGGGCGTGACCTCAATGGTGATGCGGAGCTTACGTTGACGGGTTTCTTAATTGGGTTTGCGCTAGCTCAGCTTTTTTGGGGCGCCGTTAGCGATAAAATTGGTCGTAAGAAGCCACTGATTATAGGGATAGTTTTATTTATTATTGGTTCTGTAGGCTGTGCCTTGAGTTCCTCTATGATGGAGTTATTGGCTTGGCGTGTGTTTCAGGCATTTGGGGCCTGTGTAGGACCAATGCTATCGCGGGCTATGATTCGGGATTTATATGGTCGGACTGAGGCGGCTAAAATGTTGTCTACATTGGCCATTGTTATGGCTATAGCGCCTATAGCAGGACCGATGTTAGCAGGACATTTACTTGTATGGTATACATGGCATTCCATATTCTGGTTGCTTGTTGGTATAGGTCTTCTAATGCTCGTTGCCGTATTAGTGCTTCCAGAAACACATCCTGTAGAGAAGCGCAGTAAAAAGTCTATAGGTCATACTTATAATAATTATTGGATTTTGTTACGCAATAAGGGCTTTATGAAATATACCCTATGTGTGAGTTCCTTTTATATTGCTATCTATGCGTTCTTAACTGGATCCCCTTATGTATATATAGATGTGTATGAAGTGCCCAAAGAATATTTTGGTTATCTCTTTTCTGTCAATATTATTGGTGTTATGTTGTTAAGTGCTATTAATCGTCGTATTGTAAGTGCTATACGACTCGATAGATTATTGCGATATGCCACACTATTTGCCGCTATTTGTGTATCCGTTGTAATGGGTTTGATGTTCTTAGGTTACCATTCACTGTGGTTAATCGTTATTGGCTGTTTCCTATTCTTCTCCATGAATGGTATCATTGCCGCTGTAACTAATGCATTAGCTTTAGATAGAGCAGGTAGAATGGCTGGATCTGGGGCGGCACTATTAGGTGCCATGCAATATGGTAGTGGTATTGTGTCATCGTTGATACTTACCTTCTTACCAAATGATACGGCCTATCCTATGATGGGGGTAATAGCCATATTTGTAATTGTTTGTGCTATTATTGCCTTTCCTGAGGATGAAAAATATAATCGTATATAATATTGGTGAAAGCAAGGGCTTAAATTGAGTCCTTGCTTTCATTATTTTTTTAGGTTATAATAGTAAGGCTTATTGATGGTAAGCACTTCCTACCCCTATGTGTCGATAGGGGCATTAGTCCGAAAGAGGAGGTGATTTTGTATGAACAAATACGAAGTCATGTTTATTGTGAAACCAGCTGAAGAGGAAGCAACTAACGCTGTTATTGAAAAAGTAGAAGCTTTAATTGCTCGTGTAGGCGGCACAGTAGAAAAGGTAGATCGTTGGGGCAAGCGTCGTCTTGCTTACGCGGTGAAGAAATTCACTGACGGTTTCTATGTATTGATTAACTTTGAAGCAGCACCTGCTGAAATCAAAGAAATCGATCGTGTATTGAAAATCAACGATGAAGTCCTAAGACATCTAATTGTTAAACACGAAGCATAATTAAAGCCTGGAGGAAAACATGAACTCTGTACAAATTCTAGGTAATTTAGCTCGTGATCCTGAAGTACGCTATACCAAAACTGGTCGTGCGGTAGCAACTTTCACAGTAGCTGCCACAAATACCTATATTGATTCCACAACAAATGAGACGAAAGAACAAACTGCTTTCATCAACTGCGTTGCTTGGGGTAAACTTGGTGAAGCGGCAGGCAATCTTCGTAAAGGCAGTCGTTGCTTTGTAGAAGGTCGTTTGCAAACTCGTTCTTACGAGACTCAGGACGGTCAAAAACGGTACGTTACTGAAGTGGTAGCGAACTTTGTGGGCCAATCCCTTGATATGAATACTAATTCTTTCGAAGGTGGGTCCAATTTTGATAGTTTCAGTACAGGCGGCGATGACGAAAACATCCCGTTCTAGTGTCAGGGACTCCTACTAATTCGAAAAGGAGGATTCGCAATGAGAAGAGATAGAGGCAGAAAGCCAAGAAGAAAAGTATGCGTTTTCTGTGCAGACCATATCGATCAAATCGACTATAAAGACGTTGCTAAACTTCGTCGTTTTACGACTGAACGCGGCAAAATCTTACCTCGTCGTATTTCCGGTACTTGCGCAAAACATCAACGCAAATTGACTACATCTATCAAACGTGCACGTGCAATCGCTTTATTGCCATTCACTGCTGAATAATTGATGAATCAAGGCGGTACAACCATTTGGTTGTGCCGCCTTTTTGCTTGTACGCCGAATAGGCATGACTAAACCCCCAGTTAAACTGGGGGTCAGTAAAAATTCTTAGAGAAAAGGAAAGAACCTCCTAGTGCTAGAATGGAGTTGGTCTGGCAACCACAACATTTCAACATAGGAGGTTCAATGTCAATGAATGACGTAAAAAGCTTATCACATAGTAAATGGAGATGTAAATATCATATTGTTTTTGCTCCAAAATATAGAAGACAAATAATTTATGGGCGGATAAAAGCTGATGTAGGTAAAATTCTAAGAGATTTATGTAAGAGAAAAAATGTAGAAATTATCGAGGCGGAATGCTGTCCGGATCATATCCATATGCTAGTAACGATTCCACCACATTTAAGTGTATCGAGTTTTATGGGGTATTTAAAAAGCAAAAGTAGCCTCATGATATTCGATAAACACGCAAATTTAAAATATAAGTATGGAAATAGACATTTCTGGTGTAGAGGATATTATGTGGATACAGTGGGACGATATGAAGGGGCGATAAAAGAGTATATTCGCAATCAACTACAAGAAGATATAGCACAAGATACATTAAACTTTAAAGCGTATACCGACCCGTTTACGGGTGAGCCGGTAAAATAGGCAAAAGAAAAGCCCCCGAGTAGGGGGCAGCCAGTGGTAATAGAGTGGTTGTCAGATCATTCAATGCCTTCTTTAGAGGGCCACCACTAGAGAAAGACCCTTATAGGGTCAGAGCAAACCACCCGTTCTACGAGTGGTTATGATTCTTTTATTTCATACTTTATAAAAATATAATATTTCTTAGGTAGATTAATAGCTTTTACTCCAAGTAGTCCATAGTGATTACCTCGGTTATATTTTGATTAGACACCTAAATCATAACACAAGGTTTACTAT